>NZ_JBPOEN010000003.1:0-525023 GCF_059941365.1 Photobacterium sp. 270122K
TACGTTTCGGAGGGAAATATGCCTAAGTATTTAGTTTCTAACATTGCGGATCGGCGCCATGCGAAGATATATGGCGCGGGTGCATTCTTTGACTTAGAAAGCTCTCAACATGGCTGGGAGGAATATAGCCAAGTTCAAGTTGGTGATAGTGTTTATGTAATAAACAAAAATAGAAACATAGCTGTGGAATACAAAGTAACAGAAATTAAAGATAATCTGTTGCTAGAAGCAGATCCAGTTTGGGGGCATAAAGTTATTGCAATGCAAGGTGGCAACACGCGTGTATTGTTTGGAAAGCCATTAAACCGTATCGACCAAGAATACTCTTCATTTGTTAAACAGAACAAAGTCAGTAACAGCAAAATAAACAACGAAACAGGGTTGATGCTACAAGGTTTTAACTGCGCAGCCTTTGAGTAAACGTATAACAAATAAGGATTAAGGTGTTGCGCAGCCAACACTAAATCCCGGGTGTTGAACAAGCCCGACGCCTCTTTATAAAGTAAATTGTGCGATCTGGTTTGAAGGGGGCATCGCTCTGCCTCTTTTCTCAAGACGAGCGATGCCAAGATAATACTTTGAATGCCGTATTATCAGTGAGTTAGCTGTTTTCACTGTCTCTTGGCTGTCATCTCTCCTCTGCGCTACTTACCATTGCACCATTATCCTTATTCTGTTCGCCTTTCGGCTATCTCGGTCGGCTGACGCCCACACAGGCCATCTCATGTTGACAGCAGGGACAGACACGAACGGCTTTGGCTTTGGTTATCGGCACCGTCGGTGGCGTGGAATAAAACAGACCCAGCAACAGCAGTTGATTACGTACACGCAGCGCTTTAGTTCGCCGAGTTTGGTCAGTTCACGCGGCCAATAATAGGAAGCGCCACAGGTTTCAATACCAATGAGGGCTGGCGAGATATTTGCAAATGTTGCAAGAACTTTAGATCTTCCCCTGAATTTATAGAAAGAGAAGGCTTTTGTGGATCAGTACCTTTGCCTGCCATATCTTCGCCATGGATACTGAAGCTATGTTTGGCAAGATCAATGCATAGATTGAAAGTGATAGGGTGGCCTCCGAGATTTTATCGAACCTGACTCATCAAGTGTGGCAGAGCCGGATGAGGGGGAGTTCATGTCATTCGTTAGTTTTGTATGGGTTATTGGAGTTATAAAAGGAAGTTTTTAGGGAGTTGAAATGGAAAGCTATTTGGCAATATTGTTATCTGCTGGCTTTGCCACTACTGTTGGTACAGCTGCAATTATTATTAACTATCGAATAAATAGGAAAAATCGTCGTATAAACAATACATTACAGTTATCTAGAGACTATTATCAAGACCAAGATTTTGCGGATAGAAGAATGTATATGTGGGAGAAATTCACTGATCTTCCCAAATCTCATTATGATTGGGAAGAGCTTGTTCAACAATTTGTTCACGGGGTGAAAAGCGACGAGTTAAAAAACATTTCTGCCGATGATCTTGCAACGTTAAACCGGGTGGCTGCTTTTTATAAGATGGTCGCTGCCATGGTAAGAAATAAAGAAGTTGACACGGTGCTATTGAAAGATCTGTTCTCATATAATTACAACCGTTTTTGGCAACCTATTAGAGATAAGTTTGAAAGCAATACTGTTCGAGATGATAGAGAATTATTTGTGAGGATACCGGAGTTAGAAAACTAACACATATGAGCCTTTGGGGTGTCAAGGGGTAAAGCGATCCTCCTTGGCTGCGTAGCAGCTGTAGTGGTTTAATGATCCCGGACACCATTTTAGGTGGTAAAGTTACCGCCTAGTTTTAGAGGTGTTTCATGACAAAACAACGTCGTACTTTTTCTGCTGAATTTAAACTTGAAGCTGCCAGTCTGGTTCTGGATGAAGGCTACACGTTTGCGGAGGCTTGCCGCTCACTGGATGTGAGTGAAAATGTCCTCCGTCGATGGGTAAACCAGTTAAAAATGGAACGTGAAGGCCAAACGCCATCAAGCAAAGCACTAACCCCTGAGCAACAAAAAATTCAAGAGCTTGAAGCGCGTATTAACCGTCTTGAACGGGAAAAGTCGATATTAAAAAAGGCTACAGCTCTTTTGATGGCGGACGAGATAGAACGTATTCGCTGATAGACCAGTTGAAAGAGCAAGAACCCGTTGAATTGGTCTGTTCCGTTTTCGGTATCTCATCTTCAAGCTATTACGAGTATCTGCAACGTCACCGAGCTATAGATGTTGAGCGTATTGAATTACGCAGTGAAATCAAACGACTTTTTACTGAAAGCCGTGGTTCGGCGGGCAGTCGTACACTCATGATGATGATGCGTGATAACGGCTACAGCATTGGACGGTTTAAAGTTCGACGCTTAATGCAAGAAGCGGAGCTAACAAGTAAACAGCCTGGCGCACACAAATATAAACCGACAGCTCATGAGCGACCAGATATCCCAAATCATCTAAACCGAGAGTTCGATGTAAGTGGCCCTAATCAAGTGTGGTGTGGCGACATCACTTACATTTGGGCTGGCTCTAAATGGTGCTACCTCGCTGTTATTATTGATTTGTATACACGCTGTGTTGTGGGATGGGCGATGTCGGCCCATCCAGATGCTGCATTGGTTATTAAAGCACTGGATCGGGCTTACGAACTTAGGGGCAAGCCTAAAAATCTTCTGTTCCACTCAGATCAAGGTTCACAGTATGCCAGTCGATTATTCCGCCAGCGGCTGTGGCGATATCGAATCAAGCAAAGTATGAGCCGTCGTGGTAATTGCTGGGATAATGCACCAATGGAACGTTTATTCAGAAGCCTGAAATCGGAATGGGTTCCTGAAACCGGATACATGACAATGACAGATGCCTCAAAGGATATCAGTTATTACTTGATGGACTATTACAATTGGCAGCGGCCACACAGTCACAATGATGGTGTGCCGCCAGCGAAAGCTGAAAAACAAACTAATTTACTGTCCGGAAATGGTTGACCACTACAAGCCAATCTGAAGCTATGTTTGGCTGAATCGGTGCCATAGATTGAAAGTGATAGGGTGGCTTCCAAGATTTTATCGAAACTGTCTCATCTAATGTGGTAGAGCAAGATGAGGGGGATCCATGTCATTCGTTAGGTTTCCGGGTACCCACGCCGATGGAAGATGTTTCAAATACAGATAAGGAGAATACAATGAGCAAGGAAAAGCTAGTTTTAGTGGTCGTACTAACTTCAGAGAAATTGGTTTACACATTCAGTAGCGATGCGTATGAAAATTTAAACCATGCGCAGCGCCTAAGTCGTTTTAAAAGCAATCGCTTGGGCAAGTTCTCAAACTTAAAACCGTTTTTAGAGCGTATCGAACATCTAGAGCTTTTCGCATTTTATACGTCACACACAAAGAAAGAAATTGCTGAAGAGTGGATAAGTAATGGTTATAAGTTATTGAATAAATAGTAGATGTTTGCGGTGTAAACCTAACAAATAAGGATTAAGGTGTTGCGCAGCCAACACTAAATCCCGGGTGTTGAACAAGCCCGATGCTTCTTTATAGAGTAAATTGTGCGATTGGGTTTGGTGGGAACATCGTTCAGTCTTTTTCTCAAGACGAGCGATGCCGAGATAAGCACGTGAATGTCGACTTATCAATGAGTTAGCTGTTTTGCTGTCTCATGGCTGCCATCTCTCCTCTGCGCTGCTGTTATTGCACTACCACAGGCTTCCATTCCGATGATAGCGGGCGATAGGTGTGCAAACGTTACAAGAACCTTAGATCACGCTATTTTTTTGTGGATCAGTACCTTGCCTGTTGCATCTTCGCCATGGATACTGAAGCTATGTTTGGCTAAATCGATGCCATAGAGTGAAAGTGACATGGTGACCTCCGAACATATATCGTGTTTGACTCTTCAAGTGTGGCAGAGTCTGGATGAGGGGGAGTCCATGTCATTCGTTAGTTCCCCAGAGGAAGCAATCAATCCGTAGGGAATTTTTGTTTCTGGTGGAGTACACGCATAACTCGGATGATATCGCCCTCTACCCAGTAAGAGATAATCATCGAAATCTCAGGAATAATGAGTAATCGTCCGCGGATGCCATTTCGTTGTACACCCATTAAAGGTTGTTCAAGCAAGTTTTCTACTTTTGCTTCAATGAGGTTGTCAGTTTTTTCTGCCGCATCAGGGTTGAAGTCATAGAGAAACTCGAAGATCTTTTCACGATCATTAAGTGACTCTTCTTCCCATAAAATCATTGCTTACCTCGATTACGGATTCTGGCTTTGCGCTCTTCCATTCGAGATTTAGCAGTTTGGTGCTCAACGAAAACGGACTTTCCTGAGTCAAACTTCTCAAATGCTAGGTTTACTTGTTCAGTTAGCCATGCATCGTGAGACAATGTTTTTCTTTGTTGTTCAGCGAGTTGCTCAGTAAGTTCACGGCATGCATCACTCAGAGTGCGACCTTGGCTCTCAGCCATTTGTTGAGCTAGGCGTTTTGTTTCTTCATCAACACGAAATTGAATTCTAGTATCCATGACGTAATCCTCTGTTGGTGTGTGTACAAATGTTAGCACTAGCCTTTGAGATGGGCAACGAACAAACGACTATGGCGTCAATCGCTAATTTCTGGCTATGTTTTCGTCCCAAGAGGAGTAACCTGTGATTGTTGTTGCCCGATTTTATTTCCCTCATGAAGCACATATTGCGAAAGCCAGCCTAGATGGTGCAGGCATAGACAGTTACATCGCAGATGAGCACACGGTGAATACCCAGTGGCTATATTCTGATGCAATGGGAGGCGTGCGACTGATGGTGGCAGAAGGTGACTTAGACGCGGCCACACAAATACTCAACGGCGACTTTTCAGCATCGTTGGAGAATGAGGCTGTTGTTGGCGAGTCACTGGATACTTGTCCAAACTGTGGAAGTCGTGACTTGTCGGCCCATACAAAAGGTAAACGACCCGCTTTCTTGGTGTTTATTTTTCTTGGCTTTCCATTGTTCTTTTACAAGCATGGGTACAAATGCAACCGCTGTGGGGCGTTCAGTGAAAAGCTGTAATTCGATACTAACGACTATTACATCGCTTGCTTGTCTTTATAACGTTTACTTTCGTGATTGATTGCAGTGCAATGTCAATGAGAACTGATGGGATGTATGCAAACGTTACAAGAACGTTAGATCACTATCTGAATTTACATAAATAAAGTCCTTCTGTATATCAAAGTAATAAACAAACAGTGATAGGGTAGAATGAATAGCATTCTTATACAAATCCACCAAGTGTGGCTGAGTTGGATGAGAGTTGGTATATAGAATTAATTTTTACCATATTGTATTTGAGCGAATAGGAACGATAATGAAAAAAATAATAAATATTTTGGGTGTTATTGTACCAACTACTATCGTAACTTGGTATACAATATTTGGAATGTTCAATATTGATATCGTTGACTTTCTTCAACAGTCTATAGGTGGTGGTGTTGGCACTTATAGAGCATTTATAGCTTTAGTTTATGTAGTTCTATTTCTTACATTGGTTAACATTGGTAAAACAGCTGTATCAGGAGAGCTAAGTAAAGGTAAAGTGAAGTTTTTCTATATATCAGCAATACTTGGCTTTTTTGCTTTCCCAATTTTGGGCAGTGAGTTTAACGCGCCAAAATTCACGTTTGCTCCATTTATTAATGCTGAGTCGGAATATAAGTACGGTAGTGTTATGAAGCAGTCTGGAATTGAGTTTAAGCTAAATTCTTGTTCTAGGTCAGGGACTAAAATTTCTTGTTCAATGGGAGTGTATAACTTAGGTGAGGATATGTATTTTTCTAGAGGCCACAAATCTCATTTAATAGATAGTGAAGGTAATAATGCAGAAGTGACAGAATTTCTCTCTGGTACACAATCGTATGATAACTTATATATAGGTTCTATTTCGGTTCCAGTTGATACTAAGGCTACCATAAATATGGCATTTGAAACAACTGAAGTTAGTTCGGCTAAAATAATTAGAGCCTTATACTTGAAACTACGATTTGATGGAAAAGATAGAACCATTGTTTTTAGAAACGTATCCATTTCGTAGTTGACACAGATTCATGTTATTCAGAATAACTTTAAATTTAATCTTCATTCGATTAGCTTATTTATATAAGCAAGTAGACATGACGGTTTTCTTTAGCGCGTTTACCATTAATATGCGTTATTGTCGCTGTGCATATGCCGCTATGGAAAATCATGTGTCTGGCATTTTGTCTATGAGTAAAGATTAATCTAGACATAGGGAGAGAGAATGATGGTATCTGCTTGAGAAAGATCACAAATGCCACATTTCAGCGTGAAAATCATGCAATGAAATGATCTCTTGTGTGATCAAGATCACCGAAGTGTTAACCCTACATGGCCTAGTATTGGCTGCTTGATTTCAATTTATGAAAGCAGCTCTCGAACCCAGCGCTTAAATTCAGCGGGTGCGAGACTGGCAAGCGGGTGAGCATACCATGACAACTCTTTTAGCTATCTCCATTACGACGGGCATTCTCTCTGGTGTGTGGGGCTGGATCGCGATATCCCTGGGTCTGCTCTCTTGGGCGGGCTTTCTTGGCTGCACCAGTTACTTTGCCTCCCCGACAAGTGGCTTAAAAGGTTTGGCAATCAGCCTAATCACTAACATGTCTGGTGTGTTTTGGGCCATGGTGATCATCTACGGGTCCACCTACGCAGGGTTAGAGATCCTAGGCTATGTCATTACGGCGATTGTGGCATTCTTTATGTGTATTCAAGCCAAGCAAGCATGGTTAGCATTCATCCCGGGTACCTTCATTGGCTCATGCGCCACGTTTGCAGCGGATGGGAATTGGCAGCTTGTGGTTCCGTCTCTGATCTTAGGTGGCGTATTTGGTTATCTGATGAAAGCCACCGGTCTGTGGTTGCAGGCAAAAACTGCCGCGACGTCTTCGGTGGTCGAGCAGACACAGTAAGACTTTTATTCTTGCCGAGTGTTCGTTTTTTTCCCGTATCTCATCCCCAATACCACCTCTCAGTATTCACCGGTTATGCCCATACCTATTGATGGGCATTTCTTACAGCGAAAGCCCTACACCGCATCCTTTGTCCATGATTAGGGCGGGATATTTGCAACTGTTGCAAGAACGTTTGATCGCCCCCTGAGTTTTCATAAAGATAATGATTTTGTGATTCAGTGCATTGCTAGCCAGATCGTCCCCATGGATACTGAGTGAGTGATTTTTGTTCAATTTTATTCCTTTGTCGATGCGAACCGTTCGCCATGGTGGGGCTCTCCCCACAAGCCATTTTAATGGAGAGAGATATGTCTTCCGTACCCCAAAACAAGGATGAATTGGCATTAGCCATTAATACAATATTTCCCAAATTAATGGCGGATTATCGCGCTATTCCGGCCGATCTCGCGCGTCAGCCGGGTGTAGAAGGAAACGTTAAAGGTACGCTTATTAGTGTGAGTGACACCGCCGCATATTTGATCGGTTGGGGAAAACTCGTGCTTAAATGGCATCATCGAAAAGCCAATAATCAGCACGTGGATTTTCCTGAAACGGGGTACAAGTGGAATCAGCTAGGATCACTCGCCGGAAGTTTTCATCAAGCTTACCGTGACTGGGAATATGAAGCGTTGCTTGCTGAACTTGAATCGACGGTGAGCGACATACAGTTACTGATTGCCCGTTTAAGTGACGATGAATTATACGGTGTGGCATGGTACGAGCAATGGACGCTAGGGCGCATGATTCAATTTAATACGTCATCACCAATGAAAAACATGCGCACCAAAGTGCGGCGATTTTATCGGACATGTTGCTAATCCTTTGTCTATTGTCTCTTGATTTGCCTATTGATGCTGAGGCGTAATCTTGGTGGCATGCCAGTATTTTTCCCAATCGTAATGTGTTTTGATGTAATGCGAATTATCACAAGTAAAGGATGACACCATGGCAGCAGGTCCGATTAAACAGGTGGTTTTTGATATTGGTAACGTGGTGGTGCGCTGGTCGCCCTTGGAGATTGCACGCCTCACGTTCGGTGACACAGACTACGCACAGGTGGAAGCTAAGGCGCGGACGATTTTCCAATCCGATACCTGGCTGAACCTCAATAAAGGCCTGATTACCGAGGCAGAGGCCAAAGCGCAGTATCAGCAGGATCTTGGGTTTTCCGCACTGGATGCCGACCGGCTGTTTTATTACGTGAAGCATACCCAATTGCTGATTTATGGCACGGTGGATTTGATTGAACGGGTGAAAGCGGCGGGGTGCGGCGTGTATGCCTTAACCGATAACGTGCATGATATTGTGGCGCATTTAAAAGCGACGTACACCTTCTGGCCGTTATTTGATGGCGCGACCGTGTCAGCAGAAGAAGGCGTATTGAAGCCTCAGCCTGAGATTTATCATGCCTTGCTGTCTGATTATCATTTAGTCCCCGCAGAAACCGTGTTTATTGATGACATGCCGCATAACGTACAAGGCGCAGAAGCGGTGGGCATGGCTGCGATTCAGTTTGCCAACGCTGCCCAATGTGAAGCAGATTTAAAGGCATTGGGATTGGTCTTTTAGGGAAGGAGTCGTTAGGTGTTGTTAGAAAGTATTCATCACGTTGCGATCATTTGTTCGGATTATTCGCGATCGAAAGTGTTCTATACCGAGGTATTAGGGTTGAAAGTGATTGCGGAGACGTACCGCGAGAGCAGGCAGTCCTACAAGTTGGATTTGGCGCTGCCTAATGGCCATCAAATTGAACTATTTTCTTTTCCCGAACCGCCTAAGCGTGTGTCTCAACCGGAAGCGCAAGGGTTAAGGCATCTGGCCTTTGTGGTGAAGTCCGTGGAAGCTGTGGCTGCGTATTTGCAGGCGCAAGGCATTGCGGTCGAGCCTATCCGTACCGATGAGCTGACTGGCAAGCGATTCACGTTTTTTAGCGATCCAGATGGTTTACCGCTGGAGTTGTACGAAGGCTAACGCGTAGGTAGATTCACGTCATTGCTGAATTTCATGCTGAGTAAGCGTGATATTTTGGCGAAAAATAACGTAACACGATTGACGCAAACGTTTGCTATCGGTAAATTACGCATTCTTTTTTATTGATAAGTATGTCGTTATGTTTATGCGCTTGATTGCTCTTGCCCCTGTTGTTGTGTCTTTTTCAGTTTTTGCTGCCCCGCAACCTATCTTGGTACAGGGTGCGATGGACATTGAAACCAGCACGCTTGTTGCAGCACTGAAAGAATCTAAGGAAACGACAGTCGGTTCTTGGACGTTTTGGCAAGGTGAAATCGACGGCTATCCGGTTGTCGTTTCTCGCACGGAAGTCGGCCTAGCAAACGCGGCGGCTTCCACCACGATCGGTATTGAGCATTTCAATCCAAAATACATCATCAACCAAGGCACGTCTGGCGGGCATGATCCGAAACTGTACCGTGGTGATATTGTGGTGGGTGAGGCTAGCTTCAACATGGGTGCGTACAAAACGTCCTTTAAAGAAAAAGGCCAGGGTATCGACCCGACCCAATGGCAAAATTTCGACGTAACCATGCGATTACGTGAAAAGGGTGAGTTTGTTGAATACCCACAATTTAAAGCGGATGAGAAACTGGTTAATATCGCTTACTCGCAGGCAGACGTTTACAAAAAGGGTAACGTTGTTAAAGGCTTGATTGGTTCAGCAGACGAATGGAACCGAGAAGTTGACCGTATCAACTGGTTCCACAACACGCTAGGCACGTCTGTTGAAGAGATGGAAACGTCAGCGGCAGCGTTGGTGGCACAAGCGTATAAAGTGCCCTTTGTCGGTATCCGTGTTCTTTCTAATACCGATCAACACAAGCAAGATTTTGATCCACAGACAGCCGTTGATTGTCAGCTGTATACCTTAGATGTGGTAAAGGCGTTGATCAAAAAGCAATAATCCCCGTTAATACATAGAATAAAGAGGTGTGACAGCCTCTTTTTTATCCCGCATATATTTATCAATAGAATGACCAGTAATTCGCACTTATTCTTTTCGCCCTGCCTGTACCAACTTGTTCTTTTGTGTTTCCGTGGCTTCAAAGTTATTGATGATATACACACTGTGTTTCATTATTTTTCAATCTATCTCGCACTCAAGATATTGAAGGATTGAGCTCGCTTTGCCGGGCGTATCCAATCCGGCATAGTGAAAATGGATCAATCTGTGAAACAACAATAATAATATAAGGATGTAACAATGAACAATCGATTCAAACTTAAAAGAATATGTTGTCACCTCAGTACATTTTTTTTACTTACAGTAAGCAGTTCTGCTGCCGCATTCTATGATGCATACCCTGAAAGTGAAGGGCCTTATGTTAGTGGGCCTGCATCTGAAAGTTTGCAATGGCAAGGCGAAGATTTTTCAAGCTACTCTGATGGACAGCAGTTAGAGTGCTCAAATGATAAAAGCTCCATCCCCCATTTTGATGTAACGTCTGGATGTTTAGCGTCCAAATATGTAGACGGTTTGAAGCAAGGCTGGACTGACGATAAAGTATTCCGTGTAGTCTCAATCAGTAAAGATCACAATGGTAACGAAATAAAGTATACCGACCAAATGAATCAATATCGCGCGTATATTAAAACGTGGAAAAACGGGTCTTCTATTCCAGCATGGTCGGGTTTACATGCTTTTGCGCGTTACCAAACCTCTGATGATTTATATGTGGCCTCTGTTCGTTATGACGGTAACGTAACCATTAAAGTGAAATACCAAGGGAAATATACGACCCTTGCACAAACTAAATTAACGAATGGTGCGAGGAGTTACTTGGACAAAGATGGAAAACTAGCGGCGGGTCAATGGTATACTATTAACTTTTCGGCAGTGGAAAATACATTGACTCTGACTCTGGATGGCACAGAGATATTATCAGTAAATAATGCGCTATTAGCCGAGGGAACGACGGGTATTCGTACTGATTATCTATCGGCTTATCTTGATGATTGGCAGTTATTGCCTGGGGATTCAACAGACATTGATCCACCTACCGATCCTGACATACCTACCGATCCCGAAACGCCGGATCCTGTCATTGAATTTGTTCCTGGCCAAACGAAAGCTAACAATGGTGATATTTACTCGTTTAATCATCAATGCTTTGAAGCGAAAAACAGCCCGGGTAGTTGGGAGACACCTAAAGAAGGCTCATGGTTTTGGGACGTTGTTGACTGTGTGACTGACCCTTCAATACCGACTGACCCAGATGTGCCGACAGACCCCGAAACGCCGGATCCTGTCATTGAGTTTGTTCCCGGCGTCACAGAAGTCGAAAATGGTGATGTGGTTAGCTATAAAGACAGTTGTTATCAAGCCAAAAATAACCCGGGACGCTGGGAAACACCGAGTGCGAGCTCATGGTTTTGGGGTGTGGTGATTTGTCCATCATCTACGACCATACAGGGTGTACACACCCTCCATTTGTATGATTAATTACTTTTACCTATCAATCTAATAGGAAATAACGCGTTTTCTCTTGATAAGACGAGGCGTATTGTTCACTCCATAAAGACGAAGTTGTCACAGTATTGGTTGCATTTTTAGCATATAAATGTTGCAAATTAATCTATCAATAATCGCAATAAATCGGCTTCGACTAACCCAATCAAAAGAATAAGCGAAATTTTACTTTGTGTGTATTTCGCTGAATAAATCCCCAAAATAAGGGAATGGAGTGAACATGAACCAACATAACAATAACACAGGCGGCAAATGTCCTGTCATGCACGGTGCAATGACTTCCTCTGAAACATCCAATGTTGCATGGTGGCCCAATGCGCTAAACCTCGACATTCTTCACCAGCACGATACCAAAACCAATCCCCTAGGCGCTGACTTTAACTACCGCGAAGAAGTACAAAAGTTAGATGTAGAAGCGCTTAAAGAAGACATGAAAGCGCTAATGACCAACAGCCAAGAATGGTGGCCAGCAGACTGGGGTCACTACGGCGGTTTGATGGTGCGTATGGCATGGCACTCAGCCGGTTCTTACCGTACATATGATGGTCGTGGTGGTGCAAACACCGGTAACCAACGTTTTGCGCCATTGAACTCATGGCCTGATAACGCGAACTTGGATAAAGCGCGTCGTCTGCTTTGGCCGATCAAGCAAAAATACGGCAACAAAATCAGCTGGGCTGATTTGATCGTACTAGCGGGTACCATTGCGTATGAATCAATGGGTCTGAAAACCTTCGGCTTCGGCTTTGGTCGTGAAGATATCTGGGCACCAGAAAAAGACGTGTACTGGGGTTCTGAAAAACAATGGCTAGCCACCAGCGATGCAGAAAACAGCCGTTACTCCAATGGCCGTGATCTTGAAGATCCATTGGCAGCGGTAATGATGGGCCTTATCTACGTGAACCCAGAAGGTGTTGACGGTAACCCAGACCCGCTAAAAACCGCGGAAGACATGCGCGTTACCTTTGCTCGTATGGGTATGAATGACGAAGAAACCGTCGCATTGACTGCCGGTGGTCACACCGTGGGTAAAGCACACGGTAACGGTAATGCGGCAAATCTGGGTAAAGACCCAGAAGGCGCAGACGTAACAGAGCAAGGCCTAGGCTGGAACAACCATACTTCTCGCGGTATTGGCCGTGATACGGTTACCAGTGGTATTGAAGGCGCATGGACAACCAACCCAACACAATGGGACAACGGCTTCTTTGAGATGCTACTGAACCACGACTGGCAGTTGACTAAGAGCCCAGCGGGTGCATGGCAGTGGGAACCGGTGTCTATCGAAGAGCAAGACAAGCCTGCTGACGTAGAAGATGCAAGCTTGCGTTGTAACCCAATGATGACCGACGCGGATATGGCTCTGAAAATGGACCCAGACTACCGCGTGATCTCAGAGCGTTTCTACAACGATCCTGATCACTTCTCTGATATTTTTGCGCGTGCTTGGTTCAAACTGACTCACCGTGATATGGGCCCTAAAGCACGTTACTTGGGTCCAGACGTACCGGCTGAAGAGCTAATCTGGCAAGATCCTGTTCCTGCTGGCCGTACCGATTACGATGTAGCGGCGGTGAAAGCGAAAATTGCCTCAACCGATCTTAGCGTCAGTGACTTGGTATCGACCGCTTGGGACAGTGCCCGTACATACCGTGGTTCAGATAAACGCGGTGGCGCAAACGGCGCACGTATTCGCCTTGCCCCACAAAATGAATGGGCAGGTAACGAGCCAGAAAAACTCGCTCGTGTCTTGTCTGTACTGGAAGGCATTGCCGCTGAAAGTAACGTCAGCGTTGCCGATGTGATTGTACTGGCCGGTAACCTGGGTGTGGAATTGGCCGCGAAAGAAGCGGGCTTTGACATCAACGTACCGTTTGCCCCAGGCCGTGGTGATGCGACGGCAGAGCAAACAGATGTTGAATCGTTTGACGTGCTAGAACCCCTGGATGATGGCTTCCGTAATTGGCAGAAACAACACTTCGTATCGGCACCAGAAGAAATGCTGTTAGACCATGCACAATTGTTGGGCCTAACTGCCCCTGAAATGACGGTTCTGTTGGGTGGCATGCGTGTAATGGGCGCGAACTTCGGCAACAGCCAACACGGTGTCTTCACAGACCGTGTGGGTGCATTGACGAATGACTTCTTCGTGAACCTGACTGATATGAACTACAACTGGAAACCAACCGGCCGTAATTCTTACGACATCGTTTCTCGTCAAACTGGTGACGTAAAATGGACTGCCACTCGCGTTGACTTGGTGTTCGGTTCTAACTCAGTGCTGCGTGCTTACGCAGAAGTGTACGCACAGAACGACAACAAAGAGAAATTCGTGAAAGACTTTGTTGCCGCGTGGACCAAAGTGATGAATGCAGACCGCTTTGATCTAGTATAATCATCCCCAAACTAAACCCCGTACTGGCCTTGCCATTGCGGGGTTTGTTTTATTCTGATGAAGGATTGCATTATGAGTGTCGAGGAGCTCATAAAACTATTGGTCGCCAATGGTTGGATTCTAATGAGCATCAATGGGCGATTTAAAGAGTTTGAACATGCGACCACACATCAAACCCTGAAGATTGCGATGAAACCCATCTGAATTCATCGCAATCTTCGGTAATTGTTAAGCGATTTGATGCAAAGTGTGCCGATGTGTGGGTTATGCGCGCAGTCGGTAGCGTAAACAAAGAAAAAGACTTTACCTACTAAGCGGTAACCCGTATTATCGCCGCACTCAGGAGAGATGGCTGAGTGGTTTAAAGCACCGGTCTTGAAAACCGGCGTGGGTTTATAGCCCACCTAGGGTTCAAATCCCTATCTCTCCGCCACATTCTAAAGGCCAGCAGAAATGCTGGCCTTTTTCGTATGTCTTGAACTTGGCCTTGTCAAACGAAATAGAGATGATGACTTTCGTCACTGTTATCGTGAATGACCAGCATTGTCCACCCATCGTTACAACGACCATGGATAGTTATTTCCTATCATGCCGATAGGATCAAACAGTTATACCCACTAGAGTGGCTGCGATAAAGTGTTCCTCAGCAAGACCGAACCTTCTTGATAGATTCGGCTTATGAACAGAACATCATAGGACAGCATCATGAAAAACTTAATTGGTCTAGAACAGCAACCAACGAACGAATTAGTCGAAGAACTCAATGCACTGTTAGCAGACTACCAAGTGTTGTACATGAACACACGTGGCTACCACTGGAATATTCAAGGTAAGCAATTTTTCGAACTACACGTGAAGTTTGAAGAAATGTACACAGACTTGCAGCTTAAAGTCGATGAACTTGCAGAGCGTATTCTCACCCTTGGCGCACGTCCAAATCACACCTTCAGCCAGTACTTGGCACTGAGTGAAATTCACGAGCATAAAGACGCCAGCCAAGCCGAAGACTGCGTGAAAGGCTTGTTGGATGCCTTCCAGTTGTTGATCACTAAACAACGTCGTATTGCAGAAAAAGCCGCTGAAATTGGTGACGAAGGTACGGTAGCACTGATGAGCGATTACATTCGTGAGCAAGAAAAAACCACATGGATGCTTAACGCGTACTTGCAGTAATCACATCGAACATCAAAAGCAGTATTGAATAAAACCTGAGCGTAATGCGTTTAGGTATGAAGGCCGGCAGCAATGCTGGCCTTTTTTCTATGCGTCTATCCCGACCTAACGCGTCATACCGAATGGTTCAAGGCTCTCTTCTGTGCTTCAAGTGATTAACGTTATTGATAAGATACATCCGACGTTTCACCATTCTTCAATCTAGATCTCACCTAATGCATTGAAGTATTTGGGATCCTTTGCGATATAAACTAAATACGGCATAGTGTAAATCGAAGTGGATGCGCGACTATCTATCTTACGGGTGATGGTTATTAATTCAGATTTTCACCTCGCTCTTTAAAGTAAGTGCGGGGCTTTATCGAGGTATTGATGTTATGCCCACATTTCAGAAAATAGGTAATAGATATATTGGGGCGTATCAGTGCGGTGCTGGACAAGATGCGTATCTGGAGGTTGAACTGGCAGCAAATCATGTACCAGTTCCTGAGTTATATGCGAAACCGCCAATGGCGTTTTCACTTTCTGATGGGGTTGATCCTGAAGCGATAAGGGAAGCCGCATTACTTGGTGCTAAAATGGCGAATGATAAATTGGGTACAACGTTTGGGCTTAAGCGCATCGGATATATCCCCAATGATTCAACCCGTTACAGCATTCATGCTCGCATTGTATCAATGATTATCAGTAGAGTGCATGCTGGTGGTGAACTAGCGAACTAAATTTAACCTATGCTAGTCAATCTCCAGTCAGTTTTTCACATAGAAGCCATTATGAACAGTGCCGAAATATTTGGTTATGAATTATCTGAAAAAGTTTACGATTATTTAAAAAGAAATATCCGTATTGATTATTGTCATTATGGATACTGTGGTGTTGGATTTGTATTAGAGGATAATAAAGTACTTTACACGCATTTTGATGAGTGGTTGATGTATAGGCATGGGATGCAATATGCACCGGGTGGTTCATATGTAGGGATTATTCAGACGTTTAATTCAAAGTTTGAATTCATTGACTGGCTGTCTGAGCAATCTGATTGTTCGCTGTCGGGCTTTGAAACGGAAGATAATTGGTATATAGACAACCAAAGAGTGACAAGGAAAAGATTGCTTTATTTGATTGAAAATAGCTATTTATGAATTAAATATAAGGTTTTTTATGTTATGAGTATTTGACGTGGATGGTGAAGGAAATGGGTAAAGTATTTGAACTGATAGCAGATGGAACATTGAAATAAATTATTATGAGAAAATAAAAGAAATACCTGTTTGTCTTGATGGGATTGTTATTGGTGAAAAAATTATGCGATCACTGTTTAAATGGTGTGTTATTTTAGGTTGTCATAAATAGTATTTTATAGGGGTTCATCTTTCCGTATCAGATAAAGGTTACGAAATGAGATTTAGCGCTTCATATGGAAAAAAAACCGAAGTGATAACGCTGAGTTGTGTGTAGTGAATCATGGGGTATTAAATGAATGAAGTTAATCGGCAGCAAAACAGAAGATGAGTGCCGAGACGAGTTGATGCGTCTTAATGAAGTGTTACAAAAGCCAGAATTCGGTCTGAAAAAGGCACTGGAGGCTGCGGGGCATGAAACTAAACATGCATGTGTTTTGCAGTGTATCCCTGAACAAGGCGAATATTCTTACAGGGTATTAATTGAGGGTATATATCTGATTGAGGTAGAAATAGATATATACGACAGTTTGCAAATTCCGCTGTTAGAGAGAATAGAGTTGAAGTCTTATCTGCATGGGTTGAGCAAAATGAATCAAATCAGGCTGGCAGTGGTAATGGACTTGGTTAATAAAAAAAATAATTAGCATGTTTACATATGCGTATGTAAACATGTTAGCTTCGATAAACAATGGTTTTACTGTGAAGGACATAACAGTAATGAAATTTATCCCGTATTTTGAAGAAATATATTACGTGAATTTTGATGATCCAGGGTTTGGTCATAAAATAAATCAATCTAAGTTATCCGGTGTATATGCCAATCATCTATTAAAATTACAGAGGAAAACGTGGTTGAGAAATGCATTTAGACCTGTCGCCGTTTGTTATCCTTTAAATAAGGAAGAAAAAGGCCAAAAAATCAAGTTGATTGTACGACCAGACGGTTTTGGTCTTGGTTTTATATGTCTTTGGTCATTCCCTCTGATTGTTGAGTTATTCAATGTGATGTTTCAAGGATTGTTTGGTTCTATGCTGGGATTAATAGGCTTACTGTTTCTTGGATATCTTTTGTTGATGATTGGATTTTGGATAGAGGTTCCATTATTAAAGCGTGAGCTCAATCGAATATTTTCACTGAATCCAAAATAACGTTATTTTTTGAGGCTCAATTATTTTTATGGTGAGGTTTTCACTGTCTGTACAGTGTGACTGAGAGGGGTATCGTTCTGTGTCAGCGTAGTCTACATACTCATCGACCCAACCTATGAAATGGATACTTAGCTGAGATAATATCAGGTTCCAGTTCTGCACCGAATGTGTCCACTTCTCTGACGCCTTTAAAATCCCAGCATAAAGTAATTTTAGTAAGCTGGTTTCATTGGCAAAGCCACCTTTTGTTTTGGTCAGTTTTCGGAACTGGCGATATACAGCCTCGATCGCCTTGGTCGTATTGATAGCTCGTCGTATTTGTTCTGAACATTTGAGCACCACTAATCGCACAGAAATCCAGCATGTAACGATGTCGTTGGTTCAACACGCAGCTATTTTATCGTTATGTAGTATGCAGTATCGCGCATACTGATGTCTTTTACGTAAATCCTCATTCATTGCACAACCTAGTGTGATGCTTGTCACTCAATTTCCTCTCTTCTCGGGTTTATCTCCGATCCTAATCACACAATGCTTTTTTGGTCAGTGCAAAGAATCTCGATAGGATTATGATTTCATCGAAACGTATCGATGGCGATGTTTCTTCCCTCTGCACACAGTGTATTGATGGCTGTTCTTCATGACAGCGGCGCATGGCAGGGGAGGCAAGGTCGCCGCTCATTTCACGCACTTAGGCCGATAAGAATGAAAAAAAGTCCCTTACTTAACGCGGATATTGCTTACCTCGTCGCTACGCTGGGTCATACCGATGAAATCACGATTGCCGATGCTGGGCTGCCTATTCCGGACCATGTTCAGCGCATTGATTTAGCGCTGACGCACGGTGTGCCGAGTTTTATCGATACGGTGCGTGTGATCTTAACGGAGTCGCAAATTGAAGGTGTTGTGATAGCGGAAGAGTTTGCCCAAGTCAGCCCTAATCTGTATCAGGCACTGCTTGAACTGTTGGCGGTTGAGCAGAAGCGCTGCGGCAAAACGATCTCAATCGAAACAGTGTCCCATGACGCATTCAAAGCACGCACTCATAACAGCAAAGCTGTGGTGCGTACCGGGGAATGTACCCCTTATGCCAACGTCATTTTCCAAGCTGGCGTGGTGTTTTAATTTCGGTGACGCACAACGTGCCAGTGTAAAGCACCGGTGTGCGTCAACCCCTGTGACCTGAAACTCGAAATCAAACAACGATAAATAGCCCGTAAGGGCAGATAACGATGGAAGCGCCCTATGTTTATTCGAAATCATACTGTTCAACATGCGGACGGTTATTTAAACAAAACCCCGATTTTCCAGTTCCTGCTACTTTCAACGGTCTTCGCACTGTGGTCTGCGGCCGCTGCGCTGAACGATGTGTTGATCACCCAATTTAAAACGATTTTTGATCTGTCGAACTTTGCCTCGGCATTGGTCCAGTCAGCGTTCTACGGCGCTTACTTCCTGGTTGCGATCCCTGCATCGATGGTGGTAAAGAAAACGTCGTATAAATTAGCGATTTTGCTGGGTCTGGCGCTTTATATCTTTGGTTGTTTGATGTTCTTCCCTGCGTCACATGCGGGCACTTACACCATGTTCCTGGCGGCGATTTTCTGTATCGCAATTGGCCTGTCATTCCTTGAAACATCGTGTAATACCTACTCAGCAATGATTGGTGAGCCAGAGCGTGCGACCTTGCGCCTGAACGTGTCTCACACCATCAATGCGATGGGTTACATTGTGGGTCTGCTGCTTGGTAAGCACCTGATCTTCCAAGAAGGTGTCAACGTTGAACAAATGATGTCAACGCTAAGCGGCCATGAACTGGCGATGTTCAAAGATCAAATCCTGCAGCAGACACTGGAACCGTACAAGTGGCTAGTCGGTATCATTGCCACCGTTGCTGCGTTGATTGCCATCACGGAATACCCAAACTGTAAAGCCGTATCAGACAAGAAAGCCGATGAACCAACGTTTGGTGAAACGCTGACTTATCTGGCAAGCAACACCCGTTTCTTCAAAGGTATCGTGACGCAGTTTGCTTACGTGGGTATGCAGGTTGCGGTATGGTCATTCACCATCCGTCTGGCATTGGCAATGGATCCAACCATGGTTGAGCACGATGCCGCGAACTACCTGCTGTACGCATTCATCATGTACTTCCTGGGTAAACTGTTGGCGAACTACCTGTTCACCAAAACCACGCAAGAAAACGTACTGATGGGTTATTCAGCGGTTGGCTTCCTGTGCTTGCTGTACGTCACGTTCGTACCAAACTTCAGCGCAGTATGGGTCGCGGTTGGTACATCAGCCCTGTTCGCACCATGCTGGGCCACTATCTTTGCGTCAACGCTTCAGTCAGTAGATACCCGTTACACAGAAACAGCCGGTGGCTTTGTGGTGATGTCTATCATCGGTGGTGCGGCGATTCCTGTGGTACAAGGTCTGTTGGCGGATAACGTAGGTATGCAAACCTCATTCATCGTTAACGCAGTGTGTTTCGCGGTCGTGTTCACTTACTTCCTGAGTGAGAAAAAACACAAGAAGCCAGTGACTTACACAACCAAAGCGTCAGCAACACAAGAAACCGTTGCTAACGCGTAATATTCAGATGGCCATCCGCAAGCGGGTGGCCCTTGCTTCGAGTGAGTGTGTATCACGCGCTCCTCAACTCAAGGTGAAAAGATAATGATGTTGACATTCCCACTCCATAAAGCGCATTTTACCGCGCACAAAACATTGATTGCTCAATCGGCGGACTTTGAAATTCATGCGTTTGCGTACCGTTCTGGCATTGAAGCGTTGGAAATCAAGAACAGTCAAGGTCACTTGGTGGTGCTGCCGTTCATGGGACAAATGATTTGGGACGCTGAGTTTCTGGGTACCGATTTGTGCATGAAGAACATGTTCAGCGAGCCAAAGCCGGCGAAAAGCATTGTGGAAACTTACGGTTGTTTTGCGTTCCACGCGGGTATGATCCGTATGGGTTGCCCAACGCCGCAGGACGATCATGTGCTGCATGGTGAAATGCCGTGTGCAAACATGGACACCGCATGGTTGGAAATCGATGAGGAGTCGGTAACCATCAAAGGCACGTACGAATATGTGATGGGCTTTGGGGATCATTATCTGGCCACACCATCCGTACGCTTAGCAAAAGATGCGAGCGTGTTTGATATTCAAATGCAGGTGAAGAACTTGGCCAGCGTGCCGATGCCGCTGCAGTACATGTGCCATATCAATGCGGCGTATATCGACAATGCCGAGATGACACAGAACATTCCAGACAGCACGTTCACGCTGCGCGAAAGTGTTCCTGCACACGTGCAACCAACAGAACAATGGTTGGCGTTCAATGAATCACTGAAAGTGTCTGCGCCAATGGCCGCATTGGATCAGCCAGCGATGTACGACCCAGAAATTGTGTACTTTATGGAAAATCTGCCAGATCACGTTGAACGTGCAGAGTTTCGTATGAATATTGGCGATAAGTCGCTGGTCACGGCTTTTAATACCAACGAGTTTTGCAGTGCTACTCGCTGGATTTTACGCAGTGAAGATCAACAAGTGGCAGCCTATGCGTTGCCAGCAACGTGTTGTCCGGAAGGCTTCCTGACGGCCAAAGCCAACGGCACGCTACAGTACTTAGCACCGCAAGAAGCGCGTGTGTTTACCGTGCGTACCGGTATTGAACATAATTAAAAAATCCATTGTGCGCGTCGTCTTCGCGGTCAGTGGGGCGAGCGCCGATGAAAAACAACGTTAGCTAGCGTTTTAAGAACCAAATATAAGAACCAATTTGAGAACCAAGGATAACCGTATGAATAAGTTAGTGGTATTAGGTAGTGTGAATGCAGACCATGTGCTTCAGGTGCCTTCTTTCCCGCGTCCGGGTGAGACATTGCACGGTCGCAACTACCAAGTGATCCCTGGTGGTAAAGGTGCCAACCAAGCTGTGGCGGCTGCGCGTTTGAATGCGGATACCGGCTTTATTGCTTATGTGGGTGATGATGCGTTCGGCATTAACATTCGCGAACATTTCAAAATGGACGGCATCAACATTGCCAGCGTGAAGATGCAGCCAAACTGCCCAACCGGTATCGCGATGATTCAGGTGGCTGACAGCGGCGAAAACAGTATCTGTATTTCAGCAGAAGCCAACGCGAAATTGACCGCCGAAGCGATTGAAACAGACTTGGATGCGATCCGTCAGGCGGATTACTTGCTGATGCAATTGGAAACCCCAATGTGTGGCATTGAAAAAGCCGCGCAAACAGCAAAAGCGGCAGGTACAACGGTTATCCTTAACCCTGCACCAGCACGTGAACTGCCAGATACGTTGTTGAACCATGTAGACATCATCACGCCAAACGAAACAGAAGCCGAAGCGCTAACCGGTATCACCGTTGATAGCGATGAAGCGGCACAGCAGGCTGCGAACGTTCTGCATGCCAAAGGTATCCATACGGTGATGATCACCTTGGGTGCGAAAGGTGTGTGGCTAAGCCAAGGCGGTGAAGGCAAAGTGATCCCGGGTTTCCGCGTGGAAGCGACCGACACAACGGCGGCTGGCGATACGTTTAATGGGGCATTCGTCACTGGTTTGCTGGAAGAAATGCCGCTAGAATCAGCGATTAAGTTTGCCCATGCGGCCGCTGCTATCAGCGTGACACGTTTTGGGGCACAAACATCGATCCCTCGCCGTGAAGAAGTCGAGGAATTTCTCGCTAAGCAGTGATAGGAGCAAGATAGCGTGGCAACCATGAAAGATATCGCCAAATTGGCGGGTGTGTCGAGCTCAACGGTGAGCCATGTTATCAACCAATCACGTTATGTCAGCGAAGAAATGACTGAGCGGATCAATCGAGCCGCTCAGGAACTCAACTACACCCCCTCCGCGCTCGCGCGCAGCCTGAAAATGAACCGCACCAAAACCTTCGGTATGCTGGTGACCACCTCTACCAACCCGTTCTACGGGGAAGTGGTAAAAGGGGTTGAGCGCAGCTGCTATCAACAAGGTTATAACCTCATTTTGTGTAACACCGAAGGTGATCACCAGCGCATGCAGGACTCGATTAACACCTTGCTGCAAAAGCGGGTTGATGGGGTGATCCTGATGTGTTCCTCATTAGAAGGGGAGCAGTTCGATATCTTTGATAAATACCCAGACATTCCCGTTGTGGTGATGGATTGGGGGCCGATCCGGTTTACCTGTGACAAAATTCAAGATAACTCGCTCAGTGGCGGCTACATGGCGGCGAAGCACCTGATTGATTGCGGCCATCGTGACATTGGTTGTATCACAGGGCCGCTCAATCGTTATCAAGCCATGATGCGTTATGAAGGTTTTAAACGCGCGCTCAATGAAGCGGGATTGGCGTTTAATCCGAAATGGATCGTTGAATCGAACTTTGAATGCGATGGCGGCTACGAGGCCTTTAACCGTATTTATGCGTCTGGCGAGCTGCCAACGGCTATTTTCGCCTGTAACGACATGATGGCGATGGGCGTAATGAATGCTGCCAATGAAAAGGGCTTGTCTGTTCCACAGGATTTCTCGCTCATCGGGTACGATGACATTCACATAGCCCAGTTCATGTCGCCCGCACTGACCACCATTCACCAGCCGAAATACCGGTTGGGGCAGGCCGCCGTGGAAACCTTATTAAAACGTTTAGCAGGCGAGACGAGTGATGTTGGCGTGATCCAGTTTGAAGCGATGTTGGTTGAACGTAAAACCGTCGTGGTGATCAACGGGGAATAATCGTCAGGCTCTGTGAATGGCGTTGTCATGGTGAGTGCCTACGAAAAATTGGGTTATACGCTAATCGAGGTCCCCCAAGGCGTCTGTTAAATAAAGAACCGCGTTCATTCTACAGCAGGTGGGATGCCTCGCCGGATAACCCTCAGTGGTCACGCTTATTTATTTTCATGCTCAATACATCCAGTGTGCATCAACACCGCTTTATTTGCTTTCCACCCGCTCACCACGCCAGTAATAGTAGTTGGCATCTTCCATGTCGTATGTGTTGTAGCCGCTATGGCTACGGGTAAAACTGTCAGGATCGGCACCGTCGACTTTTTTCCCTTCCCAATACACATGGTTGGCATCTCGAATGGCAGATTCTCGAATAATGACTTCCACCGTGTTGATGTCTATTCCTTCGATTTTGGTATGGCCAAAATACATGGATTGGCCATCACCGCCGTAGGTTGAAAAGCGTTCTAATAGGGTAAATTGTGGGACGTTCACCCCCTCTAAAGAATGCCCTAAGTAAAAGATATGATCGGCCGTTTTTAAGAACGTTTCT
The DNA here is from genome assembly GCF_059941365.1 of Photobacterium sp. 270122K. Taxonomy (NCBI): domain Bacteria; kingdom Pseudomonadati; phylum Pseudomonadota; class Gammaproteobacteria; order Vibrionales; family Vibrionaceae; genus Photobacterium; species Photobacterium sp. 270122K. The sequence continues at coordinate 23,684 of NZ_JBPOEN010000003.1, forward strand.
TCGCTCAATACTTCCAGCGAACCGCTTTGTTTTGATATGACACGGTCTTCAAAGAATACGTGCTGTGCATCTTGACCATAACGACTGGTGGTGGAGTAGTCCTCAAAGATGGCCTCTAGCAGTGTGAATGAGGTGGGGTCGGCCTGTGGAATAATGGCACCGTTGAAATACACATGTTGGGCATCTTTGGCAAAATGGTCGTGGTCAATTAATGTAAACGTCGCTGCATCTGCGTCGGTAAGTGCCGTGCCATCGTCATATACGATGTTATCAATGGCCAAGTGTTCATCCCCCAGTATGCGAAAGGTGCTGATGTCTTGATAGGGAAGGCTTGCTAACCAAAAGGTAGCACTATCCTGTCCCGTGTAGCGTTCATCACCGTCATGAATAAAATCCGCCTTATACCAGTAGATATGCGATGTATCGTAGAAATATTGGTTATCAAGTACGCGAAAGTGTTGTCCGACAACGTCGGTTTTTACAAAGCTATTATCACTTTTGATGTACACCGCGTGTTTATCTTTAGCGACATCGTCACTGAGTATTTCAAATGTGTCGTAGTCCACATCCATGATGCGATAGTCGTAATAGTAATGTTGTTTGTCTTTCGCCCAACTGTTGGTAATGATTTCAAAGGTGTCAGGATCAGCGTCTTTGACGGTCATGAATTCATGGCGTTTGCTAAGGCGTTTGAGGAGTCCACCGTCGTTAACATAGACGCCAGCCTTATCTTTCACCACAAAGTGATTGAGGATCTCGATCGTATCGCGATCAGCCACCGTTGATATTTTTGTCGGGCCGTAATACACACTGTCTTTATCGCGGGCATATTTTTCATTCAGCACTTCAAAGGTATCGAGGTCAGCGCCTTCCACAACGTCATTACCCAGTTCAAACCAGTTGCCATAGGGTGAATAGCGAATGTGTTGACGGTTATAGGAATAGTAATAGGAGGTGGATTTGTCTTCATCGACCGTGCCAGAAAACCAAAACGGAGGGTTAATAACGTAGCTGAGAAGTGCTCTGTCACCCATGTGAATGTTTGCCAGTATGAAAGGAAACACAAAGAGTAACGCGAGATACAACCAAAACGGTCCACTGAATAGGCTCCCCATTTCTCACCTCCATACTGTTGAGATTGATGCTGTAATGGCTGGTGGCAATATACAGGAAAGCGGAAAGGACTGAATGCTGTCGGTGACGTTGTTGGAGAGGGATCAAGGTAAAGCAGAAACCCCATTGAAAAGGGCGACATTGGTTCAGTGATAGCGCATGGAAAACGAATCAGCCACCGCGTGCGGTGGCTGATTGGCGTTGTATTACACGTTTATAGGAATAAGAACGCGGTACAGATAATCACGCCCGACGCCAAGAGTGTCACGATACAGTAACCCATGATGTCTTTCGCATTTAGACCCGCAATACTCAAAGCAGGCAGCGCCCAGAATGGCTGGATCATATTGGTCCACGCATCGCCCCAAGCAATCGCCATCGCGGTTTTCGCCGCTGGGACGCCCAATTCTAGTCCTGCAGGCATCATGATAGGCGCCTGTACCGCCCACTGACCGCCACCAGAAGGCACAAAGAAGTTCACGATACCTGCGCTCAAGAAGGTAAACACCGGGAAGGTCAGTTCATTGGAAATATTCACAAACCAGTCAGAGACCGCACCCGCAACCGATACACCGTCTGGGCCTGTGGCCACCATCATGCCCATAATACCGGCATAGAATGGGAACTGAAGTAGGATACCCGCCGTGTTCTTGGTGCCTTGTGCGATAGCATTCAGCAGGCGCTTTGGTGTGCCGTGTAGCAAAATGGCGGTGAACAGAAACACGAAGTTCACAATGTTCAGGTTCAGGGCAAAGCCGTTTTCGATGAAGTAGTTGATGATGTAAGTAAAGCCGAGCAGTGCCAAGGCACGGTTCACCCATACACTTTGTTCTAGGCGTTCTGCTGGTGTTGTCGGTGCGGCTTCCTGTTTGGGTTCCGTGCTGTCTTCCAGCAGTGACGGGTCAATCACAAACGTATTTTCTGCGCTTGGGTGCATCGCCTTATTGACCAGTGGGATCACAATCAGCATCACGCCGACAATCGCCATGTTGACCACCGAGAAAATGGTTTCGCTGGTGGGAACGGCTTCGGTGAGGTCACCGGAGGTCGCTTCCGCTAAACCTGCGCCACTCGCTAAAGACAACGGTACAGACCCAGACAGGCCGCCATGCCAGAAGAGGAAACCGGTATAGGCAGAGGCAATCAGCAAACGGTAGTCGACGCCTTTTACGCGTGCGGCCAGTTCCTTGGCAAAAATCGCACCGACAACGAGACCAAAGCCCCAGTTAATCAAACAGGCTACGGCAGAAATGAATGTGACGATCATAATGGCTTGCGTTGGACTGGTGGCGTACCCCGCCAGGTTAGCCAAGAAACGCTTAAAGACCGGTGCCGAGGCCATGGCATGACCGGTGACCACCACCATTGCCATCTGCATGGCAAACGCGAGTAAATTCCAGAAACCGCCCGCAAATGCATCAACAACCTGAAGAGGAGACTGGCCAGTGACTGGCATGGTAATGAGGAATACGACAAAGGTCAGAATGGCGGCAAACAAAAAGGGATCGGGTAAATAGCGTTGTACTACATGGGTGAAAAGTGAGGATATACGCTGTAACAGCGTGGGGGATTGCGGGGTGCTGGTTGTTATTGTCATCGGAACTCCTTTCCATCCACCGTCACTCGTTGGCTCGCTATTGCGCCTTCATTTGTCGGGCTGGCGGCGAAATGAGGGACGGAGTAGCAACGCATATTGTGTTGTTTTGCTACGTTGTTGGCGGTGTGTCGATGGTTATCAATATCACGTTAGGGATGTATGGCTACCGTGTCATTCAAACCCATTCTGAGTACATTGAGTAGACGTAATAACGGGAAACGGATTTGCATATTTTCAAGATTGAAAGTGTGGTGTCTCGCAGGTTGAAGTCTTTCGGTTGAAGCAAATTTGTGCTATTTCGAGGTAGGAAAATCTGTCTGAATAATATTATAAAATAGCAGCATGCCTTTATCTGTTATCACGATAAGAAAAGACGGCGAGTGATTTTTTGCGATCTGCATATATGTTTTTTTGATGTTGAGATGTCCACCTCTTTGTACGGTTAACGCAATTAATTACCTATTCGTCGCACCCTCCGTAATGTATTGATATTTTTGATTTTTATTATGTTTGATTTTTTAAGTTATTGAATTAAACAGTTTAAATACGTCATTTTTTGTGCCTGTAACGGACGGCAATGTCTCTGGCTTGGTCGATAATCCCCCTGTTGTAAGCTATACGTTTACATTCAACCATTTATTTCCATTCGATAGAAAATAACCGATAGGGGTTTATATGGCAGGGAAATACCGCGTGGTACGGCTGGCTGCAATGGCGCTGACATTAGGCGTCGCAACGGTCGGTAATGTTTACGCAGCAGAGGACACTGAAGGTAAGCCGAATATTTTGGTCATTTGGGGGGATGATATTGGGCAATCTAACCTGAGTGCTTACACCTTTGGGCTTGTGGGGTACAAAACCCCCAACATCGACAGTATTGCCAAAGAAGGCATGATGTTTACTGACTACTATGGTGAGCAGTCGTGTACGGCAGGGCGATCGACGTTTATTACCGGGCAAAGTGTCTTGCGTACTGGCCTGAGTAAAGTGGGCTTGCCGGGCGCAGATTTGGGCTTGCAGCCAGAAGATGTCACCATTGCTGAATTGCTCAAACCCTTGGGGTATATGACCGGCCAGTTCGGTAAAAACCACTTGGGTGATAAAGATGAACACCTACCGACTAACCACGGTTTTGATGAGTTCTTTGGTAACCTCTACCACTTGAACGCAGAGGAAGAGCCGGAAAATGTCGACTACCCGAAAGATCCGGAGTTCCGTAAGAAGTTCGGCCCACGAGGGGTGATCCACTCCTATGCTGACGGCAAAATCGAAGATACCGGTCCTCTGACCCGTAAACGCATGGAAACCATTGACGACGAAACCGTTGATGCCGCGATGGGCTTTATGGAAAAAGCCGTCAAAGCGGATAAACCTTTCTTCATTTGGTGGAATGCGACGCGTATGCACTTCCGTACCCACGTGAAGCCGGAACTGCAAGGCACCACGGGTATCAGTACCTATGCCGACGGGATGGTTGAACATGACACCCATGTGGGATTGCTGCTCAAGAAAGTGGACGATTTGGGGATTAAAGATAACACCATTGTTTTCTATTCGACTGATAATGGCCCACACATGAACTCGTGGCCAGATGCCGGTTTAACCCCGTTCCGTGGTGAGAAAAATACCAACTGGGAAGGGGCATACCGAGTTCCTGCTATGGTGCGTTGGCCGGGCCACATTGAACCGGGGACGGTCTCTAATGAGATCATGCACCACATGGACTGGATGCCAACTTTCTTGGCGGCAGCCGGTGATGACAGTGTGAAAGAGAAGCTAAAAGAAGGCACCAAAGTCGGGGATACCGACTATAAAGTGTATCTCGATGGCTACAATTTCCTGCCGTATCTGACCAGTAAAGAAGAGAAAGCACCGCGTAAAGAGATCTTCTACTTTACCGATGACGGTGACTTGTCTTCACTGCGTTACAACAAGTGGAAGATAGTGTTTCTTGAGCAGCGCGCGAAAGGGACACTGCGTATTTGGGCGGAACCGTTTACCCCATTACGAGTGCCTAAAATCTTCAACCTGAGAATGGACCCGTACGAAGTCGCAGATATTACCTCCAATACCTATTATGACTGGATGTTGGATCGCGCGTACATGCTGGTACCGGCACAAACCTATGTGGCGCAGTATCTGGAAACCTTCAAAGAGTTCCCACCTCGCCAGAAAGCGGCCAGCTTTAGCCTCGATCAGGTGATGGATAAGCTGAAAGAATCGCAGAATAAATAAGGCGTCATTAAAGAAGCGGGATCCGATTGGGTGCCGCTTCTTTTTTATCTGTGATTACCGATATGGCTATTCAGGTTATACAGTTAAATAAAGTCCAAACATCAGGCAGGTAGGCCAAGGAGGCAACGTGGCAAGGAATGCACAACGACGATATTGGCTGTTGATGATGATGTGGCTGATGGTTGCTATCAGCACGGTAAAGGCTGCCTCGACGGACTATGTCGGTAGCCAAACTTGTGTGGGCTGCCATCAAGACGCTGCCGAAGCCTGGCAAGGGTCACACCATGACAAGGCGATGCAGCATGCCACCGTCGACAGTGTTTTAGGCAACTTCAATAACGATGTGTTGCCGTTTAACGGGGGCGAAAATCGTTTTTTTCGTAAAGGTGAGGAATATTGGGTGTATATCGCGGGCAGTGATGGCCAATTTCGTGATTATCAAATCCGTTATACCTTCGGTTATTACCCGTTGCAGCAATACATGGTGGCCTTTCCCGATGGCCGTATTCAGTTGATCCCCTTTGCGTGGGATACGCGCCCCGAGTCAGAAGGCGGGCAACGTTGGTTCCACCTCTATCCTGATCAAACCGCGACCGATCCGTTTTTCTGGACCAATACAGGCCAGAACTGGAATCACATGTGTGCCGATTGCCATTCCACCAACCTGCAAAAAAACTACGATGCCGACAAGGATCGTTATGACACAACGTATTCAGATATCAATGTGGGGTGTGAAGCGTGCCATGGCCCGGGCAAAACGCACGTTGATTGGGCTAAGCAGACGGTGAGTGCAGAGAGCACGGATCACTTTGGGCTGACCCGCGATGTAAAACAAGCGGTACGCCAGTGGGTACACCGCGAGGGCAATCCGACCCTGCAACCCAAAGCCATTGAACAGACAGATCAAGTGGTGGCGTGTGCGCAATGCCACAGTCGCCGCACGCAATTAACGGAGTCACCGCATTCCGTACATGGCGCGATGCAGGGAACGCCCAATGTATCAGCAGAGAAACCATCCGGCGCTAATGCCTTCCTTGAACAATACCGACTCAGCTTGATCACGGATGCGCTTTATTATCCTGATGGACAGATCTTCGATGAAGATTACGTGTACGGCTCATTTTTGCAGTCGAAAATGGCGAAAAAAGGGGTGACGTGCACCAACTGTCATGATCCCCACACGGCAAAACTCAAAATGCCCGAGCCGGCACTGTGTCAGCAGTGCCATAACGCCAGTGACTATTCACCACAAAAGCATACCTTCCACGCGCCGGACTCCGAGGCCTCCACCTGTACGTCTTGCCACATGATGGAGACGGTATATATGCAAGTGGATCCCCGCCGTGATCACAGCTGGCAAGTGCCACGCCCGGATCTCAGCCAGTACACCGGAGCACCGAATGCGTGTACCCAGTGCCATGAGGATCAAGACGATAAATGGGCGGCGAAACGATTACGTGAGTGGTTCCCGCAGTCTCAGCATCAGAATCCTCGTCATTTTTCTATCGCCTTTTATGCCAACGCTATTGGTCACCCAGATGCGATGGACGCGCTGGCATACACCGCGCAAGACGGCAGTGAAAGCGACATTATTCGTGCCTCTGCGTTGGCGCGTTTGGCGGGCAATGCTGGCGATCCCCGTGCGCTCAGTGCCCGTCAGCAAAATCGGGTGGTGGCATTGGGCCGAGCCGTTAAACATGACAGTGCCCTGATCCGCCTTGGTGCGATTGCAGGCTCTGATGGGTTCGCTCTGGCGGAACGCTGGCAAATCATCAGTCCACTGTTGGCGGATCCTGTGTTGTCTGTGCGCAGTGAAGCGGCAGGGGCATTGGTTACGGGGTGGTCAGCTTTGTCAGAAGCACAGAAAGCGCGGTTAGCAGCACCGTTGGCTGAATACATGGATATTCAGCGTTACAACGCCGACAGAGGATTTGGCCGAACCAATATGGGCAACGTCTATCGCGCACAGGGCAACACACAAGCGGCGATCACCGCCTATCAGGGCGCCATAGCAGTAGAGCCGTATTTTGAGAACAGCTACGTTAATTTAGCCGATTTGTACCGTGAACAGGGCAACGAGCAATTGGCGCTGCAAACCCTGATTGCGGGCATGAAAGCGCAGCCTAAGTCGGCAGCATTACCATTCAGTACCGGACTTGCTTTACTGCGGCAGAAGAATCCAGCGGTGAGCAAAAAAGAGGCGTTAGCGTATTTGCAGCAAGCGGCAGAGCGCGCTGAAACAAACGCCCAGTATTGGTATGTGTATGGCTTGGCGCTGGAGCCTCAGGATGTGATGGCGGCGAGTGAGTCATTGCACAAAGCCTTTGCAGTCAGTGGCAATCCACAGCATTTGTATGCGCAGTGTGATGTGTTGGCAAGAAACCAGCAAGACGCGGCGGTCACTAAGGCATTAATCCAGTGTTTGAACACACTGAGTCAGTATGTGCCCGCAGAAGCGATTGAGCGTTTGAAAGGGCAGGCACGGAGTCAGCCTCATTGATCCTGTTGTATTGATCCCGTTTTGCGTATTCCAATGCGAGTGAGCGTGAAGCGAACGAAAACCTGTTAAGGGAGCATTCATGAATCCGACCCAACAAGCAATGAACGACCTGATTGCGCAGACCGAGCGCAGCGTGATTGGTCAAAGCCATGTGGTGCAGGCGTTGGTGATTGGCTTGCTGACCAATGGCCATGTGCTGCTGGAAGGCTTGCCGGGCACGGCGAAAACCCGTTCAGTGAAATCTTTGGCCAATTTGCTCGATACTCAGTTTGGCCGAATTCAATTCACCCCAGACTTGCTGCCTTCGGATGTGACGGGGACGGAGGTTTACCAAGAGGTCGACGGTAAGCCGCAATTGCATTTTCAGGCGGGACCGATATTTAACAACATCGTGCTGGCAGATGAAGTGAATCGTGCGCCAGCCAAGGTACAGGCGGCGTTATTAGAGGCGATGGCTGAAGGCACGATCACCGTGGGTAACGAAACCCATGCCTTGCCGCCGTTGTTTATGGTACTGGCGACGCAGAACCCCGTAGAGCAAGAAGGTACCTACCCATTGCCGGAAGCGCAGATGGATCGCTTCATCATGAAAGTGACGGTGGATTACCCGGACGACAGTGCCGAGCGGGACATTGTGCGGCTGGTTCGCAGTGAAGAGCGTAGCGAAGAACGCAATGAAGAGCGTCACGCAGAACATGAAGAAAAGCTCACCAGAGACACGCAGCATGATGAACACCGCCATATCGATCCCGAGGTGGTGTTTGCGGCTCGCCGTGCGCTGCCGGACATTGCAGTGTCTGATTTGGTTGAAAACTATATCGTGGCACTGGTGATGGCGACCCGTCATCCGGATCGTTACCCCGATACCGACTTGTCCCGTTGGGTCGAAATTGGCGCGAGTCCTCGCGCCTCCATTGCGCTGGACAAATGTGCCCGCGCTTATGCGTGGTTACAGGGGCGTGATCATGTCTTGCCCGATGATGTGCGCGCCATGGCATCCATGGTGCTCGGTCACCGTATCAGCCTGTCTTATGATGCCTTGGCAGAAGGCGTGACGCATCAGGCGGTGGTGAATGCCTTGCTCGACCATGTGCAGATAGGCTAGGGGCAGAATATGGCCAGACCCACGATAGCGCCACGTTCTCAAGATCTCGACCCGCGTTTGTATTGCGATTATGCCCGGTTGGTGCGTCTGCAATCGCAGGCGATGTCATTCAGTTTGTTGCCGCATTTGAAAGCCGGCAGTGTGCTGTCTGGTCGTCATCAGTCTCGGTTTCGTGGCCGAGGACTGAATTTTGAAGAGCTGCGCCATTATCAGCAAGGTGATGACATTCGCAATCTGGACTGGAAAGTGACGTTGCGAACGGGCAAGCCCCATGTGCGCAGCTATACCGAGGAGAAAGATCGCAATGTGATCCTCTGTGTGGATCAACGCAGTAGCATGTTTTTCTCTTCAACGTCGGTGATGAAATCTGTGGTCGCGGCAGACATTGCGGCGATGTGTGCATGGCGGATCCTTAAAGACGGTGATCGGGTGGGCTTTTTGATTGCTGACAGCCAACGTCTGCATATCAGCCCGTCTCAGCGCACCCAACATGAAGTGCTGCGCCAATTACGGGTGCTGAGCCAAGCCAATCAAGCGCTCAATGTGCGTTCGCAAGACAGTGAACACGTCAGTTTTTCACATTGGCTTACCCAATTGGGGCGGATGCGCCTGAAACAGTCGACCTTGGTGATCATCAGTGACTGGCATGACTGTGATGAGGCCATGTTAGAGCAACTGAAACAATGGCAACAGCATAACGATGTGCTGGCGGTGCAGATCAGCGATCCCCTTGAACAGGCGTTGCCGTCGTCCTTGGCGAAAGCCAATTGGGTGATTGGGGATGGGCAATACCAAATGAATCTCGACTCGCAGGCAAAAGTGGAACAAGCCAGCGAGTACCTGACGGCGCAGGCGGATCAGCAGCGTGATGCTTTACGGCGCCTGATGGCAATGAAGCGCTTGCCACACATCGCCTTGGATACGTCCGGCGATCATTTAAACCGTTTTCGCCAGGCTGTGGGAGAGCGCGGATGAAGCTTTTCACTCTGACAATGGCATTCACTACATCGAAGGCTATCGCGCAGTCATCGGAACATACGCCACCCAGTAGTTACATGTTGCGCGAGATGCACGAAGTACCGGTGCCGGACAGTGTCAGTCTGTGGCCACAAACAGTAGGGTGGCAAGTGCTTGGCGTGATAGTGGTTTTATGGCTGGCTTACATGATCTATCGCCGCGTGTGGGTCTGGTGGCAAAACCGTTACCGGACGGAAGCCTTAGCGGCGCTGGACACGCTCGGCAATACGCAAAAGATGACGCCCGGTGAGCGCAGTCAGGCGTTGTTTCGGGTGTTGAAAACGGTGTTGGTTTATCTCGACAGTCGCCATGCCTCACTGTTTGGTGTGCCTTTTTTACAGCAACTGGATCGCTATACGCCCCATTCCCAAGGTGGTTTTAATACGGCATTGGGGCAGCGGTGGATGCAGTCTTTAGTCAACCCGACTATCACGCTAGATGCATCAGAAGGAAAGGCGTTGTTAGCGACCAGTCGCGTCTGGATAAAAGTGCATGAACCGCGTTTAGGTCAGCGTGATGGTGCCACCAATATGCCCGAGGTACAGGATCCAAAGCCTTCTGCTAAGGAGCGGCAATGAGTAGCTCGTTATTCTGGTCATTGCTAACAGGATTGCGATTTGAGTTCGCCCATCCGTGGTGGTGGTTGATTTTGCCGCTCCCTTTTCTGGTGCATTTTTTGATCCCCGCTTACCGCACCCGCCAGCTGGCAACCAAAGTGCCGTTTTTTCGCCAGTTGTCAGAGGCATTAGGTGCCAAACCCACGCGAGGGGCTAGTCAATTATCTCCCCGTTGGTGGCAACGCGCAGCTTTAGTGTTGTCGTGGTTGTTGTTGGTGACGGCGCTCGCTAAGCCGATGGTATTGGGTGAGCCGCAGACGCGAGAACGCATGGGGCGCGATTTGATGGTGTTGGTGGATTTGTCAGGCTCAATGGCAGAGAAGGATTTTATCTCGGATAGCGGCGCGCAAATCACCCGCTTGGCAGCGGCCAAGCAAGTGTTGGCTGATTTTGCCAAAACCCGCAAAGGAGATCGCCTTGGTTTGATTTTGTTTGGGGATGCGGCCTTTGTGCAGACCCCGTTTACCGCAGACCAAGCTGTGTGGCTCGCGCTGTTGCAACAAACCGATGTGGCAATGGCAGGGCAAAGTACCCACTTAGGGGATGCAATGGGCTTGGCCATCAAGGTGGTTGAGCAAAGCGCGCAATCGCGTCTCGCCTCCGGTGACACCGAGCCCCGTGAGCAAGTGGCGATTGTGCTGACAGACGGCAACGATACCGGCAGTTTTGTCGAGCCAGTCGAAGCGGCCAAGGTGGCAGCGGCGAAATCCGTACGTATTTATATGATTGCGATGGGGGATCCGCGCACGGTAGGAGAAAGCGCGTTAGATATGGACACCATTAATCAGGTCGCAGCGTTATCCGGTGGTAAAGCGTTCTCGGCATTGAATCGGCAAGAGCTGGCACAGGCGTACGAGCAGGTCGGCAAGTTGGAACCCCAACTGTATGAGAGCACAACCTATCGGCCGAAACAGAGTGTGCATTACTACCTGATCGCGCTGGTGGTGGTTATCTATCTGACTGCGTTTATTCTCGCTTCGGTGCAGCGTCATCGTGCCCGTATCGTAAAGCCTGAGTCAGTGAAAGAGACGGGAGGCCAGCATGGTTGATGGCTCTTTTGGGGATAATCAGAGTCTCCAGGCGTTTTTCACCCAATTTCATTTTATCCGTCCCTACTGGTTGCTGGCGTTATTGCCCCTGTGTGCGGTGGTGTATTGGCGCTGGCGAGAAGACAGCCAGCCCCGTTGGCAGTCGATATTGCCCGATCATTTACGCCGTGCCTTAACGGTGGGCGATCAGGGCTGGCGCAAACAACTGCCACTGAAAGTATTGGCGTTAATCATGACGTTGGCGATTGTGGTGTGTGCCGGGCCAACATGGCAGCGGCAAGCTTCGCCGTTTGGGGAAGATAAAGCGTCCATGCTAGTGGTGCTGGATAACAGCGAAAGCATGTTACAGACCGATTTACCGCCCAGTCGGCTGGAGCGAAGCAAACAGAAAATCCGCGATTTATTGGCCTTGCGTGACGGAGGCAAAGCCGGATTGGTGGTTTACGCAGGTACGGCTCATATCGCTATGCCGGTGACACAAGACAGCCGCGTGTTTGCCCCGTTTCTTGCTGCTATCGTGCCGGAGATAATGCCGGTTGAAGGCAAGGCCGCTGAGCAGGCATTGCCGTTAATTGCGGATCAATTACAAGCTGCGCCGGGTTCCACGGTGTTGCTGGTCACCGATGGAGCCAGTCAACGTACTATTGACGCTTATAGCGAGTATTTCGCGAATAATCCCTATCAGTTGCTGATTCTGGCAGCGGGCAATCCCGATGTGGCCAGCCCAGATCCGGTTGATATGAAGGCGCTGGATGCTTTTGCCAGTGCCAGTAACGGACGGGTAGTGACAGTGACGGTGGACAGCTCGGATGTGGAGGCGCTGAATCGCTATATTGAGCGCAATATGCAGATCAATGGGGAATCGGCCATGCCGTGGAAAGACATGGGCTATGGTTTGTTGCTCCCGATTGCGCTGATTTTATTGCTGTGGTTCCGCCGAGGGTGGCTGGTGCAGTGGAGTTGGGTGGCGATGGTGTCACTGTCGTTGCTGTTGTCTGCCATGTTCAGTGCCTCGCTCTTGTATGCCCCTGCAGTGAATGCCCAACCGGTAGAGATGAAAGCCAAACAAACCGACCCTGTTGAGACGCTGACCGCGTTAGATAAAGCGGCGCAGTGGTGGTGGGACTTATGGCTCACGCCGGATCAGCAAGGGCAGCGATTGTTCAATCACAACGAGTATCTGGCGGCAGGGCAGCATTTTGAGGATCCGCTACGCAAAGGCATCGCTTATTACTATGCGGGGGAATTTAAGCTTGCACACACCGCGTTTATTCAGGTGGACACTGATCGCGGTCAGTATTACGCCGCCAGTGCGTTAGCCCGTCAGCGTGAATATGTGGCGGCGCGTGATTTGCTCAAAACCATGCTGGATAAACCCGGTTTAGATCCGGCGTTAAAAAGCGACGTTGCCCATAACTATCGGGTACTCAGCGGCATTGTGGATGACATCAATCAGTTCAGTGAAAGTCAGGCGGGTTCAAGCGATGGGCCGGAGCAGTCATTTGAATTGGGGGATGAGCCTCAAACGGCAGAAGGGGCAGATGAAAAAACCTCGGCTGAATTGATGGTGAAAGCGCATTTGAGCGCCAGTGAATTGTTGGGCAGTGATGACTTGGCGGATAAATGGCTTAAGCGGGTAGAGGCGGATCCCAAGTATTTCCTTAAAGCGAAATTCCAGCTTCAGTTGCTCGATCGCGATCAGCAAGACGATCCGAACACGGCGGGTGATCCTAACGACGGAGGTGAGCCCTAATGGCACGAATGACAGATGTTCTGGATCGGCCTTTGATGGTCAGAGTGTTTGTCGTGTTGGCATTCTTTATTTTGGTATTGATGAGTGTCAGTGTCCACGCGGCTTCAGATAAGACCGGTGTGCGGGTGAAAGCGTGGGTGGGGGATGAGGGCGAGAAAGCGGCTTTCAGCGTGAATGAGCAGGTGATCCTCTCCATTGATGTTTCTACGCCGCGCTGGTTTACCGGCGGTACTCGCATCGGCCGCGTCGATATCCCCAATGTGATTGCCAAGCAACGTAATCAATTAGCCACTAATTACACGACACGGGAGCAAGGGCATACATGGTCTCATCAACGGTGGGAAATTACCTTGTACCCGCAGCAGTCCGGCCAGTTTACTATCCCGCCGATTGCCGTGAATGTGCAGGTATCCGGAGAGGATGGCAAGTCGGTACGTGGTACGGTGCAGACGGCTCCGGTAACCTTTGACGCCCGCTTACCGTCAGGTTTGCTCACCCAAGAAAGCATTTGGTTTACCGCTAGTGAGGCGGATGTCAGCCAGACATGGCAGTCATCGACGGAGACATTGCATGTCGGCGATGCGGTGACCCGTACGATTACGATCACGGCAAAAGACAGTTTGTCGGTATTACTGCCCGATTTAATGGCAGCAAAGACCGGCGGCGATCATGCGGTTGCCTCATCACGTGACTATCAGGCTTATGCTCAACCCCACCAACTCAGCGATACTCAAACGCGGGGGGATTATCAGTCAAGCCGTACCGAGCAAACGGTGTATATCCTGCAAATGGGCGGGGACATTCAGTTTCCGGATTACACCTTTTATTGGTGGGATACCCAGCATCAAATCTTGCAGACAGAAACAGTTGCGGGCAAGTCATTCCATATTGCCCATACGTGGCGTTCGTGGTTGGCCTATTACTGGCCCATTTTAGCGAGCGTGATTTTCACTCTGTTGGTGCTTGTTGTTATTTTGTGGGCATTGCGTCGTTACTTTCAGACGCACCCCAAACCGGAGCGGTGGCAGTTATGGCAACTGCTACGAAAAGGGCAATGGGCACAAGCGCGGACCTTGATTTACCGCCGTTTGCGCTTAAATGTCGGTGAGGTGGAAATCACCAAAGCCAACGTTGGCGAGGTGCTACCCACGTGGCAGCAAGACAGCGAAGCCTTTCAACAGAACGGAGTGGCTGAACACCAGAAAAACCGTGATAACGCCGCACGCTTTCAACGCCTATGGCGACATGTTTCTGCAAAAAGTAAGGCAGGAAGCATGACAAAAGGCACGGCAGAGAGCGGTGAGAATGAAACTATCATTACGCGTCTTCGGCAGTGGCGATTGCCCAAAGCCTTGCCTGAGCTAGCCAAAACGTCACATGCCATCGGGTCGAAAAAGAAAACGCAGCCAAAGGCGTAAACCGTTGGCTGCGTTATGCGCGAGCGTGACAGGCGAGGTTATTTCACCGTCAGTGATTGCCCACGGCTGTTAATCACTTCTTGGTACCAGTAAAAGCTCTTCTTGCGTTTGCGGATCAGCGTGCCTGTGCCGTCGTCGTGGCGATCCACGTAAATGAAGCCGTAACGCTTTTTCATTTCTGCGGTGGAGTTGGCCACCAAATCAATAGGCCCCCAGCTGGTAAAGCCCATCAGCTCGACACCATCCAGCATGGCTTCACGGGCTTGTACCAAATGATCGTTCATATACTGAATGCGGTAATCGTCCTGAATCTCGCCGTTTTCATCCAATTCATCGATGGCTCCTAAGCCATTTTCCACAATAAATAGCGGCTTTTGGTAACGATCGTGCAGGAAGTTCAGCAAAATACGCAGGCCTTTCGGATCGATCAGCCAGCCCCATTGGCTTTTCTCCAAATACGGATTCGGCACGCTGTCGACAATGTTGCCGACTTCTTTTTGTTTCGGATCGGCGCTTGCACAGCCGCTGGCGTAGTAGCTGAACGAAATGAAATCGACCGAGGCTTGCGCAATGGTGTCGAGGTCACCGTCTTCCATCGCAATCGTGATGCCGTTTTCGCGGAAGTAACGCAGCATGTAGCCCGGGTATTTGCCTCGGGTTTGCACGTCACCAAAGAACAGCCACTTGTTGTTTTCATGCATGGCGGCAATCACATCATCCGGGTTACAGGTGTACGGATAGTTGATGGCACCCAGCAGCATGTTGCCGATTTTGCTGTCAGGAATGATGCGCTTACAGGCGTTAACGGCAATCGCATTGGCGACCAGCTGGTGGTGAATGGCCTGATAAATCGCTTGCTCAGACGCGTCTTCCTGTAAGCCAACACCGGTAAACGGGGCATGCAGTGACATGTTGATTTCGTTGAAGGTTAGCCACAGTTTCACCTTGTCCTTGTAACGCTCGAACACGGTAGTGACGTAACGTTCAAAGAACGCAATTAAGCGACGATCGCCCCAACCGCCGTAGTTTTCCACCAGCGCGTAAGGCATTTCGTAGTGAGACAGGGTGACAAACGGCGTCATGTTGTATTTCGCCAGTTCATCGAAGATCTGATCATAATAGGCCAATCCGGCTTCGTTTGGTGTTTCCTCATCCCCGTTCGGGAAAATGCGCGTCCAGGCAATCGACAGGCGCAGACAGTTAAAGCCCATTTCATTGAATAGCGCGATGTCTTCCGGATAGCGGTTGTAGAAATCAATCGCCAGATCTTTGATGCCCGGCGTGCGACCTTCGCGGGTTTGGTGCGGGCTCAAAATGCCGTTCGGTAGCATGTCGGAGGTGGATAAGCCTTTGCCATCTAAATTGAAAGCGCCTTCTACCTGATTAGCAGCGATCGCGCCGCCCCAGAGAAAATCGTGCGGAAAAGCGGTCATCGTGATGAACCTCGTCTGTCTTAGCTTGCGTGAATGAATAGTCTTGTGTGAATAGCGCGCCTTGTTTGAATCACATCAACAAGGCAAAGAAAATCTGCATTCAGTATTCATCAGAGAAAGCGGAAGAAAAAGAGCGGAATCAATCTGATTTTTGTTCCGAATATTGTCGGTCAGCATGCCTTTTTAGGAATGTTTGGCCTGATTGATGTACGAAATGGCAGGGTAATCGTAAAATAAGGAAGTGTTTGTTGTTGGCGGATTCCGACATTGAAAGAAGAAAAGGCGTTGAGCCATTATGCCCGTCTGTTGACGTTGCCGGTGAAACAGGATGTGGCGATATCACAACAGGAGATTGCCGATCGGCTGTGTACGTCGTCGCGCCATAGTCGAACCTTGCTGCAAGATTTAGCCGCGCGCGATTGGTTAACCTGGTTGCCGAAAGTGGGGCGCAACCAACGCTCAACGTTGCATTTGCGCTACACCTTGGCGGAATTGAAGCAACAGTTAGCCCAAGCGGCAATTAAAACGGGGCGGTATGAGAAAGCTTTAACGCTACTGGCGGGCGATCAGCGTCAGTTCCGTTCTCTGTTACAACAAACCTCCGGCGTGGCGGTACGCGAAGGTCAACTGCATATTCAATTGACCTACCCGCGAGTGTTGCAGCCATTGTTACCCCACCTGCCATTGCGTAACAGCGAGCGTTTTCTGGTGCGTCAGGTGTATGCCTGTTTAACCCAGTGCGATGCGCATGGGCAGGTGCAATCGCAGCTTGCTCACCATTGGCAGTGTAATGATGATGCTACCGTCTGGCAGTTTTTCCTTCGCCCGAACCTGACTTTCCATTCGGGTCAGTCTATAGATGCAGTACTTATTAAAGCATTGCTGACTCGCTTACAAACACTGCCTGAATACGCGCAGGAGTTGGCGCACGTGCGTGACATGACGGCAACCCGTTTGTGTCTCACCGTCACCTTGTCGAGCCCGGATAAAAGCTTTGCAGCGTTGCTGTCGGATCTGCGCTATTCCATTCAGCCGCCAGAGCAGGTGCATCCTGAGTGCCAAGACAATACGTTTCAAGATGCTGCATTTAATAGTATGGGGCAGGGTTGTGGACCATTTCAGATCGAAGAACACACTGAACGCTGCTTGCGTCTGCGCGCGTTCGATCAGTATTTTGCGCTGCGTTCGTTGACCGATAGCGTCACCATTTGGCAGTTTGAGCAACCACAAAGTGAGCGTATTGAGTTTGGTCGCCGAGAGCAGGATCGTCAGGAGGCTTCTGTGTCACCTTCATCTGTGCAAACGCGGGTCGAGAATGGCGGGATTTTCTTACTGTTCAATCAAGGGACACGATTACAGACCGACGACGACAGCACAGATGTGGCCCCGTCGTTGAGCAGTGCTCAGCGCCGTTATTTGTCACGTATTTTGTCTCCTGCATTGATTCAGCAACAAGGTGAGACACTGACCGAATTATTACGCGTCGCGGTGCCGGCGTATAATTTGCTGCCGAGTTGGACCAAAGTCATGCCGCCGTCTGCTTGGGGAGATGAGGAGGCGATTGCTCCGTTGCCTGCTCGCATGGATATCGCCGTGTATGATCATCAAGTGATCATGGATTGCGCTCAGATACTGAGCGAGAAACTGCGTCAGTTAGGTGTCGCCAGTGAGGTACACGTGTATACCTTAGCAGCGTTACAGGCACGGGCGACGAATCACCCACTGACAGAAGCTATCGTCATCACCAGCCTGCATGTGGATGATAACCTGCCGGTCTCGCTGTATCGGTGGTTTTGCTCCAATACGGTGTTGCGCTGTGTATTACCGGCAGCAGTGAATGACTGGTTAGATCAAGCGTTAGCCGCGATGCGTGCTGAGTGCGAGGTCAATGGGTATTTGCCGAGGTTGGAGTCACTGGCAACCACTATGATTGCGGAACACTGGGTGACGCCGTTGTTCCATCACCGTCAAACCCTGCGTTGGCAAGGGGCGTTGCATGGCGTACAAATGACCGATTGGTCGTGGCCGGACTTTAAAAATGTCTGGGTGGAAGGGTAAGCAGAAAGGGAAACGAAATGACCTCCGCGCAGGTGAGGGGATTACCAGAACGCGCTCGCATAAAAAATGCCACTCAATCGCTTGAGTGGCATCGCTTCAAAGGAGCATTGATACCGTGTATCAGGCCATCAGATTAACGGAACTTGTAGTCAATCCAACCGCTTGAGAAGGTCCACTGTCTGCCGTTTGACCAGTACACTTCAGACTGTTGGGTACACTGGTTACCGCTGTTCACAAAGCCGACACCGTAGAAGCCGGTTTTGTTGATTGCACACAGTGCCTGACCATTGACGGTCGTTACGCGCTCACCTTTTTGCTCTGGAGAGTACAGAGATAGCCATTCAAACTCACCCACGGGTGAGGCAAACGCCACTTTCTCACCGCTTGGCAGGCGGTATGTAATTTCATCACCACCGGTACAACGGTATTGCTGATCATCCAACTGCTCTACGTAGCCGTGAAGCTTGGTGGTGCCTGTTTCCGTGGTGTAGTCGAAGCGACACAGGTACGGGTCATCACCGTGAATCGGCATTTTCGCCAGCATCATACGTTCCTGATTGTTCAGGCTCTCTGGCGCAAAACGATCTTCATGCGGGAACCAACCCTGAGGCAGGTCAGAGAAGGTCATGAAGTACTCGTCCAGCAGGTACATGTGGTTGTCGCTACGGTAGTGACGCTTACCTAGGCTGATATCCGCATACTGGTAGGCATCGTTTTCTGGTTTGTAGAAACCATTGATGTTGTCATCCATGTAAGGCATATCACCTTTACGAATGTGGTAGTTAGCAACCATGGTCATCAGTGGCTGCCAGCCGTTACCGCCGTTCGCGAAGCTGGTGCCGTGACCATAAGACTTACCGTCAAAACCGTGGCCGAATTCGTGCGCGATAATGCCCCACTGGCCGTAGTAGTGGCTGTAGAACATCCAGGTATCCACACCGGTAATGCCGCCAGAACCCAGACCGCCACCCATTGCTGTAATACCCACGTTCACAAACGGACGCTTCAGCATGCTGTGGTAGTAGTGATCGTAATCTTCAGCGGTGAAGTAACCGCCTGGCTCATGGACTTGACCCGCGTACGAGTGCATGTTGTAGCCCATGATGTCTTCAAAGTTAAACCACACGTGTTTAAATTCGTCAGACGATACCATGTAGGCGAAGTTGGTCATGATGATCAGCCATTCACGGGCATACAGGCCGTTCATGTCACGCCACTTGTGGTCAGCAGTGCCGGCAAAGCGGATTTCCCACGTTGGTTTCAGGCGAGACAGTGTTTGTGCAAAGGCATCACTTTCAGAGCTGAAACGGTGCTCAAGCAGATCTTTCACTTCCATGTCGGCGGTGAACAGATCAGACAGATCAAACACACCGTCGTTATTGGCACTGTTGAATTGGAAATTCGTGCTGAATGCAGACAATGGCAGGGTGATCTGTGCGTACGCTGGAATGCGATCCAGTGTGCCCAGTTTGAACCATTTGTTGATGCCGTTCAGTTTTAGCTCTGGCGTGATATCGCGCAGTTCTTTTGCCGCATAGTTGGTGATCTGTACCGTTTCATTGTTCAACAGTTTTGTTTGAACTAATGAGTTGATGTTAACGGAGCGCAACTCGCGGTTCATTAACACATGGTGTGGTTCATCGTTGCCCAGAATCTGTGTCACAGACGTTGGCATTAGCTGGTTAAACGCAATGGTCTGTTGTGCCACAGAGGTATCTGCCACAAACGTAATTTCGTTATTCAGCAGGTAGTTAATCGCAATGCGCTCACTGTTTGCCGTGATCAGCTCATTGTTAGCAAAGTGCAGATCTTTCAGTGCAGAAACCGGTTGGCCATTGATGGCACGCACGGTACGCAGCGGTTCACCGAATACAAAACCATTGGCTGCAAACGCAGCAGCATCATGCCATTCAATGCGATCTTTAAAGCTGACAGCCAGTGTATTGTTGTCAAGATCCACTTTTTGCAGATTCAGTGACACCACTTTCTCTGCCGCCAAATCCACGCCATCAGCGAGGGCTTGGTCGACCTTCGTCATGTCGTAGACGAAATAGCCGCGATCAGCAGTCGCGACGATCAGGTGATCGCCAATAGTATGCATTTGTACTTTACGGTGGGTGTATTTCCCTTCATAGGCAAGGAAGCCCGCACGTTTTGCAAAGTCAGGGTTTTCTGGTGTCAGATTGTGCTGACGGTACACAGAAATACGCGATTGTGCATCGGTCACAAACACGAAGTCATCAGTAGCCGCTGACGATTGAGCGTGGACCAGACCGTTTGCGCCACCCCATGAACCGGTGCCAGAACCCAGTGACAGCACCAAGCTGTTGTTATTGTCCAGATCAAAGATATCAACACGGTTCGAAGACAGCGAAGACACGTACAGCAGGTTATTGTGGATAGCCAACTCGTTAATGCGGTTGTATGCCTGGAAGCCACGATCGCTGTCAATGCCTTCGATACGGCCGATCACGGTTTGTGTCGTCATATCGAAAATGGTGATGAACGCAGGGTTGGTATCTTGCGTGATGTACAGTTTATCTTGGTAACGTTCAATGGCCGTGATGGCTAGAGCATCCACATCCAACTGCTCAGCCGTGATGAATGTGCCATTACTGAAGTACTGCTGCGTGGTTTCAAAGTCATTCACGCTGCATGATGTGGTTTCTAGCAAAACATGGGTCGGGCCGTTGGCATCGACAGTACCTTTCGGGTAGTACTCCATCAAACAGCCGTTGCCGTAATCGTAGTTACCAAACACTTTGTTCACGGCAACCATGCCGCCGTGGTACCAGCTCAGTTCCCAATCGCTATCGATGAAATCGAATACGTTGCGGAAGGCGGTTTCATTGTTGAAGGGTTTTGGAATATCGAACGAAATGTAATTGTCGTCAGTCAGGGCGTATTTCACACCATTGACTTCGATTTTACGTACACCGTTTTCAACGATGACGTTGTTATCATCCGATGCGTACCGACGCAGATCTTCAATCTTATTGACGATGCTCTGGTGTACGGCTTCCGACGTGGTTTTGAAATAGTGTTGTTCCGCATCGTTGTTTGACGCGTATGCGTTGACAGATAGCAGAGATGCTATCACTGCCGGTAATAATTTAATTTTCATGACTGACCAAATATAAAATAAAAGATAATTATGATTTATTGTGTCATTAATAAAATAACATTGTAATTATTCATTAATGTATTGGTTTGTTTACTTCGTTTTTTTGATAATAGTTAAATTGATAAAAGTAGACAAATTGACAACTGTGATATGCAGTCCAAATATCTAAAGATCAATAAAAACAGTGGTTGGTGTCTATTTATTGGCGAAAAGCGTGGTGGTTTGCATTGTTTGTCGACAATTTTTTGTCGCTTTTTGCGGCGGGTTTAATCGGTAGCATTAATTGATGGCATTATTGTAATTAGATCAATGCGATTTTATCGCTAATTATTTTACAGTGATGATGATGCCTGCATACAGCGTGAATACGGAATGTAATGTAAAAAAGGAGGGACGTGTAACGAATAGGCGTATTCGCTTCGGGTTTGCCTTGTTGTGATTATTTTTCATTGTTGGGCGATGCGTTTTTAGTTTTGTGACATTAAGCCACGAAATAAAATTGTCAAATTGTGCATTTTGGGTTTATTTGCATAATGCGCGCTCTTCTAAATGCGCGCTCTTCTAAATGCGCGCTCTTCTAAATGCGCGCTCTTCTAAATGCGCGCTCTTCTAAATGCGCGCTCTTCTAAATGCGCGCTCTTCTAAATGCGTGTGATAACTATGAAATTAAAAACACTCTTTTGGTCGGTCTCAATGGCATTATCTGTACACAGTGCGTTTGCCTCTGCATCGACCATTCAGTCAGCCACAAGCCTCAACAGTTACCCTACTTATCTTGAAGGTGAAGTCTATAAAGGCGGCGATGTCGTCAGTCGTGACGGTGTGCTCTACCGTTGTAAAACCGGCGCAACAGCAGGTTGGTGTTCAGGTGCAGCATGGGCTTACGCCCCCGGTACGGGTACTGCTTGGCAACAAGCATGGGAATCTGTCACGGAAGTAGATCTGCAACAACCGCTGCCCCCATCAGACCATCCACAGTATGTAGAAGGTCATCCTTATCAAAGTGGTGATATTGTCTTTAACGTAGGCCAACACTACCGCTGTAAGCCGGGGCCAAGTGTGCCTTGGTGTTCGGGTGTGGCTTGGGCATACGCACCGGGTACAGGCAGCGCGTGGGATCAAGCGTGGGAATTGGTGCCAGACAGTGACATTGAGCCGCCGATTGAACCTGAACATTACACGCTGAATGTTGCCGTGAGTGGCCAAGGTTCGGTGACACCACGTAATGTGAGCGTTGCTGCGGGTACGGACTACATGTTCCAGGTTACGGCGGCACAAGGGCATGCCCTGAAAACCATCGTTGGCTGTGACGGTGAGTTGAACGGCAATGTGTACAAGGTCACCAACGTACAGCAAGATTGTGAGATTGAAGCACAATTTGCCTCTAGTGTTGATTTAGCCATTGAACGTGATGATCACACGTATGCGTCTGAGTCTGAATTGTTGTCAGCGATGCGTGATGAGCTGCATCGATTGGGTAGCCAGCACGACGATAATATCGACATGCTGTTGGCCAATCTCCCATCCAGCATGAGTTGGACACCGTCGAAGGTGTCGGTATCGGTTGATCGCTACAACCCTGAAATGTCGTTTCCCGTTTTAATGTCCAATGTTGACCATTCAGGGCAAGATGCATCAAAAACCTTGATGACGTTGAGTGAAAAAGCCGGTCACCGTTTTGGCTTTGTTGGCTCGAACCTGTTTTTATCAGGCGGCAATAATGACACCGATGCGGTAGTGAAAAATACCCTCGCTTGGTTGACGCAGCAATCGCTGTCACCTGAATCCACCTTGTCTATTGCCATCAGTCAGGTGCAAAGCAGCCATTATCGTGACATCAAAAATTGGCTAGAAACGCATTTGCCGAATGCGACGATCAATACGCTAGAAAGCTGTGACTACGACCAAATGAATGCGTGTGTTGAAGACATGGATGCAGATTTGGTGATTTTTGGTGCATTTGATGGCCAGAAAAAAGGCGCAGACCAAACCGACCGAGAACTAGAGCAATTGATCGCGAAGAAGATCCCTATCTTTGTGTCGTTTGCCTTCTCACACGGTAAGCAGCCAATGATGGCGAGCACGCTGCAGTATGGTGAGTTCACTTATGCTTCCAACTATAACCTTGGCGCAAAGTTGGATAACTTCTCAGTTGACGAGCTAAAAGCGACCTTAAAAACCCGTCCAGCGCCACTGTTGGCATTGGCGCGTTATGTGGATGACTTGGAAACCGGGGAATTTGATCCGCAGCTAACCCTGCTTTGCGGCAACTTCTTAACATGTGTGAATGATGCCAGCGCCGCTTTGAACACGAGTGATTTTGGTATCAGTACTCAATGGCTACGTCAAAGTGTGATTCAGCTCGACCAAGCCGGCATTGATGTGTTTAGCCTTGATACGCATCGCTTACTGAAAATAGCGCTGTTGTTGGCGGATAAGTATCGCATTGGGATCGACTACCCAATGACGACGGCGGATGTGACTGAATGGCAAAAAGCCAGCTTCGCGGATTCCATTGTGAGTTATGCGCGTGTGAATAACGTCGCGCAGCCCGATTTGGGTGATTTTGTGTTAGACCGCTCGCAGCTGGAAATCGGTAAAGGCACACCTTACGCAAAACCTGACACAGTGACTGAGCGTAAAGCATTCTCTGTGCCATTTAACAACCAGTGGACAGCAACGGGCTGGTACGCATTGCCGGGCGAAGCGTTTACGTTAACCCGTCATGACGCCGCCGAGCATGATGTGCAAGTGGTGCTCAATTTCCGTCGTTCAAATGCGAACCGCATGATGGACACCAAAAAGTATCTTGCACCACAAGGTGTCAGTGAACAGGCCTATGTACAGCGTCGTTTGACTCTGAAAACCGGTGAGGCCGTTACGATGTCAACGCCATACGGTGGGCCGATTTACCTGTCGTTCATTAACGGTAACGGTGAACT
Source organism: Photobacterium sp. 270122K (assembly GCF_059941365.1). Taxonomy (NCBI): domain Bacteria; kingdom Pseudomonadati; phylum Pseudomonadota; class Gammaproteobacteria; order Vibrionales; family Vibrionaceae; genus Photobacterium; species Photobacterium sp. 270122K. Next base: position 47,645 of record NZ_JBPOEN010000003.1, read on the forward strand.
GGCTGCTGAGGTGACGGCTTCTGGTGTGGCACAACACCCGTACATTGATGATATTCATTCCCCTGAGCAACTTGCGCGTTTCGAGCAAATGTTGAATGAAACGGAATTGCCACAGGTGGATGTGAAAACCGAAGGTTACGAGCAACACTTACGTAAAGACCGTTTCTTGGACGGTATTAACGATACATACCCGACGATTGCCGCTTTGCTGAATGCCTCACGTGAAGAGCACATCGATGTGCTTTACGCCCGTGCGGGTTTTAAAGTGCCAGGCAAAAAACTGGATGAATCGTTCACGCCAACGTTCCTGAACATTTGTACCTCACTGTTTGGGGCTGATTGCTTGGATGACAGTCTTCATACACGTCCGTTTATTCAGCATGCTAACTACGATCAAAACGCCCATTGTGGTTCAGGTTGTAGCGGTAACCCGTACGACTCCGGTTCGCCATTAAGCCCACGTGGCTGGTTGGATAACCATGAGCTAGGCCACGGTCTACAAAAACGTGAAATTGATCTTCATTATGTAGAAGAAGAGAATAAGAACAATTGGAAATCATACCAGCGTCGTTCAGGTGAATCGCAAAATAACGTGTTTGCCTTCAACCAACGTTGGAATTACCACTTTGTGACCGATCAAAGCACGGAAGTGATCCCAACGCCCTATGATGATAAAGATTTGTTCTTTGCCTTCATGTCAGATGTGAATGACGTGACGAATGCGGAAGGTGAACGTGTGGTATTGCGCGGCAACTGTTCATTGTATGCGAACCCAGAAGGGCGAGACCGTTACACGGCGTCATGGTCAATCAACAAGGATGCGCATTACCCGCTTCACATCTACATTCAGATGATTTTGCAGGCTCATAAATTGGAAATGCCAAATGGTGCGGTATTGGAAAATGGCTTCGACATTTTCACCTTGTTGCACCAACATGTGCGTATGTTTGATCGTCATGCGGTAGATGAAAAATCGTGGTTGGCTAACCGTGATCGCTTAGGTTTCAGTGAGTTTGATTACCAAGGCAACGCACTGTACGGCGGTCAGAAAGTGTCTTACATGCCGGGTAATGATTTCCTCTTGATCTCGCTAAACTACATGACGCAGCGTGACTGGAGTGCCTTGTTTGATTTAGCCGGATTACGTTACTCTGATCTGGCTAAAACTCAGGCTGCCATGCATGTGACGAAAGCGCCGATGCCTTTAGGCATGTATGTGCAAGGTAAGCAGTACCCCGGTGTGAATTTATCCGATGATTTGATTTTCTTGCCATTGGATCATAACGATAAATCAACCCGTTGGCCGCTGGATAACACGTCACCGGTTGACTGCCAATAAGTCAGTGACCGCCGTACACTATGGCCGGCGTGAGCACTGTTAATACACAAAAGCCCGTTGAATCATTCAACGGGCTTTTTTCGTTACTGCCTTGTACAACGACAAGCATGATTTATGGGATTCAGACAGCGCTTTTAACGCATCAATATACTTTTCTGGGGGCTCATAGACACGTTGTTTGGTTGTGCGGATAGCCCCATTTCAAGAGGGCCTACACATAGGGTGTGACGCCTACCGAGAAATCCTTTTTATCTGCTCAGTTAACCAATAAGGCTCTGATATTGTGCAGTTTTATTTCGTAGAGAATTGGAATCTCAAACATGCATAACAGTAGTAACGTGCTTATGGATACATCGAGCCAGCGGGCAGTGCGCCGTTGGAACATCGGATTGATCGCCATTGCGACAATGTACGCGGTGTTTTTTACTGATAACGATATGTTCTCATCGTTGGTGTTAGTGAGTGGAGTGTTGTGTGTCACCTTGGTGGCGTCGGGTATCAAAGAATCACACTTGATCGGTATCGTTAACTCATTGACCTATGCCTATCTCACGTTTGGCGAAGGGTTATATGGTGAGTTTGCACTGAATGCTTTCTTCTATTTACCGATGGGGATTGTGGGTTATTTAGCGTGGAAAAAGCATTCTAATGGGGCGATTGTTTCTATGCGTCGTTTGAGTAAACCGCGAGTTTTGCAACTGATGGGGTTGCTGGTGGTGAGCACTGCTGTTGTGTACGCAATTTTGTCGCAATTACCGGGACAGAACCTGTCTTTTCTGGATGCAATCACGAACCAATTCGCCATTGTCGCTACGCTATTGATGGTACTGCGTTACCGTGAGCAGTGGTTTTTCTACATCAGTTTGAATGTATTAATGATTGTGCTGTGGTCAATGCGTTATATCGCGGACAGTAGTGCGGCAGATAGTATGATCGTGATGTGGGCACTTTTCCTTGCTAACAGTATCTTTGGCTTTATTCGTTGGACTCGATTATCGACGGAGGCTTCGTGATGCAAACCAAGAAGCAAAGCGTTGGCCTGACATTAGGTAAGTATTCACCGTTTCATAAAGGCCATGAGTATTTGATTGAGCAAGCATTGCAGGTGGTGGATCAACTGTATGTGATGGTGTACCCCTCAGATCTAACCCCCGTGCCGCTTAAGCGTCGTGCCGCGTGGATCACGCAGCGTTTTCCGCAAGTTAAGATCATAGAAGCGTGGGGCGGGCCGGAAGGCTATGGTGACACACCGGAAATAAAACGGGTGCAAGAAGCGTTTATTTTGGAAAAGACGGCGGGTCTGAATATCACTCACTTTTTTAGCAGCGAATTTTATGGCGATCATGTGAGTAAAGCATTAGGCGCTAAAGATATGCGGGTGGATGAGCGGCGTCTGACGGTGCCTATTTCGGCGACGGTTATCAGGGAGGACCCGTTTGCTCAGCGGGAATGGATGAGCCCGCATGTGTACCGTGATCTTATTACCAAAGTGTGTGTTATGGGGGCGCCGTCTACGGGGAAATCGACACTGACAAAAGCTTTAGCCGATCATTTTAATACGGTGTTTATGCCCGAATACGGGGCGACATATTGGTTAGAGCATCAGGTAGACAGGCGGATCAGTCTGGCGCAATTTGAGGAGATATCCCCCGAACACATGCGACAAGAACACGCTTTGTTGCCGCAGGCACGTGAATACTTGTTCTGTGATACTTGCCCGATCACCACCTATGTGTTTGCCAAAGATTATCATGGGTGTGCAGGGCCGCAATTAACGGCGGATGCACTGATGGCAGAGAAGGATTACGATCTGTTTTTTGTTTGTGATACTGATATCCCATATGCCGACACGTGGGATCGCAGTGGGAATCAAAAGCGTGAGTGGTTTCAGCAGCAAATTTTGGATGATTTGCACGAACGCCGAGTGCCGTACATTGTATTGCGCGGGGATGTCGCCAGCCGCGTTGAGCAGGTAGCTCAGGTATTACGCCAGTTTACTAAGTTCAGTAATCGTTATGCGTCAGTGAACGGCTGACGGGTGTGTTGTGTTTCGCGAAATAAAAAGGGTCGCTAATGCGACCCTTTGTCTTTTTCCGTTAACGGCGATTATTTCGCTGTTATCGGGTGATTGTTGAAGTACTCAATCGCCCAGTTAGTGTGACCTTCTGGGAACGGTACACGTAGGTGCTCAGCAATGCCGTTGTGCAACAATTCACGTGGTGACGTGTAGAAGGCATTGATGTTGTCATCGATGTACGGCAGCGTTTTGTCCAGTAGCATCATGTGATGCATATTGCTGATCAACGGTTGGAAGCCTGCCCCACCATTGGCGTATGCACTGTCGTGGCTACCAAAGCCGTGACCGAATTCATGGGCCAAAATACCAAAACCTTCACGGTAGTAGTGGCTGTAGAACAACCAGGTATCAATACCCAGCACCGAGCCGCCGCCCAGACCACCACCGATGGTGGATACGCCCAGTTCAATCAGATCACGGTTCATGAAGTTCTGGTAAACGCGTGTGTAATCTTCAACGGTGAAGTTACCGTTTGGCGCGTCGACTGGACCTGCATTGCCATAGAACTCTTGCGTGCCTTGGCCCCATGTTTCTTTGTAGTTGAACCAAATGTGTTCAAACTCAGGGCTGTTCATGATGTAAGCAAAGTTGGCCATCATCACCATCCACTCACGCGCGTAAGGCCCCGAGATGCGCCCCCAGTTGCCGTGGGTTTCCGGGCTGTAGGTACCAAAACGAAGACGCCAGTTTGGCTTCAGATCGGTAATTTTCTGTACGAACGTATCTGTGTCTGACGTCAGACGAATATCGATCAGATTAGACGGCATGTAAGAGATGTCTTTCAGGCCCATGATAGTCACAGACTGACCATCAGTGGTGGTTGGGTAGTAGACGTTCTCTTCCAGTGTTTGGTCCAGCTTGAAGGACGTGAATGGTTCTAATTCGTTAATGTTACCGAGCTTGATCCATGGGCCAGTTTTGCCGAAACGTGCTTCCACATCTAAATCGTGGGTACGTTGTGCGGCGTAGCTGGTGATTTCCAGGCTGTCCAAACGTTGTTTACCTGAAAGTAGGCGATTCACGCGTACTTCGTGGTTTTGTGTCAAACTTTCCCAGCTTTCTTCGTTGGTTAACAGCTGTTTTTTCTCGACGTCAGACGCGTTCAGATCAAGCTCGGGTACAGGATCCCAAGCTGGTGCATTGTTCACGTAGACTTTTAGCGATTCCATATCCGCCAGCAGGATCGTGTTGTCCTGTAGCATCGCCAATGTATCGTTGTTCGCGGCTAAGTCCCAGCTTGCCTTCGTGCTGATTTCTTTGTCTTGTTTGTCGTTGTAGTAGGTGTTGAACTCAAAGGCAGGGGCGTCTGCGACACCACCTTGGGTAAATTCTAATTCGCCTTTATTAAAGACTTCGATTTTACCTTGGCTAGTACCGGTGAATACGCTGCCATCTTGGGCTTCATACACGTTACGACGTTGTGATTTGTCGATGATCTGTTTTGCCGGAATCAACGTTTGACCCGGTACGATCTGATCAATGCCAAACACATATGTTTTGCTGTTGTCGAAGCTTACGATCAGCTCGTTCGCTACCACTTCCATTTTCAGGTTGCGCCAGATGCTGTCGCTTTCAGGCAAATCAAAGAAGGCATGTTTAGCGGCACGTTTGTGGTTTGCCAGTGTGAGATCACTTTGTTTGTAGATAGAGATCTTACCGGTAATGTCTGCGACAAACACATAGTCATCGTTAGCGGCCACGCTGTGTGGGTGCGTCAGAGCGGTAGAGAATGTATCGCCCCAATATACGCCGGTACCCAGTGACATGATGATTTGGTCATTGTTATTTAAGTCATACACATCGACACGGTTCGACGACAACGACGCCACAAACAGGCGACCGTTGTGCTCCGTCACATCACTCACGATACGGTAGGTTTCTTCCTGACCGTTCAGTGTAAAGCCTGTGATTGGCGGTAGGGCTTTTTGCGTGCGCATGTCATAGCGGTCGATGCGTGAGAAACCGCTATGGGTGTTACCGACGTAGACTTTATCACCGTGCAGCGCGACAGATTCAGGGATGAAATCGCCGGATTGTGCGTAGCCGAAGGTTTCATGTGTGATTGGGGTGCCTTTACCCAGGTAACGCAACGTTTGGTGAGAGCGGCCCTCATCCACCTGACAGGTGCTGATCTCCAGAGAAAATGGTGTTTTGCTACCATCAGCGGCCGTGAATGGGCGTGATGGGTTGTATTCCATCAAACAGCCGTTGCCGTAATCGTAGTTACCGTAAATGCGGTTCACCGCAACCATGCCGCGTTCATATAGACTCAGTTCCCAATCTTCATTGAAGAAGCCAAAGATGTGGCGGAATATTTCTTCGTTATGGAAAGGGCGAGGAATATCAAAGTACAGGTGATTATTTTCCCCCACTTCATATTCACGGCCATCAACCATGATAAAGCGACGACCATCGCGTTGGATGACATTTTTCTCATCGCTGGCATAAGTACGAAGCTCTTCAATACGCTCGTTCATCATGCGGTGTATGGTCTGCATCTCTGTTACATATTGTTGTTCAGTAACAGCATCGTGAGCGGGTGCAGCAACGGCGTAAGGGGCGGCCAATACGCTGCCTAGCAGGCCTGCAAGGAGTGTTTTTTTCATGGTTGTCATCTCTGCGGGGGGATTTGTAATGAAATGTAACGCAGTGAAAGAGAAACAAAAAAGCAGTCGTAACATTCCGTGGCTTAAGATCACAAAAATGCATTTAGGTGTCGGCGTGCTTATTGTTAAATAGGTTATTTAATGAATGATGTTCTATAGGTAGGGGAGATAGAGACGAAAGAGAGAAAATGTGAATTGTCGTGAAATGGTAAATTCCACCTGTTCGAAAACGATAGGATGAAGCCTCAATAAAGACCGGAGGACAGTCCCATGGGACACGCATTTAATCAGTATCAATCCCCGCTTCAACGTTCATGTGAGCATGCCGTTTCGTACATTGAATCTCTACCTGAGCGCAAAATCGATCAGGTCGCTACGTCAGAGCAACTACGTCATGCGCTAGGAGGGCCATTGCCGCTTGAAGGGAGCGATCCGGCTGCCGTGATTGATGAGATGGTGAAAAACGTTGATGCAGGGCTGATTGCATCAGGTGGCCCGCGTTTCTTCGGTTACGCCATTGGTGGCGCTTTGCCAGCTTCCCTTGCCGCTGACTGGTTGGTGAGCGCGTGGGATCAAAACGTGCCGTATTATGTCTCTAGCCCTGCGATGGCGGTGGTGGAAGAAACCGCCGCAGAATGGATGGTGGAATTGTTGGGATTAACGCCAGGTTCAGCGGTGGGCTTTACCTCCGGGGCGCAAGAAGCGATTTATACCGCGCTGATCACTGCCCGTAACACCTTGTTGCAACGAGCAGGATGGGATGTCGCTACGCAAGGCTTATACGGTGCGCCGCGTATCAATGTCGTTCTCAGCGATCAAATCCATTCCACCATTAAGCGTGCACTATCGATGATCGGTATCGGCCTGAACGACATCATCAAAGTGCCGACCGATGATAACCTGCGTATGTTGCCGGAAGCACTGCGTGACATTATGGCCAACTGTGAAGGGCCGACCTTGGTATGTGCACAAGCGGGCTGTATTGATTCCGGTGCGTTTGATTTGTTTGATGAGATTGCCGATTATGTGGCGGCACACCCGAATGCGTGGTGCCATGTTGATGGTGCGATTGGCCTGTGGGCTGCTGCCAGTGATAAACAAAAGCATTTGTTGAAAGGGATCGAGCGCATCGATTCCATCGATACTGACGGCCACAAGTGGTTCAACATGCCGTACGACTGCGGCATGGTGATAGTGAAGGATCCATCCGCGATCACCACAGCCATGGGCGGCAACAATATGGGCGATTACCTCGATGATGCGATGGCCAAGCCTGATCGCAATGCGATTAACTTTGGTATTTCAGCATCACGCCGTGCGCGCGGGGTACCGGTATATGCTGCCTTTAAATCATTAGGTAAAGCCGGTATCGCGGCGCATTTGGATAACTGTACCGATTTGGCCCAATTGATGGCTGCACAACTGGCCGAAGTGGAAGGTATTACGATTTTGAATGAAGTGGTGTCGAACCGATTCTCTGTGCAATTTGGCACGGGAGATGCGGCATCGCGTGATGTATTGACAGAGCGGGTGGTGCACCGCCTGCAGCAAGAAGGGTATTTATATCCGTCGACATCCGGCTACAAAGGCGCAAAAACCATGCTGATTTCAATCCTGAATTATCACACCAGCCTGGAAGATGTACTGACTTCTGTCGAGAAAATATTGGCTGCCTTTGAGGCAGAGAAGGCAGCGATGGTGTAGTCACCTCTGACAGTGTATTTTTAATAAGCGCGATGGGTGATGAGCTACTCGCGCTTTCGTTTTCCTGATGTGATCATAGGGATAGCTTTGCCTGAATACGTCGACGAGCGTGTACCAATGGCAGCAAGCTTAAGGCAAGCGCACCTAAATGAATAGGTTCCGAAATGGAGACAACCAGTGTGCCGCCTGAAGACTGGATCGCACTGGCGACGGTATGGTTATCCGTTTCAAAATTTGAACCATAGAAAACAATGGATTGGATTTTGTATGCTTCCGTTGTCGCGTTCAAATTCACAAATGCATACGTCTCATTGGCATTTTGATTATTGAAATTGGTATTGCCATAATGATTAAGCGTCAGTGCATCAGATGAGAATACATCTTCGGTTGTAAATTCTAAGGTTTCTTCCATGGTTCTGACCTGCAATTTATTCCCGTCATTCCCAGCACTCCACCAAAACCCAAAGTAGCCGACAGGTTCATCGAAGTTTAGTAACACTTGGGTATTATTTTGCGGGCTAACGAACAGGTAATTGCCTTCACCTCCCGCCCCGCCATATTGATCAGCCTCTTTGATCATGGGATCGCCACGAAGAGTAATGTAATTACCAAACTCTGACGTGACAAATCCACTGAATGTGCCGGTTGGCCAATCATCAAAGGTTTCCACGGTTTTTGGACCATTAATTTGTGACTCTTCTATATAGGCGTCTTCTATCGAGAAGACTAACGATGCCTGTGCTGCAGTGCTGCCAAGAAGGCAAGCAAAAAGTGTCGTGATAATGGCCTTTGTCATAACTGTTTCCCTACCCAAATGAGACATAAGTAGATTGAGCAATAAGCAGGCCATTTATTATCTTATTGAAAATGAATAAAAAGTCTCGTGTCTAAGAATTGCAAACTGCAATGGTCGTGATATGCATTGTTTTTTGCGGGGAAACAGATGATGAGCCTCGCGGTGTGTTGTTAACGTCAAACCGCAGAGGTTTTTTCAGTAGACCGCACAAACAACGCATCGCTTCATTGCGCGTATTTTTAGATCTGGTTATTATCCCCGCGCCTAAAACGATACAGAGCGGTCAGGTTATTCCGCTCATTACTTCTCCTGTTTCGATATGTGATTATCGTTGCCGCCAATCATAACGTTGTGGTTTATGGCGATGAGAAGTAAGCATTCAGCGCACTCTGCGACACCATGGCACTGGCCCTATTTTTATGGGGTGGTGCGCCATGCTTGTGTATTTCATATCGCAACAACGTTTTTGCATCACTTCGTTTGTTAACGCAATTTGGAGCGATTATGTCTTCTCATTACACCATTCAGCCAATTCATCCTGCAGACTCATCCGCTATCATTGATGTGATTGTAGAAGCATTTTTTACTGGGCAACTTGATTACGAAGGCAATGACGAAGCCGATTTTCGGGATTACTTAGCCTACATGTGCACACGTTGTGCAGAGACCGGACTGGGCTTTGTGGCGCGATGCACCCAGACAAACAAAGTGATCGGTAGTGTTTTATGTAGCGATCTCGTTGAGACCTTTCAGTCAGAATTTTTCCAAGATGACTTCACTGGCGATCCTATGATGGGGCTGCTCAAGCAACTGAACCAGCGGTATTTCACGTCATTCGATATTTCACCCAATATCTACCTCAATATTAAATTCATTGGTGTCGCAGCTCAATTTGCCGGTCAAGGCGTGGGAGTTGCTCTACTGCAAGCGGTGTTAGCACAAGGTGCGGTGCAACAATTTGCTTACGCACACACCGAATCGGCCGGCAGTCGTTCGCAATATTTGTTCGGCAAGAAGATGAGCTTTGAGGACGTCGCGACCCTCAATTATGCGGATTATATTTTCCAAGGGACGACACCGTTTGTGCCGAGCGAAGATCACCAGTCGATTCAGTTGATGATTAAGGCGCTAGGCTAAACCGCTTTTTCTTAATCCCCCTGCTTGTGATGTCCCATACGGGTTGGGGAATTGCGCTTTTCACTCTGGATTCCGAGAACATTGACATCACTCTCAAAACATAATTGAACGTCGTTTATACATGGTTGCGTGGTGGGATTTATTTTAGTTTAGCGATGAAGACATTGATGGAAATGGCGAATGGAGGCACTGATGCTTACAAGGATGTGGTTGAGGAAAGTGGCGGCATTCACTTTATTGGATCAGGCGCCGGGTCTGATTTACTGGGGGGGTGCGATATACGGGATCTTTCAGCTAATGGAGCATGCTCCGAATGCCGCGATTGCGGGTATTTTCCTTGTCGTGTATTTGTTTGCGGTGACATTGGTTTACATGAAGCTCTCAAAAGCCTGTCGTCGTTATTTTAAAGGCCCGTCAGCATAACTGAGCGAGCTTTTGCTTTTTGGGAAAGAGATCGGGTAATGATTATTGACAATGCGCCCGGTAGTCATGATCACGGCAAATCAAACACCAGCGCCGTGATAGTGCAGTCACCAACATTGCGCAGTGTCAGTGCGACTTCATCACGGATCTTTGCCCCATCGCCCGCCAATAATGCCACTTCATTGACCGCTAATTCTCCTTCCACCTGATGAATGTACACCTGACGACCCGCTGCAACAGGCATCGTGTGTGATGTGTGGGGCGGCAGTGTCAGTTGATACAGAGTCATATCTTGCTTGATCTGTAGCGTGCCTTGTTGACCGTCTGGCGTTGCGATTTGTGTTAATCCGGTTTGCACGGCAAAGGCTTTTTGTTGGTAGCCCGGTTGGCCGCCGACGGTATTGGGCTGGATCCAGATCTGCAGCAAATGCAATGCCTCAGTATCGGATGGGTTGAACTCACTGTGGGCGATCCCCCGTCCGGCTGACATCAGTTGGAATTCCCCAGCTGGCAGCGTTTCTACATTCCCTTCACTGTCCCTGTGGGCAATGCTGCCCTTGAGGACAAAGGTGATGATTTCCATGTCTTTATGGCCGTGGGTATCAAACCCTGCTCCGGGTTGAATGGTGTCATCATTAATGACGCGAAGGGCGGAAAAGCCCATGTGGGCGGGGTCGTAATACTCCCCAAAAGAAAAGGAATGGTGCGTATGGAGCCAGCCGAAATCTGCTTGGCCGCGTTCGTTGGCATAACGGAGTGTGATCATTGTGCTGTCTCCTGTTGATGATTCCATTTAATTGTAGAGACATGGCACACAACAAAAAACAGCACGGCATTGACCATCTTGGTCAGTTTTTTCGATGAAGTAACTTTTCGATGACGTAATTTTTTAAGGAAATAACTTAAGCTTAATCGCCGCCTTAAAAGAAAAAGAGCCAGCGTTCCAAGAGAGGAAAGAAGCACTGACTCTGCGTTATGGGAGGCGTTGCCACGCGGTTACTGATTTACAAACTCTTTGGCATTGGCCGCTTCTGGGGTTTTTAAGCCAAACAGCTGACGGCGTTCAAGGATGTTCATCGCCCACTGACGGTGCGTGGCCGGCTCGCACATTGCGCCGCCGTGTTGATAAACTGCCTGTGTGCTATTGATGATGCGAATGGCGTCTTCATATTCTGACGGTTCCACCATCCATGCTTCATGAATATATTCAATCTGACTGGGGTGAATGGCGGTTTTGCCGACTAACCCGTGGATCAAATCTTGCTGCAGTTCCTGTTCCAGTAACTCACCTTTATCAATCAACTCAAACACGGGGGACGTGAGCGCAAAGCCTTTCGCACCAAAGGTGCAGGTGAGCATTTTAATCACGTAATTCAGCGGCCCTTCATAGATAGTCGCGGTGCGTGAACGGCGGATCCCCAAAATACTCATCAGATCATTACCACCGATCCGCAGGGCAATGATCCGATCCCGCATCGGGCTGTTGATCAAGGCATTGGCCAGTTGCTGCATTGCCTGCCCATCAAACACATCTTGCGTCTCTAGGGTTGGCATCCAGATTAAATGCGTCGGTGCCGTGATCGCTTCCCACTCCGCAAGCGTATCGAGTGTGAATTTAGGAAACACAAACCCATCAATGCCCGTTAGATCATAATCGGCCACAATGTGCGCGGCCATCTCCAAGTGCCGTGGGCGAATGAAAATGATCGGTTGTTCGTGGTTACGGCGTTTTTTTGCCAGCGTCGCGGTAATCGTTTTTAAATTGAGTAACGCGAGTTCGATATCTTGTTCTGCCACCGCATCTTCTAAGCAAATCACCATTGAACGCAGATGGGGGATCTTATTGCGTAGCGCCACGTTCACGATGTCATCGCGGGTCGCGGGCATATACAGGGTCGCCCCCAAGGAATAAGGAGAGTGTTTCATCATCATAATACCTTCTTGATGATCGTCGTGGCACGGTACTGACCAAGACGCGAACCGGCTTCAATCACCGTGATGTTTTTCTTCTGGGCTAAATGCACCAACAACTTTACGTCCGGATCGTTTATGTCTCTGACCAGCACGTGATCCGGTACGCGGCGTAATACCGCGCGGGTCGCTTCTGCGATGCCGGGCTTTATGCGGTTGATGTGATCAACCTGATAAGCATCCTGCAAATGGGTCAATACCGCTTGTGACAGATCGGCCAATGCGGTGTGCTCTGCATCTGATGGTGTTTGCCATGTCAGGTCTTCGAGGGTGATGTGCTGTTGCAACACACTGATCCGGTCCACTAATGCGCTACTGCATGCGTAGTCCGCCAGATGATCGCAAATCACACAGCCGTGATAATCATCGCTCGACCAGACGGAACGTGACACCAAGCCCGATACCGGTGCGCCTAAAATGCCAAACGGGATCAACCAGTCTTCATACGACGCACTTAACCATGCCATGCCACAAGGGTCTGCCAGTACCACTAAGCGAGGCTTGGCCGGATAGCCGTTACGTTGTGACAATGAGGCGGTGAGCTGACGGGTGATTGCACCTTTACCGGTCCAGCCATCGACAAACACAATGCTGTCTGTACCGTGCTTGGCTTCTATTTCAGACAGAGCTTTGTCATCAATGCCCCGGTCGCGAATAATGCTGATCCCGTAGTGATAAGACGGATGCCCCAGTTGCTGCAACGCACGGTGCAGCATGACCCCTAAAGGCACGCCTGCACGGACCAAGCTGGCGAGCACAATTGGTCGGTCAGAAAATTGCTCACGCAGTTGTAGTGCAAGTACCATCACTTCTTTCGCCAGACGCTGTTCGCCGTCGGCTAAGGCTTGGGCATAAATCGACAAATGTTCGTCAGAGGGGGCGGGCTCTTGGCTGAGCATGTCAGAGTAATGCGCTTGTCCTGATTGAATCAGCCTCTCTTTTTCCTCAACCGGTGTCATGTCGAGCTCAATCGGCTTGAGTAAAAACGTAATGTCGTTGGGCGAATAAGCTCCAGAAAACGTCGTCATAGGGTTACTCCGCCTGATCAATGTGGGCCAATAAAGGGTGGGACAGCTGGCTGTGTTGTGGCATGCCAAACCACGTGCATTGACGTAAGAACGTCATATCGCTAAGGCTGTCGCCAAGGCCGATAATGGGCTTATCGGGTTCAACTGCACGGATTTTATCGATGAGGTAACGGGTGGCTTTGCCTTTTTCAATGCAGTGCGGCAGCCACGCAATGTTGTTGTCATTGCGATGAATGTAGAACCCGTCGATTCCCAGCTCACGATCCACTTGATCCGCCACGGCATACAGCTCGTCAATCTTGCTGCTGTCAGTGTGTTTGGCGACTAAATAGATGGCCTGACCGTCGTACTCATAGTTAATACGCGCCCACGCTTCGATATTGGCTTGTTTGAAGGCCGCGGTTAATGCGGCTTGACGATCGTGCAATTGCTGCTGGTAAGGGATCAGCGCGGTTAGGATCTGATCTTGCCATTGCGGATCCGGTTGATCGTTAGGCATGGTGATCACCGCGCCATGGGTCATCACTTTCCATGACGTAAACGGAATGGTGACGCGGGCGGTTTCTTCTGTGCCCCGTGCGGTTACCGGGATGACATCGGCGTGTGTTAATAGCCAATCGACAAAATAGGCCTGCTCTTGCGAGAAAAAACTGCGGGGGGTGAGTGACCGATCAAGGGCAGCCGTTTCAGCCGGTGTTTGCCCTTTTAAGTGCATTTTGCGTTGGGTTTGAAACAGGTTGTCGTCGAGATCAACCAAAAAAAGCGGCTTAGTCATAAACGGCAACCTCTACGGTGTGAGCAAGTGGGGCAAGTGCCTTGAGAAAAGCGGGATCGATATCGTTATCACGGGTTTCAACGCACACGATGATCCGATCGAAAGATTGATGCGCCACGTTGTAACAGAAGTTAGGGATGTTAAGCCCATAGTTATCGGTAAAGGCCAAACTGGATTGGATGGCGAGCCCTTCGGCAATCGGGGATCGGGTGGTCGAGCTAAACAGCACGTCAGCCCCTTGTTGTTCAAGGTGTTCGGCCATGAGAAACGGCGGATACAGAAACTCCCCCGTACCGAGCACCAAAATACGTTCACCAGCGTGGGCGTGATAACGATCAACCCAGCCTTTGCCGTTGTAATGGGTCATGCCCAGACGTCCCCAATCTTGTCGACTGGACAGCATCGCGGCCCCTTTTTCTGTCACGTTGACATCCGGCATGTCGGGAAGGGGGGCGAGCGGGTTCGGTTGCCATTCCCATTGTCCTTTCATTAAAGCCAGTGATGTAATGGATATTTCTGGCTGTGTGTTTTTTTGCAGCGTAGAGAGGCGATCCCCTGACCAATCGGTTAACGTGACAGTAATTATCTGTGTAATGCCTCGTAAACCGGCATGTAATAATGATGAAATTAAATTATTAAAGGTGCGGCCTGTTGTTGCTTCATCATCAATTAAGATCAGCGTCTTATATTTATTGAAAAAAGAGGATCTTGTTTCATTTGATGGTAAATAAATAAGGTGATCGGTTGCGTGAGAATGTTCTTCTTTAAATTCACACAATAATTCGCCATCAACAGGGTGACGGGTCGTGGTTAATAATACACTGTCAGAGTAGTGTTTGTGTGCTTCTTCAAATACACCGCCTGCTAACCCAACGGCAGTTTCGGCCATACCGATAAATAAAACAGGGCCAGAGATATTATTGGGGATTTCTTGTACCAAATATTGATAAGCGGATCGCATTTTCTTCGGGGATACAGGAATATGCTTGCCGAGAATTTTACTGACAAATAAAAAAGAGCGTTTCGGGTTTTTCCTTTCTGCAAAGTCAAATAAATCAGTATCTTGCCACTTGCTTTGGGCGATATTCATGCGAATGGTGCCCGTCGAAAGTTGTTGTTTGCGCTTATTCATAAAATCGGCTTATAACGTCGTATTAGAGGGCACAATGTGCATGATGGAATTATCGATACTACAAAGCGTTTGTCACACCTCATACAGATTATTTGCGTGAATAATCACAAATTCAGACTTCATTAAAATGGATAAGATACACGTTGACTAATCTGCTTTATTATTTATATTGCTCAGCAACCACACCATAATAGATGGTTATGCGTGGCTAAGTGATTGTTTATAATTATCAGCAAGCTAAAGGTTAGTGATAGTTTTCTCGATATATGGAATATACGTTATTACAACAGTAATAGGGAGTTTCACTTGGTTTCATTAAGTAAAAATCAATCTGTCTCGCTAGCAAAAACAGCGGGCTCGACGCTTTCGACTATTGCCATTGGCCTTGGTTGGGATCCTATCAAAAAGAAATCTGGTTTTTTCGGCGGTCTATTCGGCGGTTCTGACTCGATTGACCTCGATGCGTCTTGCGTATTATTTGACGCGCAAGGTAACCCGATTGATCTTGTGTGGTTCCAACAATTGGCTTCACGTTGTGGCGCTGTTCGTCACCGAGGTGACAACCTGACGGGTGAAGGCGACGGTGATGATGAAGTGATTGATGTCAACCTGAATGCCTTACCGGGTAACGTGGCATTTATTGCTGTAACCGTAAATAGCTTCCGTGGTCAAACGTTCAATGAAGTCGAGAATGCGTTCTGCCGTGTGATCAATACCACGACGGGTGAGCAAGAAGTGTGTCACTTCAAATTGAATGAGCAAGGGTCGCATTCCGGTATTTTGATTGCTTCATTGGCACGTCAGGCGGGTGACTGGGAATTTAAGGCGCATGGTCTGCCTTGTCAGGGACGTACCGTGCAGGACATGATCCCTGTGATTAAAAACGCCTTGGTGTAAGCCATTATGATGCTGACTGCTGGAGGAAATTCACCGGTACCTACGGGTGAATTAACCGTCAGGGTGATCGCGGGAAAGCCGGCGGATGTGTCTGCATTCCGCCTGCAATCCAATGGCAAAGTCGCCCATGACGCCGATATGATCTTTTATGGTCAGCGAGCCTGCCGTGATAATGCGGTGTCGCTGCTCAGCGAAGGTACTCAGACCACGTATTCACTGAATCTTGCGCGCTTATCAACCGGTGTTGAGAAAGTCGCGTTTTCATGTACGTGTAATCCGGGCCAAACGGTTTCATCGCTAGGACAATTATCGATTCAGATCGAACAGGCGGGGCAGGTGCATATTCAGGCGGATGTGGATCTTCAGGCACGATCTGAAGCGGCATTGATCCTCGGCGAGTTTTATCGCCGCAATGGTCAATGGAAGTTTCGTTTTGTTTCACAAGGCTTTATTGGTGGCTTAAAACCGTTGGCAGAATTTTATGGTGTGGTGGTCGATGAAGATCAAACTCCAACACCGACACAAACACCACCGCCTGCTTCTACCGCGAGGCCATCAACGCCGTATCAGCCGCATCAAACCTCACCGGCTCCTTCTACGACATCGACAAATGCACCGTCATCGACAATTAATCTGAGCAAGATTTCGCTGACCAAAAATAACCCGTCCGTCAACTTAACCAAGCGCAGTGATTACGGCCTGATCAAAGTGAATTTGAATTGGAACCGTGGCACGCACAAGGGCAGTGGTTTTCTGAGTGGTATTTTTGGCTCATCAGGGGTCGATCTGGATTTAGGGGCATTTGTACGATTCAAAGATGGCAATGCCGACATTGTGCAAGCCTTGGGAAATCGGTTTGGTCATCTTGATCATCAACCGTACGTGCGTTTGCTTGAAGACGACAGAACCGGTGCGTCACACAGTGGTGAGTGGTTACACATTAATGGCGACAGCTGGCGCAATATTGCCGAAGTCTTGGTCTTTGCTTTCATTTACCAAGGGGTGCCAGATTGGACGAAAACCGATGGTGTGGTCACGATTACCGTGCCCAATGAACCCCCGGTTGAAACACGCTTAACCGAAGGCGGGCGCTCAAATTGTATGTGCGCCGTGGCACGACTGATCAATGACAATGGGGTATTGACCGTACAACGGATCGATCGCTATTTCGCGGGTCATGAAGAGCTGGATAGGGCTTTTGGTTGGGGATTCCGGTGGCGAGCCGGCAGCAAATAAGGAAACAATTATGTCATTTTTTAAGAAAGTGAAAGATGCCGTCAATGCAGGGCATTCAGAACTCACAAACCAAGTCGGTCGTTTTAAAAACCGTAAATTCATGGAAGGCACGGTCGCTGTCTGTGCCTGCATCAGTATGGCATCTGACGGTGCCAGCGCGGAAGAAAAGCAAAAAATGATGAGCTTTATCCAGCAATCAGAAGAGCTTGCCGTGTTTGATGTGAAAGAAGTGATTGGCTTTTTCAATACATTGGCAACGGGTTTTGAGTTTGATGTGGATATCGGTAAAGGCGAAGCCATGAAATATGTGATGCGCCTGAAAGATCAGCCAGATGCAGCGCAACTTGCATTGCGTGTCGGGATTGCTGTCGCGAAAAGTGATGGTGATTTCGATGACAGTGAAAAAGCCATCGCACGTGAAATCTGCGTGGCATTAGGATTTTCAACTTCTGAATATCAGTTGTAATTAGGTATTGTCAAACATGGATACAACGCATATCGGCTTTCCCATTGAGACCGTATTGGTCTTTGTCTTCTTATCTGTCGGCGCGATCTTAATTGATTTGTACATGCACCGTGACGATAAGGTGATCCCGCTTAAAAGCGCCATCATGTGGTCCATTTTCTGGATTGCGGTTGCGTTTGCTTTTGCTGGGTTCTTGTATCTCCACCATGGACTTGAAGTGGCGAGTCTCTTTGTGACCGGTTATGCCCTGGAGAAAGTGCTCTCCGTCGATAACTTGTTTGTGATCATGGCGATATTTTCCTGGTTCTCGGTGCCGGATAAGTTCCGTCACCGCATCCTGTACTGGGGCATTATCGGCGCTATCGTGTTCCGCGGTATTTTTGTCGCGATTGGCACCAGTTTGTTGGCGTTGGGCCCCTGGGTCGAAGTGGTGTTTGCCCTGATGGTGGCATGGACGGCCGTGATGATGCTGCGCAGCGGTGAGCAAGAAGACGAGGTTGAAGACTACTCGCAGCATTTGGCTTATCGCGCCGTGAAGCGTTTGTTCCCTGTTTGGCCAAAGATCAAAGGCAATAACTTTTTGATCAAGCAGAAAGACGTCGATGAAGAGCTGGCAAAACCAGAAAACGCCGACATCACCGTCGGACGGACGTCTCAAGCGAAATATTACGCAACACCGTTATTACTGTGTTTGGCGGTCGTGGAATTGTCTGACGTGATGTTTGCGTTTGACTCGGTGCCAGCGGTGATCGCTGTCAGCCGTGAACCACTGATCGTGTATAGCGCCATGATGTTCGCTATTTTGGGTCTGCGTACGTTGTACTTTGTGCTTGAAGCCATGAAGCAGTACTTAGTGCACCTGGAAAAAGCCGTCATCGTGTTGTTGTTCTTCATTGCAGGTAAGTTGGGCTTGAATGCCACCTCGCACATTTTTGGTCATGATTTCACTATTTCGGCCACCACCAGTTTGGTTGTTGTGATTGTGGTGCTGATTGCTGGTGTATTAGCCAGCTATGTGTTCCCAGAGAAAAAAGACGAAGAACAAAATTCTAATCCGGCTTAAGCCATGATGAATATTGAAAAAGGAAGATGCTAATGGGCGTTTCATTATCTAAAGGCGGTAACGTATCACTGAGTAAAACCGATCCATCATTGGTTCGTGTACGAGTGGGTCTTGGTTGGGATACGCGTTCAACCGATGGTCAGGACTTTGACCTGGATGGGTCGGCGTTCCTGCTTAACGACAGCGGCCGCGTTCGCAATGACAATGATTTTATTTTCTACAATAACTTACGCTCGTTGGACGGCTCTGTGCAGCACACCGGCGACAACCGTACCGGTGAAGGCGATGGCGACGATGAGTCGTTGATTGTTGAATTGAACAATGTCCCAATGGATGTCTCGAAAGTGGCCTTTATCGTGACCATTCACGATGCAGTTGTCCGCCGTCAAAGCTTTGGTCAGGTGAGTAATGCCTTTATGCGTATTGTGAACGAAGACACCAACGTGGAAGTCGCGCGTTACGATCTGACGGAAGATGCCTCTACGGAAACCGCCATGATTTTTGGTGAATTATACCGCCACAATGGTGAGTGGAAGTTCCGTGCGGTGGGTCAAGGCTATGCCGGTGGCCTTGGTGCCATGTGCGCACAATATGGGATCAACGCCTCTTAATGGTGTTTGCGTTGTGATTAATCGGGGAGGGAGACTTCCCCTTATATTCTCTGTATTTATTATTACGTTGATTTTAATGTCATCAAAAAGGAATGAACATGGCTGTTTCATTAGTTAAAGGCGGCAACGTCTCTCTTACCAAAGAAGCTCCAACCATGAAAGTCGCATTGGCGGGTCTGGGTTGGGATGCACGTGCAACCGATGGTCAGGATTTTGACCTGGATTGTTCAGTATTTATGGTTGGCGAAGACAATAAAGTATTGTCTGACACTAGCTTCATTTTCTTTAACAACACACACAGCGCATGTGGCTCTGTGGTTCATAACGGTGACAACAAAACCGGTGAAGGTGATGGCGATGATGAAACAGTCACTGTGAGCTTTGATAAGGTGCCTGCTAACGTGAAGAAGTTGGTGTTTGCCGTCACAATCCACGATGCTGAAAACCTGAATCAGAACTTCGGTCAGGTATCTAACGCCTACATGCGTATCGTGAACAACGATAACAGCAGTGAAATTGCCCGTTTTGATCTGTCTGAAGACATGTCGACAGAAACGGCCATGATCTTCGGCGAGCTATACCGCCACAACGCGGATTGGAAATTCAAAGCCGTGGGTCAGGGTTACGCGGGTGGTCTAGCCGCCTTGGCAAGAGAGCACGGCGTTAACGTGTAATCCTTGCCCTTGTTCGCGTGGGTGGTGATAGCCACCAACGTGACAGCAAGCCTGTTTTCGGTGCCGTTTACCCTGTTGGGGTGAGCGGCATTTTTGTTTTTATTGCCTTTGGTGGGAGGCGATCGCAGTATATTGTCATTCAGGGAAACGTCACGCGGCAGTAAGCGGCGGGGCGAATCATCCAGTCATAACAGTGAAGTTAAAGTAATCGCATGAAAAAAATCTTAATTACAGGCTTTGAGCCTTTTGGTGGCGAGCGCATGAACCCTGCGTTGGAAGCGGTGCGCGCATTGGCGGATGTCCCGTTAGTCGGCGGCGAGATTGTTGTGTGTACGGTGCCCGTTGTGCGCTATGCCGCCATTGATACCGTGATCGCTGCGATTAAACAGCATCAGCCGGATGTGGTGATCACGGTCGGGCAGGCCGCGGGGCGAGCCGCGATCACGCCAGAGCGGGTCGCCATTAACGTGGATGATTATCGCATTGCTGATAACGGCGGGCATCAACCGATCGACGAAGCCATTGTCGATGCGGGTCCGGCGGCGTATTTTTCGACATTGCCGATTAAAGCCATCACGCAGACGTTACAAGATCACGGCATTCCGGCGCAGATCTCCAATACCGCTGGTACGTTTGTCTGTAACCATCTGTTTTATGGTATTCAGCATTATTTGCGTGATACCGCGATCCGTCATGGTTTCGTGCATATCCCGTTATTACCTGCGCAAGCGGTGCAGGGCACACAACCGAGCATGAGTCTGGCAACCCTTGTTCAGGGGTTAACGTTGATGGCACAAGCCTGCATTGATCATGAACAGGACAGTGTCATCGGCGGCGGTCACGAGTGCTAATCGCTAAATGAACAGTCGGCATAAAAAGTAAGGTATACTCTTTTCTATTTACAGAATCTCCCCATGGTCACCATCGATAAAGCACAACTGGTCGAAACAATCCTTGAGCAACTACAGAAAGCCTACCAAGGTGCATTAGAGGCCGCCGACCGCGCCCATAGCACGGCAACAGACGATGAAAATGCGCCTGAAAATCAATATGACACCCTTGCACTTGAAGCGGCGTATTTAGCCCATGGGCAATCACAGCGTGTGGCTGAGTGTATGGCGGATTTGACGGCTTACCGCAAACTGCAAACTGCGTTACCGGCAGGCAGTGAACAAATTGTCCTCGGCTGCATGGTGCATTTGGTGGATGAAGATGACAATGAAAAGTGCGTCTTTTTTGGCCCTACGGCTGGGGGCATCAAACTGACTGTCGCTGACCAAGAGATTGTTGTGGTTACCCCAACATCACCATTGGGCGATGCGTTGTTAGGGCTAGAAGAAGGGGATGAAGTGGAAGTCCCGCTAGGCCACCATACTGCTTATTATGACGTCGCTACGATTTATTGATTCTGACGATTCATTGGTCATTGTTTGAATAAAAAAACGCTGAGTTGAATACTCAGCGTTTTTTTATATCGGTACGTGCTGGCTAATGTGGCGTGTGCGTATTATTTCAGCGCGGCGAAATAGGTCAAAATCCAATCCGCAATCATTGGGTGAGCCAAGTTATGATGCCAGAACAGTGAGGCTTGCAGCTGACGGCCAAAGAAACGCTGATCATGCAGGCAAACCAATGCACCGCTCTGGCTATAAGGGGCATAGAGATGTTCAGGCAATAAAGCGAGGCCTTTATTTTGCTGACATAAGGTCACCAAGGTGTGCACATCA
The DNA here is from genome assembly GCF_059941365.1 of Photobacterium sp. 270122K. NCBI lineage: Bacteria > Pseudomonadati > Pseudomonadota > Gammaproteobacteria > Vibrionales > Vibrionaceae > Photobacterium > Photobacterium sp. 270122K. The sequence continues at coordinate 69,307 of NZ_JBPOEN010000003.1, forward strand.
TCGACCTTCCAGGTGCTGTAGGCCTTTTCGGTTGTGGGCAAAAAGACATCGCTGTTGTTGTTGAGCATCAGGGTACGCAGCATGTGATCGGGCTGTTCAAACGGGTAGCCGGGGGCATGCACCCAATTACAATTGACTCTGAACAAATCCGCATACTCGATGTTGTAAACCCGTTCGTTACTTAAAAAGCCAAAGGCTACATCGATCGTGCCGTTATAAATGTCATCACACAGTGCATTACTCGGTGCTTGTTTGATGATCAAATCCAGCTGTGGGAAGGCATCGGCAAATTCACTGAGCAATTGCATCACTGATGGATGATAAAGGAACGGATCAATGCCAATGGTGAGTGTCATTGGCGTGATATCGTTCATCTTCTTTGCGACTGCAATCACGTCCTTATAGTGCTTCAGCAACACCTGCGAAGAGTCGAGTAGCTTTTGGCCTTTCTCGCTCAGGTATGGGCGTTTCTTATCGCGGTGGAACAAACTATAACCCACGTCTGTTTCCAGATTTTGTACTGCCGTGCTAATTGTGGACTGGGACTTACTTAATCGCCTTGCTGCACCACTGAACGATCCTTCTTCAGCTACCGAAACAAAGGCAATGATATTCTCAAGTTGTAATTTCATTATGTTTATTATGTATAAGTGTCGAAAAGCAGAGAAACAAATAAAAAATGAGTCAGAATACCGTCATTGAATAGTGAATTGTTCCACTATTGTTACAAGTACTTCTCTGATTTTACGGACATTTAGAACCGACTTCACGGAAGAATATACCACTCATCTACTCACTATCGACTCAATTGCATTATCACTTAATTAAAAAGTGTGATCTGGATCACGGTGGTGGCGAGATTTTGACGCGGATTTTACACAAAGTAAAGCAATATTATTGTAAGTATCTATTTCGTTGCTTACAAATTTTGATCTCTATCACTATGTTTTACGGTTGCTTTTTCCTTTTTGGAATACATAAATGCTGAAGTGGTATGCATTGTTGGTATTTTGTTCTATCGGTTTTATCAATAGTTGCTATCTTTTTCAGGGTGTTTTTTGGAGTAAGATCATGTTTCGAGTAATGACTCCAACCTTAAAAGGAAGAACAAGAATGATTACTAAACTATACGCAAAAGCAGACGCATTTTTTTCTAGCTACAAAAACGACGAGCGCGGTGTAACAGCGATCGAGTACGGTCTAATCGCAGTAGCAATGGCTGGCCTTCTGGCTGTGGTTCTATCTAATGATGGTGGTTTTATTGCGCAATTAACAAAAGCGTTTACCAATATCACTGCAGCATTAACCAAGATCGTTGGTCAAAACCCTGCAAGTTAATTTCAGCTGTTAATCAGCAGTGACGTATTTTATATGGTCCTTCTCGCATTCATCGGAGTCGCGTTAGTCGCTATATGCTTGAGCGATGTCATTAAGCGACGCATTCCCAATACACTGGTGCTCATTGTATTGGTGAACACACTCCTGCTGAACGGACTGTATGGCTCAATCAGCGGTATATATTGTGCAATCTTCGTCTTTGTTCTGACGATTATGTTGGTCAGGTTGCGCATCATCGCCGCTGGTGACAGCAAATTGGCAACGGCACTTGCTGTTGCCCTCCCTCTTTCTCAATTGACGTTTGCCTTATGGCTGACGGCAATGATCGGTGGTGTGGTCGCCCTGTTCTATTGGGTGAAGTACCGCGTCTTACATACAGCCTCACACGAAAACGATCCGGGCCTACCTTATGGGCTTGCGATTTCTGTCGGCTTCTATCTCCCACTTCTCGCACACTACTTGTAAAGGCAAGTGTATGAACTCGAAAATTATCTTTTTGATTGCCTTTTTGGCCGTGACATCCGGCTTGTACGGGCTTTATGACGTGTTCAGTAAAGAACCCGAACACCTTGATGAGCCTGTTGTCGATCTGATCACGGAAAAGCCCGTGCAATATCTTACCTTGTGGCGCGCCAACCAAAACGTGGAAAAGGGCAAGCCGTTAGCGGCCAGTGATCTGACGCGCGAGCAAGTGCCGTTTGATGACGCCTTGAAGTTGGGGGTAAAAGAAGACGTGGTATTGAATTTTGACCCATCGACTTTGCTCAATACTGATATCAAAAAAGGCCAGTGGGTTTACCCGGAATACCAGACCCAGAAAAATCAGCCGGGCTATATCGACTTACTAGTCAGTGACGGCATGACACTGTATCCCCTGCAAGTGACCACCAAAAACCTTATCAATGATTTTATCCGTCCGGGTGATTACATCGATCTGCTGATGATCAGTTCGCCGGATGTGAATATGTCATCACAGTCTGAGTCACTGACTCAGTTTCAGGGCGTTCAAGCCAAAGTGTTCTTAAAACACGTAAAAGTGATGAACATTGGTAAAAGCAGTGCGTTATCCGTCAACTCCGGTATCGACAATATCATCTCGGCCAAGTCGTCGAATGAAACCGATGGTATGACCACGGTGGTGATTGAAGTGCCGCCGAGTCAATTGGCGCGTTTGTCGTTAGCGCAACGTACTGCCCAAATTGAAATTTACCGTAGTCACAATTACCGCCAACCGCTGGAAGCCAATGTGCATGATGTGATCAGCAACTTTAATGATGTGGAAGAGTTGCGTGGTTCTGATGAAAACACCGCGACCGGAGGGTTGTTTTAATGCGTAAGGCTTTATTGGGTTCACATTGCGTACGTGTACTACTTGTGGCGTTGAGTTGTGTCGCCTCTACCTTTGCTTGGGCAGGTGATCGCTACATTACGTTGCATGATGCGGCAGATATCAGTCTGAGTCAGCCGATCAGCAAGGTGTTTATCAGTGCGCCAGAGATAGTGGATTACAAAGTCATCAATGACAAAACCTTGGTGGTGTTTGCCAAACAAGTGGGGCAGGCTCGTCTGCTGGCGTACAACAAAGACGGTGATGTCGTGCTGTCTGAGCGCATCTTTGTCGATATCGACCTTTCTCAGATCCGCCGTCAAATCAAACTGAAATACCCGGATTTAACCATCAAATTGGAATCTGTCGGTGAGCAAGTGGCCGTGAGCGGCACCGTTGCCTCTGAGCAACAGCGTGATGACATCTACCGCATGGTGGCCACGTTCCTGAAGCGTAAATCGACAGAACGTTACGAAAAATCCGAGAAAATGGAGTTTGAAGATTCTGGTATGGAAGCGCCAGAAAGCATGATTTTCGCCCGTAACATGACATGGGAAGGGATCATCGAAAACCTTGTTGTGACCAGTGTGCAGCAAGTAAATGTGAAGATTTCCGTGGCGCAAGTGACCGACTCTTTTGCGAAAACCATCGGTACCGACTGGGGTTCCATTGGCGCCAGCGTCGGGCAGTTCTCGTTTGCCCAATTTAAAGCGGCAGATCTGAGTACGCTTATCACCGCATTGGGCAATGACAGCATGGCACAAATTCTGGCCGAGCCGAACCTGACCGTACTATCCGGTGAATCGGCGAGCTTCTTAGTCGGGGGTGAAGTGCCGGTGATCGTGACCAATGACAACAGCACCAATATCACTTTTAAAGAGTTCGGCATCAAGCTGGAAATGACCGCCAAAGTCATGAGCGATGACAAAGTACGTATGCAGCTGTCACCGGAAGTGAGTGAAGTCGAGAAATACATTCAGGCGGCAGGCATTGAAGTGCCGCAGCTAGCCTCTCGCCGCGCGATGACCACCGTTGAATTGGCTGATGGTGAAAGTTTCGTACTGGGCGGTTTGATGAACAGTCAGGATTTTGAAGAATTACAAAAAATTCCGATGTTAGGTGACATTCCCGTATTAGGCGCGGCATTTAGAAAATCCGTGACCAAACGTAAGAAAACCGAGTTGCTGATTGTGGCGACTGTCAACCTTGTTCGTCCGATGAAAGCGCAAGATGTGCAATTGCCTTATATGAAGAAAACATCGACCTTGTCGCGTTGGTTGAACATCAACGTCGATGGTGAGTCAGACGCGGATAAAGCCTTGAGCATTGATCTGCTATCACGCGGAGGATTCATGCAATGAAACATGTATTGATCACCCTAATGGCACTTTTATCGCTGGGATCGCTAAGCGGCTGTGCCGAGCAAATGTATGAAGCTAAAGGCGCGGAAGCCTTGGTATACCCGGAAACACATACCTATCAGTTTACGGTGAATACCCAACAGCCACAGGCTGGTGTCACAGATATTAACGCCCAGTTGAACAAGATTGTCGCGCAGGCACAACAGCGAGATCACCAGTTTGATGTGACTTACTTGTACAGCACCACGCAAGGCAAACGTATTGCCCAGCAGCAAATTGCACAACTGCACCGTCAGGGTGTGTCTGCCACGCAATACAGTGCGCGTTATGCGTCACAACCCAACACCGATTTAACGGTCGAACTCCGCTATTACCGCGTGTTAACCGAAACGTGTCAGCCAGAAGTCATGGGGCAGCCGATTCAGCGTCGTGATTGCTTTGTCGATACCATGCGCATGAAGCAAGTGGCCAACCCGCAACGACTGATCGAGAAGTAATGTATGTTTGATTTAGCCAAGGCCATCTCAAAAAATGCCGCCCCGGTGATCCCGGTCGTGAATGGCCCGAAAAGCTGTACGCTGATTTACCAGTCGCAGGAATGTCTGTCGCTGGTGGAAGAAATCTTTTTGTTTGAAGGCTGGAACGAACCGACCATTCAAAAAGAAGCCCTGAAATCCACCAAGCTGGATCGTGAAGATTTACACGACATCATCTTGTTGGAGCTGAACCAGTCAAGCAATGTGGTGGAAGATGCCCGCCGTTTGGCCAGCCAGATCCCGCCGCACAAAGGCGTTATCGTTATCGGTAAAGAAGATGCGATTTCCACCCTGCGTGCGCTAAAAGACATGGGTTTCTACTACGTGTTCTGGCCGGTGAACAAGCAAGAACTGGCCGACTTCATTATTCACGTAAATAACAACTTACGTACCTTTTCGGGGGTCAGTAAGCAGCGTAAAGCCAAGCGAGTGGCCGTTGTTGGCACCAAGGGCGGAATTGGTACTACCTTGATCACCGCTGAATTGGCGTCTGTGTTCTCGTCACAAGGGACTGACACCATTTTGGTGGATCACCAAAACGCAGACAGCAACATTGATATTTTGTTGTCACTGAAAAACCTGCAACGCCACAACCTGACCGACATGACCATGCCAATCCATGAATTGGACGATGAAAGTGCGGTAGGCTTTTTAACTAACGTGCGTAGTCATCTGCGTTTGTTGGCGTTGGAAGGGGGAGAGTCGGATCTGCAAGTACTGAATTTCAGTCAGACTTTGTGCCAGTTACTGACCCGTAATACCAACTTCATTTTGGAAGATTTCTCCGCCAGTGTGGCGTTCCGTCCTGATCCTTTAATGCTGATTGATCGCAGCGACGTGGTGATTGTGGTGCTGGAGCCATCAGTGGCCTCAGTGCGTAATGCCCGCAAATTGATTGAACGTCTGCAAAACCTGCAAATTTCTGACAGTAATAAACTGCGTATTGTTCCGCTGCTGAACATTCACCGCCCGCTGAATTCGTTTGCACTGAGCAAACAGGAAGTGGCGCAGTACCTGCAAACGCCGATTGCGATTGAACTGGAATATAACCGTAATATTGCCCGTTTGATCATTGAAGGTAAGCGTGCGCATAAGCATGACAAGCAGATGCAACAAGCATTTGATGAATTGGGCCGCTTGATTAACGGCCAGGCCAATAGCAACAGCAAAACGCCATTAAGCTGGTTTAAAAAGGTGTTTAACCGATGAGCACGAAGTCACTGTATTTAACCTTCCGTCAGCAGATCTTTGATGCGCTGGACGCCGAAGCCGTGCAGCAAATGAGCCGCGAAGAGCTGGAAAAACAAATCCAGAACGCGGTGGATATTTTGGCCCGTAGCGCATCACGACCAATGACCGCCATGATGCGTGCGGGACTGGTAAAAAGTCTGCTGGATGAACTGTTGGGCCTGGGGCCTCTGCAGCCACTGATCGAAGATCAGAGCATCACCGATATCATGGTGAACGGCCCTGATAATATTTTTTTCGAGCGTAACGGCAAGCTGAAGCGTTCAGAAATCACCTTTGTGAATGAAGCGCAATTGTTGGAAGTGGCCAAGCGTATTGCCTCTCGCGTGGGTCGTCGCGTGGATGAATCATCTCCGACAGTCGATGCCCGCTTGGAAGACGGCAGCCGTGTGAATATTGTTATCCCGCCGATTTCTTTGGACGGCACGGCCATTTCTATCCGTAAATTCCGCGAGCAGAAGATTGGCTTAGAAGAGTTGGTCGGCTTTGGTGCCATGTCACCAGAGGTTGCTCGCGTATTGATGATCGCCTCGCGTTGTCGTTTGAATGTGTTGATTTCCGGCGGTACGGGTTCGGGTAAAACCACCTTGCTGAACGCTTTGTCCCAATACATCGATAACGATGAACGTATTATCACCATTGAGGATGCGGCGGAACTGCGTTTGCAGCAGCCACACGTCGTGCGTCTGGAAACCCGTACCGCGAGTATTGAAAACACCGGGGCCGTGAGTCAGCGTGATTTGGTGATCAACGCCCTGCGTATGCGTCCTGACCGTATCATCTTGGGTGAGTGTCGTGGCTCGGAAGCCTTTGAAATGTTGCAGGCCATGAATACCGGCCACGATGGTTCGATGTCGACCCTGCACGCCAACTCCCCCCGTGATGCGATTGCCCGTGTGGAATCCATGGTCATGATGGCGAACCTTAACCAGCCGTTGGATGCGATTCGCCGTACTATCATCAGTGCGGTGCAGCTTGTGGTGCAGGTTAACCGCCTGCGTGATGGTTCACGTAAGATCACCAGCATTTGTGAAATTGTCGGTTTGGAAGGTGACAACGTGGTGATGGAAGAGATTTTCCGTTTCCAGCCGGATGAAACCGCCTTTGATGAAAAAGTGTATGGCAACTTTGTCACGCAGGGCATCATGCAGCGTTCTGAACTGGTGAAGAAAGCCCAGTTCTATGGCCTGCATAAGGAACTCATGGCCGCGTTCAGGAGCTAATGCCAATGATGCTATCCCTTTCTCTCATCTTGTTTGGTTTGGCGGCCATACTGTGGACCCGCCAAAGCAGCGATCTCAAACGCGCGTTTCTGGAAGCAGACACTAGCGATGAAATGAAAGAAGAGCTGCAAGCAATTAACCTGAAAAACTTGCGCCAACGTAGCCGTTGGCAGCAGTTCCGAGATGAAGCTACACCGGTACTGGCGATTTTGGGTAACAAAGCCACGCTGATTATCGTGATCTTTTTGATCACCATGCTCAGTGGTGCTTGGTACGTGAACAACCGCGTGCTGCACTTGGACTCGCAGTGGCTGACAGTCTTGTTTCCGTTGTTTGCCTGTTGGGCGAGTTGGAACTGGCTGGTGAATAAACGCCGTAATGATTTTGAGCAGACCTTTCCTGACGCGCTGAATATCCTGATGAGTGCGGTGACGGCCGGTGACAGTTTGATGCAGGCGATCAGCTACGTGGGGGAGAGTTTGGATAATGTCGTGGGGCGTGAATTCAAAGTCATGGGTGAACGTTTGAAGCTGGGCGAAAGTTCAGATGTAGTGTTTCAACGCGCCAGCAAAAACTTTCCCTATCCTGCATTTCTATTCTTCATCGTGACCATTCGCGCCAACATGACCCGAGGTGGCCAGTTGAAAAACGTGTTGGCCCGTTTGATCCGTGTGTTGGTCGATGCCCGCACGTTAGAGAAAAAGAAAATGGCCATGACATCGGAAGCGCGTATCTCGGCCAAAATTGTCGCGGCGATCCCGGCGCTGTTCATGGTGCTATTGAATTTTATCAGTCCGGAAAACGTGGATTTTATCCTGACCGATCCCGAAGGCCGCTACGTGCTTTACTACGTGTTGGGCAGTGAAGCACTGGGGCTGGGTATTGTGTGGTGGCTCGTGAAGGGAGTGAAGTAATGGCATTTGTTATTTCAGGCTTATTGTTCGGGGTAGTGATTGCGTTGTTAATCACGCGCTACTACCAAGAAAAAATGATCAAAGCCAATATCAATACGTTTTTATTGCACCAGCGCAAAAGCCGTTTATCCCGCTTGAATGACTTCATTGTCCGTTTCGGCAAAGAACACCGTCAGGATCTGGAACAAAAATTTGTCGATGCGGGTATCTACAATACCCATCTGGCGAAGTATTACTTTCCGATCAAAATGTCGGTTGTGGCTGTTTTCCTCGGCACCTTGTTTGTGGGTGAGATGGAGCAGAACACCAAGTTAGTTTTGGGGTTGATTGGCTTCATTGTGATTCTGCTGGCGCCGGACATGATTCTGGCTTCGCGCAAGAAAATGTTGGTAAGCCGCATGTCACGCCAGTTGCCTTACATGCTCGACATGATGTCGGTGTGTGTGCAGACCGGTATGACCATTGAAGCCGCACTCACGTATTTGGGCGTAGAGCTGGAAACCTTCGATAAAGACTTGTGTTACCAAATCCGCAAAACCTCTGACGGGGCGCGGTTACATGGTTTGGAAAAAGCCCTGTATGACCTGAGTTTACGTATTCCAACGGCAGAGGTAAGAAGTTTCACGCTAACCTTGATCCAGAACCTGCAATACGGTACCTCGATTGCCAATGTATTGAGCGATCTGGCCGAAGACATGCGCAAAATTCAGGTACTCAGCATTGAAGAGAAGATCGGTAAATTGTCAGCCAAGATGAGTATTCCGCTTATCTTGCTGATCATGTTCCCGATCGTCGTGCTCATTTTGGCTCCCGGCATCATGCAGATGTCGATCAACATTGGGTAAAGGCTATGAACAAATCCACGCTGCTGTCGGCACTCGTTTTAGCACTCTCTTTAACAGGGTGTGCGACCTCAGGGGGCACGGCGGATCCCATCAGTGAAATGACCAAGGTCAACAACTATCCGGGCATGATTGCGTACTACAAAGCGGCCTTGCAAAAGCAACCGGATGATGCGGCAGTCATGCAAAAGTTAGCTGAGGTGTATTACCAATCCGGTGACTTGGAATCGGCGGCATTTTACGTTGACCACTTGCAGGCGCAAGGTGAATCCACTCCGGCATTGTTGGTGTTGGCGGGGCACATTGATGATGCCAAAGGGGATCTCACCGGTGCGTTGTCTGCATTTGAGCAGGCGGCAAAACAGGGGGATGACACCGCTGCACTGAATATCTCGCAAGGCATTGTGCTGGGTAAGTTGGGGCGTTTTACGGACGCGGAAGCCCAGTTTAATCAGGCGCGCCTGAAAGGGTTTGATGACATTGCCATCAAAAACAATCTAGCGGTGCTGTATCTGGCACAGGGGCAGTTCCAGAAAGTCGTGGATATGCTGATGCCGGTTTATACCAGTGCGGATTTTAAGGCGAAAGACAACCAAACCTTAGCGGTGAATTTAGCCATTGCCCTGATTAAATTGGGTGATGACAAGCTGGCATACGGTGTGTTGAAAGGGATGTACAGCGATGAGCAACTCGCTGTGCTGTTCCGTCAGGTGAAAAACATGACAGTGCTGCCTGCGCAACAGACGGTGTTGCCAGCGCAAGGAGAACATCACGATGCGCTCTAGTGTTTCTCGTCTTTTTCATCGTTCCTCGCGCCGTCAGCGTGGTGCTACCTCTATCGAGTTTGCGTTGGGGGGCATTGTGCTCATGCTGGCGACCTTTGCCATCTTTGAAGTCTGTTACAACATCTATGTGGTCAATGTGACAGAAGCGGCGCTGCGCGAAACCATCCGTGGTACCAAAATTCATCAGGGCGGTCACTCTCATGCCCAGTATCAGGCCAAGTTTGATGCGCTGCTACGCAATGAAGATGCGTTGTGGCATTTCCTTATCCAAAAAGATCAGTTCGAACTGACATCCACCTATTTTAAAACCTACCGCGATCTGGTGAATAACACCGGACAGGGCAGTGAGACCGTTTCGCCGGATTACGTACTGGCCGAAGTGACGTTGACGTATCACTACAGCCCGATGCTGACTCTTTTTTCGATGGGGAAAAGTGATATCAGCCGTACCATGATATTGAATCTAGAGCATGAGGGATGGTGGGATGAAGAAGAGAAGTGATCGTTCACGCCAACGGGGATCCTTTGCCGTTGAACTGGCGTTTGTGATGGTCGCCTTGTGTGCCATTTTCCTGTTCACCGCAGATTTAAGCCAGAAGTTGTTACTGCGTTCGCAGTTGGATCGCACCAGTTTTGCGCTGGTGAATATCCTGAAAGAGCGTATCCGTTACTATTCAGAAGTGGTGGACGATGATCGGGTCGCGCGTTACCCCCTTAACCAAAGCGACAGCCGAGATATGCAGATTTTGGCCGCGCGTATGCTGGGTGTGCCGCAAAATAAAGTCGCGATTCAATTGGATGCCATGATCAATATGGTACCGCAACCCGCTTTTACCAGTGCGCGTTTTGAACAGTTGCAGTGCCAGCCGCTTAAGCCGATTTCGCAGCAAAAAGACTTAGTGCCCGTGGAAGGCGGTAAGATCTTCCCGTTGTATCAAGTCACCTTGTGTGCGCAGTCGGAAAGTTGGTTCCTGCCATTTTTTGGTGAGAAGGAAGCGTCGAGCACGATTACTTCTACGTCAGTGATCCCGGGGCGTTAAGATGAAACGACACAATCCATCGCGACATCGCCGTATGCCCGTCAGCTTACAACGTCAACAAGGGGTTGCCGCCTTGTGGATGGCGCTGATGTTAGTGCCTATTATGGGGTTTTCATTCTGGGCGGTAGAAGGCACGCGTTATGTACAGGCGCACAGCCGTCTGCAAGATGCCACGGAAGCCGCTGCGCTGGCCGTGACCATGGCCGACGATGAAGACCATGCTAAAGCACTGGCGGAAGATTATGTACGCGCTTATGTGCGTGACATTGACGGTATTACCGTGCAGGTGAAGCGCAAATACGAAGAGGGCAATATTCACCAGAATATCGATGAATATATCCAGTACACGGTCGACGCCACGACGCGTCATCGCTCGTGGTTTACGAGTTCCTTTATTCCTTCATTTGCAAAAAATGTATCCATTGCCGGTGAGTCGGTTGCTAAGAAATACCCAGAATACTTGGGTGATCGTGATATCGACATCGTGTTTGTGTCGGACTTCTCTGGTTCGATGAATAACCGCTGGCAAGGCCATTCGCAGTTGTATTGGTTGAAGCGAGCGATTAATCAAATCACCGATAAAATTTTAGTGAAAGATGAAACCGATAATTTCATTAAAAATCGGGTGGCATTTGTGCCGTACAACTTGCGCGTGCAGGACAAAATTAACGGTTCACTGATCTGTAACAGTCAGTTGCGTTATAACACCTATAACAGTGGCTATTGGGATCCCGAATATGAAGCGGTTGACTGGACCTATTGGGCGCGAGAAAACAGTAATACGGTGTATTACTGTGCGAGTGACTCACGCTATTGTCCGGGACAAAATCGAGATGAAAGGGAGTATTATCAGAAGCAGGCGCGGCGGGTTTATAACGTCATTAACAGTAACCGAAATTGGCATTTGCTCGATATTCCCAACTATATCGATTACCGCAAATCGGTCAGTGATTTATTCACCAATAAAATCCAGACCCAGCATTTTCATTACAACAGTGAATATAACCGGTTGTATTCTAGCGCGTCGATGTGTTCAACCGGTCGCGATGCCTTTTGGACGATTGGCTTAACCAGCAGTAAGTCTGCTTTGCATGCGATTGATCGGATGGATGCCACCGGCGGTACAGGGGCATACCAAGGTATTTTACGTGGTGCGCAAGTCATGGCGGCGGGTCGTCCGCATACCCGCGATAAAACCGTGATGGACGAGTACAACGAGCGTCTGAAAATGATTTTGATTTTGAGTGACGGTCAGGAATCCCCGTATTCCAGCATTCTACCTAACCTCGTGAATAACGGCATGTGTGACCGTATTCGGAGTCAGTTCAGTGACAGCGACATGCCGCTGTATATTGGGGTCGTGGGCATTAACTTCCGCGCCAGTGGACAGAGTGGTTTCAAGCAGTGCGTGCTGAATCCGAAAGAAGACATCATTGACGTGAAAAACGTGAATGACTTAATCGATAAAATTGAAGAGCTGATCAAAAAAGGTTCCCGTTCTAGTGGAGTGCCTAAGCTATATGGATAATCAAGTAATGCGAAAAACAATCCTCGGTCTTATGTTGTCTTTGCCATTGGCTGCACAGGCGAATGATGCGCTGAATCAAGGCTTAACTGACTATTGCGAGACAGGCACTTACAGCGTGGCACATTCGGTAAGTATTGGCGATGTGACGGCATTGGGCAACCATCGCCAAGGGTGGATGCAAATTGCACAAACCTCACAAGATGCCGAACTTAAAGCGAAACTGTTGATGTTGGCCGAACAAGTGGGGATCAGTGAGCAATGCCTGGCCTTTTTGGATGGCAAGCAGTTGATCACCACAGAGCCCGTGACCGAACCCAAGGTAGACGCCAAGCAGCCGGTTGAGCCAAGCCACACCCTGTTAGCACGAGTGTATTTTGACTTTGACCGCGCCGCCTTAACGCCGATGTCGAAAGTGATCCTCAAGCGTATTGCCCAGAAGTTGGAAACTACCGGCCAGTTTGTCCGTTTGGAAGGTAACACCGATAACAAAGGTAGCGAAGCGTACAACTATGCGTTGGGCTTAAAGCGTGCTAATCAGACCGGTGATTACTTGGTTGAGCAGGGCGTACAGAAGACGCGTATGGTGAGCACCAGCCAAGGTGAATTGAAGCCGATTAGCAGCAATGCGACGGCAATTGGCCGTGATGAAAACCGCCGAGTGGATGTGTACCGCGATAAGCCCTAGCACCGCTCTGGCCAAGTGTCATCAATAGTGCATTGAAACAGGGAAAAAGAAAGGGAAGCGCGATGGCGCTTCCCTTTTTTTATCTTGTCAGTTGATCGCGTTAGGCATCGGGTGTCGCGTTATCTGCTTTCGCGAACAAGCTCTTCTCGTTGCTTTCCCCTTTGTCCATCATGGCATTGTATTGTGCCACAGAGGCTTCAAACTGCGCTTTTTCTTTGCTCGGTACCGAAGAGGCCATTGGGATTTTGGCTTTCAGCGGATTCACCGGCTTATTACGGATCAAGAACTCATAGTGAATATGTGGCCCTGTCACGCGACCGGTTGCCCCTGCGAGCGCAATACGTTGCCCTCGAGTCACTTTCTGTCCCTTCTTCACCAGAATTCGGCTGTTATGCAGGTAACGGGTGCGGTAGTTGGTGCCGTGTTGGATCACCACATATTTACCCGCGTACGGGTGGCTGACTGTCTGTATTACCACACCGTCACCGGTAGCAAGCACAGGGGTGCCAGTTGGCGTGGCAAAGTCGACACCATTATGTGGTGCAATACGGCCTGTGACTGGGTGACGGCGCTTAGGATTGAACTGAGAGCTAATACGGTACTTCTTCCCTGCCGCGTACGGGTAGCGCAAGAAAGCGCGTTGTAAGCTGTCGCCGTTGGCGTCATAGAAGTTGCCGTCACTGTGCAGATAGGCTGATGTAACCGTTCCACGGTTATGAATGCGAATGGCACGGATTTCATGGGTGCCTGTTGGTTCATCATCGACGGATTGGCGTGACACCACCACCTCAAAATCATCGCCAGCACGAATATCACGGGTGAAATTCAGTTTGTCTTTTAGCAGGGTCGTGATTTCATAAATTTCAGTGGCGTTCAGGCCGGCCTTTTGCGCCGAAACCGAAAAACTGCCGTGAATTTCACCGGTGGCAACCACATCGTTCCAGTCGCCAGGAATGGAAATCTCTTGCACTTCAAAGCCGGTGTCATCGGTACGCTGATACGCAACTTTTTGTGCGCGGTTAAATTGCAGTTCTAGTCGTTCCAGCTGATTATTTTGATCATCGACCCAAAACCGAAGACGGTTACCCGGTTGCAGAGTATCGATCTTTAGGTGGTTAAGGTCGGCTTCCATCAATTGTTGCATGGTGGAATACGGCAGATTTAAGCGGGCAAAAATTTCGCTCAGTGAGTCGCCTTTCTTAATGGTGTAGGCGTAACGCGGCGGATTCACTTCCGTCAGGTCAACGGTCGCTTTTGGCGTCCATGGAGTAGAATTGATGATCAGGTTGATCGGGGTCGCCTGATGCGTCGACGTATTGTGGGTCAAAATAGCGGCCATTGTCAGTAACGACAAGCTCGCAAGCCCGATATATTTCGGCGACATCCATTTGCGTGAAACGGCCGATTTTGGAGTAAACATAAAAAGAACTCGTCGCTTTTAATTCTGTGTACTTTTAGCGGTAACCGGTGTGAACAATTTTGTTGGCTCATCCGATGCTTTTTAGGACGACGTATCAACGGCATCCCACATTTTTGTGATAATAGTTTGCCATAGGGAGACAATGGATGGCGTAAAAAGGTTCCCCAAAATGCAAAAAAACAGATTTATAAGATTAAAACTGTCGCATTTGTGACTTAGGTATCATTTTTCCTGTTCTTTTATTGTTCACAGCAGTAAAAGTGCCATAAAGCGGATTTTCGCATGTTGCGGGTAACCCAGCCGAGAGACGGTGCTGATAGATGCGTTATTTAACAGCCAGTTAGTCAGGTGTACGCGAAGTCAGTGGTCGTCGAGTGGGGAAATCACGGCGCTGGGGAAGTAATAAGAGGAAGTAAAAGGGGGGGGCGTCGAGAGAAAGTGGTGGGAGGTGGAGGGATGATGGTTGAGCAGATAAAAAAATGGCAAGGCGTAAAGCCTTGCCATTCTCATGGATCAGATGAAGCGAATTTTGACCGCTTGCAGTTTATTGCTTGAGTCATCCATGATGAACTCGACCAAACTACCCGATGATGGTTGACCTTTTGTCATAACGTTAGCGGCAGTAAAACTGATGTCGCCGCCAAGATCACAAGTGATTAGGCCAGTGTTGTTCATAGGGTTAAAGCTGCGGATAATACCGGTTTCTGAATGCATGTTTTTTTCCTTTTGCACATACGCACCGTCGTAAAGGAAGCCATAATCTGTTGGCTTATATTCTCTCTACGGGGTTTGCCTATGTGGCTATCAAGTTGAGTACAAATACAATGTGCGGCTCATAATGAACACGCGCTTGTCTTGCCCGCATACCCGTTATTGAACGGAATGAGGGTACTCTTTGACCTTCCTATTGTGCGTCAGGAGCTCACCAACTCGCTGACTCATCACTGAAATCACTCGCAACTTAGCGAAAACAGTGGAAATTTTAATAGTGATAATCTTCTGGGAGGGTTACTTACTTTGGCGAGAAGTGAGGTCATTTCCTCGAAAATCATTATAGGTCTGAGTCACAGACCGCCAAACACTACCCTTAATTGAGGGACTTGTAAATACATTATTTTGCAAAAAAGCGTGAAGAAGATCGTTTCAATAGATAAATCGATCATTTCATTGAACCCTGACGAATAACTCACACGGCCTTGACGCAGCAAGCATCGATTACGGCATAAAATACAATCATCAGATGAACATGGTGAAGGAACCATAATGAAAAAAATCGTACTGATGTGCGCAACGGCGGTCTGGCTTTTGGCGGGGTGTGATCAACAACCTGCGTCTTCATCGACAACCGATTCTGCGCAAGAAAAACCAGCCGTAACCTCATCAGCAGCAGGTAATGGCATGTTGTCACCGTTGGATGAGATCGCCAATGATCAGGCCAATGCTGCTCAGGTCAATACCGAACAGACTAAGGTGACTGTGGATCCGGATCATAGCAGCCGTAATGCCTTAGACTGGAATGGCACCTACACTGGCATTTTACCGTGTGCCAGTTGTGAAGGGATCAAAACCGAAGTGGTGCTGCACAAAGACGGCACCTATACCCTGACGGAGCTGTACTTGGGGGAAGCGGGCGATGCGTTTGAATATGAAGGCACCTTCAATTGGAACACTGCGGGCAATACCATTGCGTTACCCGCGGTAGGTAGTGCTGGGGCGAAATTCTTTGTGGGTGAAAGTCAGCTATTCCGCTTAGATCAAGACGGTAACCGTGTTACGGGTGAGTTGGCTGAGCATTACATCTTAAAGAAGCAGTAAACCGGACGCGTTAAGCGCATATCACATTGGTTACAAAGCGAAAGTAATGCGGCAGTGATGTGATAAAACGGCGATAAAAAATGAAACGGGGCTGTCACATCGACCGCCCCGTTTTTTTGTGTGCTAGGTAGTGAATCAATAATCCTGAAGCATTAACGCTGTAACACCACATCTGATTGCGGAATACAGCAACAAGCTAAGACTTTCCCAGCTTCGCGATCACTTGGACGTAACGCGGGCATATCAGGCTGGTCGACCGTACCCGCTGTCAGTGTGATTTTGCATGCGCCACATAACCCCGCACGGCAACGGTGAGCCAGTGTAAAGCCTGCCGCTTCCGCCTGTTCAAGCAACGAAGATTGGTTATCCCCCGTAAACTGCTCACCATCAATGCGAATAATCACCGGCTTGGCTGGGCGGCTCGTTTCTTGAGGGATAGCTTTTTGATGGATCGCTTCTTGTGCCGCCGCTTCTGTTTTCATGGCGCGATCAAGGTAGTGGGCAGGCATTTGGATTTCGAGTACTTCCACCGTATCGCCCGCGCGAATCATCCCTTCATTTAACGCCACTAAATTTTGGCCGAAAAATACATCGCCATTGGCATCCGCACGGAATGTCGTCAGGGTTTGCAGCGGCTCTTTGTGTGGGTTGAATGTGCCGGTTTTCGGGTCAACCGTGGTTAAGACACAGCGGGCGCAAGGTTTTACAATCTCAAACGTTACTTCGCCAATGCGGATCCGCTTCCAACCGTCTTCAGCAAATGCCTCGGTGCCGGTCACCACCAAGTTGGTACGAAATTGCGCCATGGTATGTTGCTGCGGGCTGCGCGCATTTAATGCCTCAAGCGAGGCCTCACTGATCACCAATAACGGATAGCCATCGGCAAAACTCACATTTTGTTGAATGTTCGAGCGAACACGTTGCGATTGCTCGCCCGTAAACAGCAACTGCACCGTTTCATTCAATATTGTGCTGAACCAGTGGTTAGCTGCCTCGGTGGTTTGCAGGGCAGAAAAGGTGTCGTTCCAGACGGTGGCATTGGCCGGTTGTAGGGAAAAATCGGCATAGCGCAGGGTAAGCGGCGCACAGTCTGGGTGGGTCAGGACTAATCCATGGGGGTGTAACGCGGCCGCAACCTTGACCAATTGCGGATACTGACGGGCAGTGATCATTCTGCCGTTAAGGTTGGCGACCATAAAGCGGCGATCAAAACAGATCCCTTGCTTTTCAACCCAGGCTTGCGACTGGCTTAAACCGGCGATGGATTTGATTGGGAATACATTAATTTGGCTAAGCATAGCCGCCTTCACTGATTGGCTCACGGGGTTCTTCCTTATTATGCTAGGGTGTGTCCCTTAATTATTTGCACCATCGTTATAGGTCCAAAATTCGTGAAAGCAATCAAAATGGCGATGAACATAGTGGTTCTATCTTCAAGCCATTTTGGGCAGATAGCACGGATTTTGGCCATAACCCTTCGGGCTGCGCTATTTTCTGCGCATGGCTGCCTTAAAAATTGCTCATTTGGCCCACCAAATCATACATTTTTTAAGTTGTCCTGCTTGAAAATAGCAGCAGCGATGGACGCAACATAATTGAGGGACACACCCTAGTGGGGCAAGCATAACAAAAAAGGTGCCCAAGGCACCTTTTTATCACACGCTGTGGATCACAGTGGTGGCATCACATTATTTGGTCAGGGCTTGATTGAGCCACTGATCAAATTGGCTTTTTGGTAAGGCGCCATTAATGGTGTCGGCCAGTTGGCCATTTTTGAACACCATAATGGTAGGAATGCTACGGATGCGGTACTGCGCCGCCAGCGCTTGTTGGGCTTCGGTGTCAATTTTCACGAAGCGCACATCGCTGTTTCGCTCTTTTGCGACATCCTCAAACACAGGGGCAAAACCGATACATGGATTACACCATGGGGCCCAGAAGTCGACAACTACCGGTTTGTCGCCCTGCAATAAGGTGAGAAAATTCTCTGTTGTGCCTTCGACAGGCATACCGTCTAGCAGACGATCTTTACATACACCACAGGTCGCAATCTCGTTTACGCGCTCGGTCGGAATACGGTTCATCGACTTGCAGTGTGGGCAACGGGTAGTCATTGTGGTCATAGTAGCGTTCCATTTCAGTGTTATTACGCACTACTGTAACGACTACCCGATGAATAAAAAAGTCGGA
The DNA here is from genome assembly GCF_059941365.1 of Photobacterium sp. 270122K. Classification (NCBI taxonomy): domain Bacteria; kingdom Pseudomonadati; phylum Pseudomonadota; class Gammaproteobacteria; order Vibrionales; family Vibrionaceae; genus Photobacterium; species Photobacterium sp. 270122K. The sequence continues at coordinate 87,559 of NZ_JBPOEN010000003.1, forward strand.
AATATAGATTGTATTGATAGAGATAATCTATCGTTCAACCACTCCTCTGTAAGATAACGCCACTTAGCCACAATCAGTGGATGAGCCCAAGTTCTTTCGCTTCTTCAATGGTCAGGCCGCTGGCTCTGATGTCACGAAGCATTTCAATACGGCGGCGGGCTTCAGCCTGCTGACGCTTGTACTGAGAGATATTAGATGCTGTTTCATCTTTGAAGTCCCATTTTGAGGACACATCTGCAATCTCGTTATGGTCGATAGAGTTGATAGACACAATTACCTCCTAAAGAAACCCTGCATCAAATTCCACTTATGTGTACCAAACGAAATTCACCGCGTTAAGGTGATAAAACCGACTTTGTGACTTGTCGCAAAATAGTGCAATTTCGATGAAATGTTGCTTTGCGCGGGCCATAAACAGGAGTAGTGTTGATGGTTCCCCGCTCTAATAAACACGCCCTTTATTGGCGATATTTTGCTCAACGAAACATTCCCATTTTTTCTCGCGTATCGTCATTCTTTCTTAATGTGACAATAAGTTTACAAACAGTTACTTATAGAGCGATTTGTCATAGAATGATGCGTGTTGAGCGGATAATGTACAAACGCATTCAGTGCGTGAAAAAAAGCATTTACAGCCCCGCGGAACTCTCGTATTATCGCCGCACTCAGGAGAGATGGCTGAGTGGTTTAAAGCACCGGTCTTGAAAACCGGCGTGGGTTTATAGCCCACCTAGGGTTCAAATCCCTATCTCTCCGCCACATTCTAGAAATCGGGTTTACCGGGTTTCATACAGAATTGGAGCGGTAGTTCAGTTGGTTAGAATACCGGCCTGTCACGCCGGGGGTCGCGGGTTCGAGTCCCGTCCGCTCCGCCAACACAACGAAGCCTCAGTCGAAAGACTGAGGCTTTTTTGTATCTGCTATCTGGTGATAGTCATCGCTTACCGATCCCACTGTTAAATCCTTTCTCTTTTCAGCATCAAGCATTTGCTGTGACCAAAATGTGACTCTCTGGTGACCGCCGTATGATGGATGGGTATTTATATGCTTTTTCATTGATGTATGCCGTCAAATGAATCAGCTATAAAAAATTAACGGGTTGATAATTAAAGTTAATAAGTGCTTCTGAACGATTTGATACTGGCATAGTAGTGTGATGGCATATTATTACGTACAATACGCCGAATCTCGTTCGGTATAGGTGGTTTATGCAGCAATCTTTGAATTTTGAGCTTATTCGTGACCATAACGAAAAGCTCGCTATAACCAATAAAACACGCTTGTAACCGAAAGTTACAAGTCGACCATAGAACCACATTTCTATCCTCACATTTTCGGTTGGGTTATGGATAACAACTTAAAACAGATTTTTGATAAAAGCCGCCAAGAGTTACTCGATATGGGGCTGCGAGGTAACACTTTGCTAAGCCTTGGCAAAGGCCCGCGTGTATTAGAAATTATTGATGAAAAATCAATACAAGTGTTTGACACTTTAGTTAATGCCCACAAGCCAATGACCTTTTTACCTGCGCCCAGTGAGTTGGGATCGGACGATGATAAAGCCCTTACACAGGCTGTATTAATCGAGCATCTGGAGTCCCAAAGTGGTAACAAACGTTTTGAGGATAACGCGCTACAAACCTCACTATTTAAGAAGCCGCTAGAAAACCGTTTGCTAAAGCTAAGCGCAGAAGCCCTGACGTACGTGCAAGAGCAGGGCGTTGCTTTGCTTTACCTCGCGGTTGGTTTTATCAAGTGGTATGAAGATGAAAATTCCGACAAAGCGCGTAACGCACCACTGGTGTTAATTCCCGTAGAACTTGTGCGCAGTGATGCAGGTGATGCTTACAAAATTCAATATAGTGATGCAGAACTCGGTGCTAACTTAACCCTTGCTGCCAAGCTAAAAATGGAATTTGGTATTATCTTGCCGAATTTTGAAGAGCGGGAAGAAGGGTATTCTTTAACGGACTACTTTGATGCTGTTGAAAATGCAATCAGCAAAGAAACCCGTTGGTCAGTGCAGCGAGACAAGCTGGCGCTAAGCTTCTTCTCGTTTGGTAAGTTCCAAATGTACCAAGACCTGGCAGATGAAGCATGGCCGGAAGGGAAAAAGCCGTCCCAACATGTATTGATCACCAAGCTATTCGGTGGCGGATTTGAATCTGATGCTCATCTACTCGATGGCATGCCGATGGACGTTAACCAAGTAGAAGCCATTCAATTAGTATTAGATTCCGATTCAAGTCAAACCGAGGCGGTACTGTCAGCAAAATCCGGCGCGAATTTGGTGATCCAAGGGCCACCAGGAACAGGTAAATCACAAACTATCACCAATATCATTTCTCAGGCGTTGGGCGATGATAAAAAGGTGTTATTTGTTGCTGAAAAAATGGCCGCACTAGATGTGGTAAAGCGTCGTCTTGATAACTGTCACATTGGTGACGCAGTATTGGAATTGCATTCGCACAAAGCCAATAAAAAGGTGGTGCTAACGTCACTTAATACGAGCTTGATGCAGCACGCCCCACGCTCGCCGGAGCGCACTGAAGATATTGAAAAGCTGGTACAACTACGCAAACAGCTTGATGATTATTGCTTTTCTGTTAACGAGTCGATTGCCAACACAGGGATAAGTTACCAAGTTGCATTAGGGTACGCTTTAAAGTTTGAGACCGAAACTGAAGCGCTTGATATTGATGCAACGTTACTTCCTGCATGTGATATTGATTTGAATGTATGGAGCTCAAGCCATTTCAATAAAATCGCAGGGAAATTGCAGGAAGTGGTCGATTATCTTGCTGAGCATGGCGCACCTCGTCTCAATTTGTATGGGGCCACTCAGCGATTAGAAGTATCGCCAGTCGAAAGTAAAACGCTCAACCAGGTTTGTGGCGAATTGCAGCAAAACCAAACTCAATTGATAACAAAAGTGACGAAATTAGCTGAATGTCAAGGTTTTGATCGCAAAGTGAGCACCTATGCTGATGCTATCAATGCGTTACAGTCGTTGCGTCTTATCGCAGAAAAACCGGTAATGGCTGGCATTAAGGTTGATGATGAAACTTGGGACCGAAAAGAAGAGCAGATCCTCGATTTTGCAAACCAAGGCTTTACGTTGCAACAGCGAAAGTGCAACTTGCTCGCTCACTTCATGGAACCGGCATTCAATAGTGATTGGATACAACTCAGAGGCGTGCTAACCACTACGGGCGCTAAGTGGTGGCGATTCCTATCAGGGGAATACCGTAAAGCAAAGGCGACATATGCTGGCATGTGCCGTAATGGTCTTTCGGGTAACAGTACTGAGTGGGTCGCTCAGATAGACAGTTTACTCGAATATAAGGTCAATCAATCGGCATTTGTGGATACCGCTCAAAATGTGATTGCGGTGGTCGGTGAGCATTATAAGAACGATCAAACCGACTGGAGTGAACTACTAAAACCATTGCAATGGATTTACCAAGCACGGAAGGGAATGGAGGATGAGTCTTTAGATCTCAGTCTTGCTCGTCATTTGACCACGGAGTGTTCATCGGTAGATATCAAGGCTATCGAGTCACTTGATAGGTTGGTTAATCAACGCAATGAAAACGTAAAAGAAATATGCGCCATGCTGGAATTCAATAATGAATCCCTCGCTGAAGCAACGGCTGTGTTGGCATTAGATAATGTTGAGCGTATAAGCAAAGAAATTGAGCAAATATATGAACTTGCGCGTTTTAATCGCTTAACGAAGCAGTTGGATGAATATGATCTAGCAGAGTGGAGCAAATTGGCATACGCGTGGTCGTATGCTGCAGATGCTTTTTTGATCTGTTTTAAGCTTAAATTCTATGCTGAACTCGCAAATTATAGTTATGAAAATACGGCTGATATCCGTTTGTTTGACCGTACAGAGCATGAGAAGGCGTTAGAGCAATTTAGTGAAATTGACGGCAAACTTTTCCATTTTGCACAAGAGCAACTTGTTGAACAGTTATACCAACGCTTGCCCAACCCCTCTGCTCGAGGCGAAGTGGAGACACTGCGTCGTGAGTTTAATAAGAAACGCAGACAAATGCCGATTCGCCGCTTGATCAACAAAGCTGGGCGTGCGATTCAAAGTATTAAACCGGTCTTTATGATGAGTCCGATGTCTATCGCAACGTATTTAGAGCCGGGTGCCATTGAGTTTGACCTTGTGATATTCGATGAAGCGTCTCAGGTTAAAGTTCCTGATGCATTGGGGGCTATTTTACGCGGCAAACAGGTTATTGTAGTGGGGGATACCAAACAGATGCCGCCAACCAACTTCTTTGGCAAGATGCTGGTGTTAGATGACGAAGAGGCGGAAGAAAGTGTAACTGCTGATATGGAAAGTATTCTTGGAATGTTCCTCGCCGCAGGCACGCCAGAAACGATGCTGAAATGGCACTACCGTAGTCGTCATGAGTCTTTGATTGCCGTCTCAAACCAAGAATTTTACGACAATAAGCTGATGATCTTCCCGTCATCGGGTATTAATCCAAATGCTAAAGGTCTCACACTCAACTACTTACCGTATACGACCTATGATCGTGGCGGTGCTCGTTGTAACAAAGGTGAAGCAGCGGCCGTAGCCGAAGCAGTAATGGCACATGCGCGCACGACGCCAGATCAGACCCTTGGTGTCGTTGCGTTTAGTACTGCACAGCGCGACGCTATCATGCTTGAAGTTGAAATGCTAAGAAAGCAGCACCCTGAACTCGAAAGTTTTTTTGGTGAGCATGAAGAAGGCGAAGAGTTTTTTGTTAAGAACTTAGAAAACGTGCAGGGTGATGAGCGCGATACGATTTTTATCAGTATCGGTTATGGCAAGACCAATGAAGGCCGCTTGCCGATGAGTTTCGGCCCGTTAAACAATGATGGTGGTGAGCGTCGATTAAACGTACTTATCTCTCGTGCGCGTATGTGCATGGAGGTGTTCAGTAACTTTAAAGCGGAAGAAATGCCAACGACAGATGCATCACCTTTTGGTGTTCGTGCCTTGAAGAACTTTCTTCATTACGCAGTAATAAAAGAGTTAGTAAAACGGGAAGAGACAGGTAAAGAGCCGGATTCACCGTTTGAAGAAGAAGTGATATCACTGATCCGTGGTTTAGGTTACAAGGTTGAACCACAAGTAGGTTGTGCTGGGTTTTATATTGATATTGCCGTGCGCGATGTGAATAAACCGGGTCGTTATATGCTGGCGGTAGAGTGCGATGGGGCAACCTATCATAGCTCGAAGAGTGCACGTGATCGTGATCGTATTCGCCAAAGCGTATTGGAAGGGTTGGGATGGCGTTTTCATCGTATTTGGAGTACTGATTGGTTCCGTAATCGCTACCGCGAAACGGAACGTTTGAGTGATTCATTGAAAGAGGCGGAAGCATATTATCGTAATTATGATGATACTGAAGCATCAAGACCAAAGGCAAAACCTAAGAAAGAAGCCGCTCAAATTGAACGGGTCGTTGTGGAAGTGAGTTCATCAAAAGCTGAATACACGAAATGTACGCTAAACCAGTTATCTCTTCGCCTCGGAGAGGCTATTCCTGATGTCTCAACTCAACGATTAGCAGCCGATATTATGACAGTGCTTTACGCTGAATCGCCGATGCATACTAAATTGCTAACAACACGTTTATTGTCTGCCGTGGGGGCGACGCGTTCGGGTGCAAAAATTACTCGTACAATTAACGGTACGCTGAACCAGTTAGCGCGTAGCGGTAAAATCAAAGTCGATGGTGATTTTGTTAAGGTACAAGGAGCAGAAGTGGTCGTGCGTAACCGTCAAACCTTACCAAACAATGAGCGTAAGTTTGAGTTTGTTCCAGATGATGAAATCGCAGTCGCTGCGTTTGAGGTTGTCGTTGATGCTTTCTCGATTAATCATGATGAGTTAATTAAATCTGTCACCGAAACTCTGGGTTTTTCTGTAACGAGTAAAGCCATGAAAGAAAAAGCAGAGGTCGTGATAGGTAAGCTTCTCCAAGATCAAAAAATAGTATCAAATGGTGGTGTGTATTCTATTGGTGCTTGATTACAGGAAATAATAAGGTAGAAAACTGCTTGCTTAAATACGAGCAGTTTTTCTACTTTGAATAGTATTGGAAATTATACAGCGACCAAAGCGAATGTAGGAGGCCGTAGATGCACAGTCTCCGCCATTTCATAAGCTTACAATCTCCCCATATATTGCCTTTCCTTTACCATCCCGCGTGCGCTAGTCCTACACAATCAAGTAGTGAGGACAAGAACTGATCTCTACAAAACCATCACAGGTAAAGAAACACGATGAGCACGACGATTACGATTCCAACCACCATGCTGGGTTTTAATTATGATATTGAATTAGACAATTGGCATAACAAGTTGAGCGGTTGCCGTGTTTATCAATCTGGTGAACAAGAGCCTTTGGATGGCGGATTGGGCATTGGTTTAGATTTATTGCGTGGAACGCCAGAGGCTGATCAATGGCTGGGTTCAATTCCTTCCGAACTGTTGACAGCGACCGAAATGTTTCCAGAGTACCAATATCAAATGTTGTGGTTAGCGGTGAACAGTGCAGGGGCAAGTCAAATTTTGCTAAGTCGTCCATTGCTGCTGGTATTGATCTGTGAAAAGCATTGTGTCGACAATGAGCAGGCATTGCAGGTGGCAAATATGGGTCAGCGAGAAATACTGTCTCAGTTGGGGTTTGACTCATCCAAATCAGCCCTCAAATTCATCGATAAACTGGATCTCACCTATCAACGTTCCAGTGAATTGCCCCATGTGATCAAGCAGCTTGATCGTGCTTTTTCGCGATTTACCGTGTTTAAGCATTATCACCGCGTGAATTACAGCGCATTGGCGTTGGATCACAGCCATCCCTTCTTAACGGGTACACGTCTTGGTGTGGCCATTGCTCACAGCCCTCGTCTTGAGCAGCGCAACTTGGTGACGTACTTATCTGATACTCTATCAATGGGCCTCGCGATTGGTGACGCTGATCCTGTCAAACGCGTGGAGCGCTTGGAAGGTATTGATCAACTTGTCGCACTGCATGATCAGTGGGTCGATATTCAATTGGAACAACGTTTTGAGGCGATGAAGCCTAAAAATACCGATAAGCCTTATCCTACCTGTTTACCTGATGATGATGGAATTCGACAAATTGTCGACTATGACGATTTGTGTATTGAGGCCAAAGAGCAGCGTCTTTGTATTGCGGTGTACCACAATCGTATTGCCGCTGGTCACTATGCGGTTTATCGCATGATGTCTCCTGAGCGAATGACAATTGGTATTTCAATTAATAGAAGAAAGGCTTTCCCATACGAAATTCAACAGATTGCGGGGTTCAAGAATGCCATTCCTTCTGAGCAAACACGGCAACAAGTGAGATCGTGGTTTGAGGCGGGAAAGCAGAAGATGGCTTTTGGGTGATTGCGGCGGTTCGTATATCTAATAAAAGCCATAGCTTCCATCTCAATGAGCGCGGACGCAATGCTGGTCAACGTCACAAGAATAATAGATCGCCCCTTGCGTTTTATGCTGTAAATGCGGTTTTGTGGGTCAGTTCCTTGTCTCTTGTCTTGTCACTATGGATACTGAAACGATGTTTGGCAAATCATGCCAGCCGTTCTGTTACATCCTATAGATTGAGAAGATGATGATAGTAAGATTGATGGAAAAATCGGATTTAAATGAGGCCGCAGAAGTGCATAAATTGGCTTTCGTGAGGCAGAAGCAATCTTATGAATGGCTTGAGTGTAACTATAATGCGTTCCCTCGCGTGTTATGCTTTGTCGCGGAAGAGGGGAGTGAGGTTGTCGGGTATATTATTTGGACGCAGAAAAGTGGTTTTCGTCCTGAAGTCGTATTGGAAATTGAGCAATTGGCCGTTACACCTCATCATCAAAGAAAAGGCATTGCTCGCAGGTTAATCATGGAATCTTTGCCATTAGTAAAGGCAAAGTTGGCACAGAATAATTCTGTATTGAAACATATATTTGTTACGACTCGGGCGGATAATTTTGCTCAGGCGTTGTATAAATCGACATTGGGGGCAGAAGTCGAAGCAACAATTACGCATTTATATTCCGCGGATGAAGTATTGATGATTGCACGCAACGTGAATTGAAAACATATTCCTTTAGTTTTGTGCGATCCGGTTTTTTATTCTGGTCTCTTTTTGTTGGCGGTTTCTTTTTATTGATGACAAAAGGAACCATTCATTACCAGAGGAAGGGTAAAAGCAAGTGATCTTGATGAACGCTGTATACACGGCGTATTGCATGGTGATAAAAAACATGTTTCATGGATTAATTGTTGGCTTTTTTGTGTTGTTAAAGCGGTAGTTTTCACTTTAGCGTTAAATTCTATCATGATGAACTACATATACGATTGGTGTTGGATTTAAATATCATATTGATATAGTGCTCTGTATTCGATGTCTGAAATATGAAATTATGATGTTAACCCCCTGATTGACTTACTCTGCATGTAGCTCAAAGTATCATGTGAGTAAAGAACAGGACGTGATCGTATAGTCGTATTTCATCATGAGAAGGATATCAAGATGCTAGGAAGGATCATTCAGCTGTTCCCTGTGTGGGCAGTTGTTTTTGCTGTGCTTGCGTATACTGTGCCCGAACTGTTTGTTGGGCTTAAAAATCAGATAGTCCCTTTGTTAACGATCATTATGTTGGCGATGGGAATCAGCTTATCCCCGAAAGATTTTATTAATGTCGCCAAACGTAAAAAAGCCGTTGGTGTTGGCGTTGTGCTGCAGTTTTTGATCATGCCATTAACGGCTTTGCTGATCAGTTTCTTGTTGGGCTTTAATGCGGAGCTCACTGTGGGTATGGTGTTGGTGGGCAGCGTCGCGGGCGGTACCTCTTCCAATGTGATGGCCTATCTGGCTAAAGGGGATGTCGCGTTATCTATTTCGATGACCGCAATTTCTACCTTGCTGGGTGTGGTGCTTACCCCCATATTGATTGAGTGGCTGGTGGGGCAAAGTGTGGATGTACCAGTCAGTGCTATGCTCGTGAGCTTGGTGAAAATCGTGTTGGTGCCGGTAGCGATAGGATTGGCGGTTAATACGCTGGCAGGGCGTATAGTCAATAAAGTTGCTCCTGTGTTACCGCTGATTTCTATGGTGGCCATTGTGATGATCATTGCGATTGTTGTGGCATTGAATGTGGATAATTTACGTACAGTTGGGCCATTAGTGGCATTGGCTGTTGTGCTGCATAATAGTTTAGGGCTAGCTGCAGGCTACTTCTGCTGTCGCTTACTCGGGTTTAATGAATCAATTTGCCGTACCGTAGCTTTTGAAGTTGGACTGCAAAATTCAGGGTTGGCCACGGCATTGGCTCTGAAATTTTTCACGCCATCCGCAGCGATTGCCGGTACGATTTTCTCGGTATGGCACAATATTTCCGGGTCTTTGTTGGCGGGTTATTGGGCCAAGCGGATTTGTAATTTGACGAATGAAAAGGAAGAAGAGAAAGCGGCATAATGACGTCAGTTTCGCAATATGAAGCCGAGTAGGTTGCTGCGAATAATGCTATTTATTCTTGGTAAATGGCATATTCTCTCGCGGTTCCTATTTCGCTCAGTTGTGAGTATGAGATCGAAGGCAATATAGGCAAGGAGGCCTAATGGAACTTATTTCACTCAATCGGATGGATGCGCTTTACGAGAAAGCATTGGATCTTCGCTATGATCTTTTCTTTCGTGAGCGAGGTTTACCGCGAGATATTTTGTTTGATTCTTTGGAGCACGAGAGTATTCATGTCGCCATCAAAGACGGTACTTCATTACTCGCTTATGGTCGACTGAGTCAAGAAGATGATCAGACATTCAAAATATCTCAAATGGTTGTGCAGCCTGATTATCAGGGACAAGGATTAGGTTTTAAGGTACTGACAAAATTGGTGGAAACAGCCCTAGAAATCGGTGCTCATGAGATTTATTTAAACGCAAGACTGCATGCTGTTCCGATGTACGAAAAGTTAGGGTTCGACATGACGGGCGAGACTTTTGTAGCCCAAAGTACGGGGGTACCTCATGTGAAAATGAGTAAGAGTGGCAGAGCCGGATGATGGGTGGAGCCTGCCTCATTGGTTATGTTGCTTTGCAAGAAACGTTGATGTCACTCGATATTGTCAGCCACTAACCCATTCATGACTGACTAACCCGTCATACTGCATGCAAGGAGGACAGTATGAAAATGTTAGTTGTCACAAATACGTTGGTGACCGTGCTTATCGGGTGGGCGATAGCATGGTTGGTTTCTCGAGGGGATTTCCTCGCGACAGCGTCTCACTATCCCGTTGATTTTATCTATATGGTGCTGGGCGTCGTTTTAGCTTTTTTTGTGTCGAACTTTTCAGTGAACGCTATTCAGCGAGGATCCTGGAAAATATCAGCCTTCATTTACACGATTTATTATTATGGGGCCTTTGGCCTATTTGCAGACGGACACCTTGCTGGTTGGAGCCATAGCGATGGGTTCATTGAGAAGTTATTGATGTCTGGTCTCTATATTTTTATCTCATTCTTTTCGGTATTTGTGCCGCTTGTCTTGATTGGGATTTCAATAGCACAGGCGTACTTACTGTCTATTTCCGTTGAGAATAGACAAATATAACGGCCATTCACAATCCCTACAGGAAAATGAAGGTCATGAACGAGCCTCATTTTTTATTTCGATGAAACGTTGCACTATTCTTCGATCACTCCCTGAGTTTTATCATAAGACGCATTGAATCGAAGCGGCACCATTGCAGCCATGTATGTTGCAATAGATACTGCATGAGAACAAATGAAGGAAGCACGGCTGTTGAGGCCGTCGACGCAGCATAAGGGAATGAGCATGAAAAAGTCTGTATTGGTATTGTTGTTAGCCTGCGGCCTGATGGGGGCACTGCCAGCGACAGCAGCCGGCCCCGCATCATTACATCTGGGATCGTGTGTGAATGATAATATGACCGGAAAAGAGCGTAAGGCACTGGCGAAATGGGTGTTCTTCGGGATGTCGGTGCACCCAGAAATGTCGCCGTATGCGAATGTGGCCAAAGTAGAAATCAAGAAATCCAATCAATATGTCGCCAAGTTAATTACGCGTTTGTTGACCCAAGATTGTGTGAATGAAACCAAAGTAGCGATGAAGACAGAAGGCTCATTGGCGATACAAGCCGCCTTTGAAATGGTCGGCAGCACAGCGATGCAAGAGCTGATCAATAATTCAGATGTTGCGAAAGCGATGGGCGGTTTTGAGCAGTACCTTAATCAAGCGGATTTCGCCACATTGGGTGAGTAATAAGATGAAAACTCCTCATGAAATCGAACAACTTTCGGTATGTAACGATGTGCCATTAGGGCTTTACCCATCATCGGGTTTTGTTCCTGTCTGAGATGCAGGTTTGGGTAACTGTGATTATTTGGGGGGATTGGTCATTGGGATAAACCGCAAGTGTTATTGGGATAAGGCTTGCGGTTTAAATGCTTATTAACGGTTATGCAGGTTGTGCTTCGTTAATTTTTGCAATAATTGGATCTTTGTTTGCCATGCAGTAGGCGACGAACTTTTCTTTTGGTAGCACCATGCGCACTGGCATCGGTAAACATTCGTAAGTATTTTCAAAGGCGGTCGTTAAAAATTCATCATCATTCATTTTATCGCCAGCCAGTGGCATCAAGCGCTCTAATATAATGCCCTCAATTTTTGGCCACTGTGATTGGATAAGATCGTTGATTTTGTTTGAATCGTCACCGGAAGCCATTTCTTGAGCTTTGCTTTTTAGTTTACCGAACATAATTTAATTACCATTTAAGTATTGGGTTACCGTCAATCTAAATCTTGAGGGGGGATCCTGTAAAGTTTATTACTCGGATATTATTAACTTAAAAGTGAATTATGCGACGAAGAGAAGGGTTTCTGCATTATTATTTTGGTTTTATTTTAATATTAGAGATATGTCATGATTCATACATTAATAAATAGGAAGTTTGATATTTACACTCTGTAAGAATAAAGCATTGATGAAATGTGGGGTGAGAGAATGAATTGTTGAAATAAATAAAATATTGTTCTCTGTGGTCCTATCTAAAATGTTGATTTTTTGTTTGTCTTGTTCGCGTGTTAATTAAATGTAAGAGCGCCCCCCTATGCAGATGCTTTGTTTTGTGCAGTACTTGAATTGGATGTAGCCTTGTCGAAATTACGTAAGGGTTTTCATATTAGGCTAATAATGTCTAGTGAAGGCTAAGGATAAGGATATACAACACGGTTGGACAGGCGGATACGCATGAGGACGGTAATCAAAATTCAGATAAAGGCGGGGAAACTCGAGAATGGCTGGGGCGAGCAAGGTAAAGAGGGCCTAATCATAGATAGGCCCTTTTATTCTGTAATGGAGCGAATTAGTTGTAAAACGCTTCAACAGTGCCTTTTAGCGTGATCAGAAGTGGCTGGCCGCGACGGTCTAGTGCTTTTGGTGATGGCACTTTAACCCAACCTTCGCTGATGCAGTATTCTTCAACGTCGAAACGCTCTTTGCCGTTCAGACGGATACCAATGTTGTGCTCAAAACATGCTGCTACGTGGTGTGGGCTACGTGGGTTGCATGATAGGTGATCAGGTAGAGCAGGTTGTGAAGTAGTATCGTTCATGTTCTTGGCTTCTAGAAAATAAAAAGTGCGATATTGTAGTCAATATAGACCCCACGCTCAATAGGTGCAGAAATAAATCCTTTTTCTTTGCATGGTTTATTAATTAACTGTTTTAAAAGTAATTAATTTGGCCATTCATCGCGCCATTCATTTATCTATCAATGAGATAAAACTGTTTTTCTGAAACAGACCGCTATTTTCTGTCCTTTTGCGTTTTTAGCATCGGCTTTCGGATGTTGGCGATTGCCAGTTGAACAATGGCAGAGGATACTGATAGGTAGCATATGTCATGCAAATAATAGGGAGATTATTGCGAATGGAAATGGGATTGCTTGGGGTGTTCATCACGGTTGCCGTTGCACATTTTTTGGCACTGTTAAGCCCGGGGCCGGACTTTGTCATTGTGGTAAAAAGTGCAGTGAGAAACAAAGGCAAAAATGCCTTGGGTGTGGCATTTGGGATCGCGGCGGCGAATGCTGTGTACATCGCGTTATGTCTGGTAGGGGTAGGGTCAATCTTAGCGGCGTCTGTGCCTGTGATGATTGCATTGAAACTCGTTGGTGGTTTGTTTTTGATTTACCTTGCCGTACAAGCGATACGGGCCAAAAAGAGCGCTTATAAGAATATTGATATTGAGGCTGACAGCACGCCGCATCACACCTCGTTTTTCCGAGAATTTTTTATCGGTTTCATGTCAGGGATCTTAAACCCTAAAAACCTGCTGTTTTATTTAAGCTTATTCACCGTAGTGCTCAACAGCGAAGTAGGGTTTTACTTTAAATTGGCGCTGGGTGTCTGGATGACCTTGGTGGTACTGATTTGGGACGCTGCCATCATTGCTTTGCTTTCCACGGAGAAAGTGCGGGGGCAGTTTACCCGTATTGCGTATTACATCGATAAAGTGACGGGCGCGATGCTGGGGCTGATTGGAGCCACTATCGTGAAATCGGCGGTGATACAGCAGTAACCTCTCGGTATTGTATTTCATAGCGACAATACAGATATGATGTTGTTGCTATGCTGCACAAGGTGGTGCGTATGTTAAGGCCTGAAATTATACCGCATTTTGATGATGTGCTTTCTGATGATGAGCCTGTGATATGGGCGACAGTACCGCACTATTACGCTTTTATATTGGCACCATTACTCTTTTTTATATTTTGTATCATATATGGTGTTTTAACATTAGATAGCATGATTGATGCGTTACAGATGCTCTATTCACAGGCGCACGCGTTGGTTATCACGGTCGATGGGGGTGGTACTGACTGGACGCTCATTAGCCGACATGTGTTGGGTATGGATGTGGGTAATCTATTACCGTTGCTGCTCATCGTTATTGCGGGTTTGAATTTATATCGTGTTACGCAAAGCCAGGCCAATACCTTCTATGTAAGAACGCCAAAAAGGCTGATACTAAAGTCGGGATTAGGAGGGCAAAATTATACCTCTATTCAGTTAGATAAGCTGACGGATTCACATGTGTCCGTCAGTTTTTTTGATGTGATGTTTAGAACGGGATCCATTGTTTTCTACACCGATCAAAAGGATGCTGATGGCAATAGAGTCAGTGCGGGTGTCATGAAATCTATCCCTCATCCTCGTGCGGCCTATAAGGAAATACATCGTAAGATTCCTAGTGGTGGGTGCGGTATAGACGAAGTGAGTTCCGATGAAATGGTGTAATCCCATCATGCCTTATAAACCCTTGGATTAATAAGGGCACTGTCATTACACTGCAGTGATTACTGATTGAGGTGAATAGAATCTATGTTAATCAATGCGGTGTATCTGCTGACTGGTGCATTTGGCGGGACGATTATTGGGGCATTAGGTAGCGGCAGTAGCCTTGTGATACTGCCGTTGTTAACGATCATTTTTGCCCATATCTTCCCCGAGAGTCTGTCACTGAATATTGCGGTTGCGACGTGCATGGCGACCTTGGTAGTGGGCAGCTTTTCTGGAGCGGTCAGCTACGCAAAATCTGGCCTGTATGATAAGCAGTTAGTCACCCTGTGTTTACCGGGTATTATTATCGGCGCGTTGATTGCGCCACAATTATCAGCCTTGATTTCCCCTTCTTGGCTCCGTTTGTATATCGGCCTACTGCTGTCAGGGATCGCCGTGTATAAATTGTTCCAAAGTGCCCGTCATCAGCCTGATACCGTGAAATCCGTTCAGCCAGTACTTTTGGTATTGGTCAGCGTAATCTGTGCCATTCTCAGCGGGTTGGCAGGTGTGGCATTGGGGATTTTGATGATCCCATTCTTAGCCCGCTATGCCTCGCATCAAATCACGTTAGGCACCAATTTACTATTAGCGGTGCCGTATTCAATGGTCGGTACGGCAGGGTATATCATGACAGGTTGGCACTTGACGCCCGCCGTGGGCGAAACGCCTTTTTTGTTAGGTTATATCTATTTGCCTGCGTTTTTGGCTATTGCGCTGACCATCGGTCTGTTCCCGCCGCTGGGCTTAAAACTGGCCAAGAAAGTCGGTAATACCATCATGCAGCGTGTGTTTTATGGCTACTTATTGTTGGCCGGTGTCTCGATGTTGCTGTAGCGCGTTGTCAGCGTTTATTGGTGATTTGAAATGCCTCGCGTTTCATTCTTCTCCATTGTTCGTCCTTCCGTTAACTGTGTAGTGTTGGGGGGCAGCGTCCTTTTTCCTGCTTTGCCGGCGCATCTTCATCTCGTTTTTGCTCAACATTTTCATTCCAATATTGATTACACCTATCAAATTTGGCAACGCACAGAAGGGAGCGCTGAGCAAAACACGTAAGATGGCGATAGCCGAGTAGAGAATTGAAACACGTGATAGGAAAAACAAGGATGTTAGTGAGACAAGCAAAACCGGATGAGTTAGCGGCCATTTACCTGATGGGATTCGATGTGTGGGGGGAGGACATTTCCCATCACGACTACCTGATCGAATGCCACAGCAGCGACAAATACGCGTTAGGTTCGTGGTATGTGTTGTTGGTAGACGCAATACCTGTTGCGTCATTGATTGTCTATGCCGCACATTTTGGATTAGCCCCGCAGTGCTACGGTATCGGTTCGGTAGCGACTGCGTCTGAACATCGTGGTAAGGGATATGCAAGCCAACTGGTACAGTTGGTGACTCAGACCTTATTGGAAGAGAAGAACGCCGAAGCGGTGTTCCTGCATGCCGATATTTCCTCCGATTTTTATGCGCGACTGGGCTATCAGTGCTTACAGAATACGGCCTGTATGGGACGTTTTAAGGCACCTCTTTCTCACCCCGCTGATTATCAAGGTGTATTGCCTCGGTATTTTTGATGTTGACTAGCCGAGAATGAAAATGAACATGCTACGTCTATGCTGGAAATCCCTGCTCATCAGTGTGCTGTTACTGTTAGTGCTGACATACATCGCCCTGTATGTGCGCGATCAGTTTGTGCGCCCGTTTTTGGGTGATGTTTTGGTGGTGATATGGCTCTATTACAGTTTGAAATCGGTGCTGAATGTGTCGGTAAACCGGTTGGCGTTGGGGGTGTTGTTTATCGCGTATGCGGTGGAGATCGCCCAGTACCTTAATGTGATTGCATGGCTGGGGGTAGAGCACATTAAAGCGGTGCGTATTATTTTTGGTGCGACGTTTGACCCGCTCGATTTACTGGCATACACCCTTGGCGCGTTCGCGGTGATAGGGGGCAATGTCGCTTACGAAAAATTTCATAAGGGCAGATGAGGTTATACTGCTTTTCAGACATATCATTTTGTATGAAAAGAGGTTTATTCGTGAAATATCTATCTGCATTTAGCCACTGGTGTCAACAGCCTGCGGGTTCAACCATGAAATTGTTCATGGGCGTTCTGTTGGCATATACCGTGTTTGTCTTGCTTCAGTCCTGAAGTGCCCCTGTTTTCATCACGTTGGTTAGACCGTGAGAGTGTGAATGAGCGAAATTGCTGCGTTTATGTTAGGTGAATGCCCTGATAAATTGGGACGTTCGATGGATCATCTTTTGGCGTTAGAACCGTTCTGGCTGGAACATGATCATAAGTATATTCAGGTGTTGTTCCCGATTGACGAGGGCACGAAGTTTAATCGCCATGCACCGTTAGTCACGCTGGCTGACCGCGAACAGTTTACCAATGATGCGGCATTACGGGCGGTGCACCTGCAAGCGTTGGATTTGATGTTGGATTTCTGGGGGATGACGCGTGATGGGGAGACAATATCAGCCGTGTTACCGCTGACCCCTGCG
The DNA here is from genome assembly GCF_059941365.1 of Photobacterium sp. 270122K. NCBI lineage: Bacteria > Pseudomonadati > Pseudomonadota > Gammaproteobacteria > Vibrionales > Vibrionaceae > Photobacterium > Photobacterium sp. 270122K. Next base: position 104,468 of record NZ_JBPOEN010000003.1, read on the forward strand.
ACACATGTGTGGCTGAAAGTGCATGATCATAATCAGCTACGTTTAACGCGAGTGATCCGCAGCTTGGCGTTGCTGGGCAATCCGGTGATAGCGGCGAGCTTGAGTGAGTGTGTGTTGGCGGCCGCCGCACAAATGGGGTCGGTGTCAGAGAAAACCCGTTACCATTGGCAGCAAGCCTTGGTGATATGAGTGTGATGTTGCAGGTGCTTTGAAGCTTTGAAGCTTTTAAGTTTTGAAGCTTGAAGCCCTGAATTTTTGAAACACGGAATAACCATAAGGCCACACGGCAGGTGACGCTATATCACCGATGCCCGTGTGGCCTTATTGATGCAGGGGGATGGATTATGCTTTATGACAACGCCGCGATTTTCTTCGGTACGATCAAGCGTTTCCACGTCAGGTTAAGCAAAATGATCCCCGGCAGGCCAAAGCACACCAGCCCCATCGCGTCTGATTGAGGTTCCCCTTCCGCAAACGAGGCCCATGACCAGCCGATACAAATCCACAGGATGCCAAACGCTGATGCCAGCGCAAGGTTGGTGATCCATTTCATCTGGTAGCGCTTGCTCAGGTGGACATAGCCCCATGCTGCGCCGATGGTCATCATGCCCATCAAATACCACATCAATCCAATCATGTTATTTCTCCTTGTCCGACAGCCAGAATTTATCGACGGCTTTGTCGATTTCCATATTGCCGTAGCCAAATAGAATGTCTGCTTCTGTCATCATCTTATGGACAAATCCCGTGGTGACGGTGTTAGAGGCATCAATCAGGCGGTGGTGCCAGAAGTCCGGTTTGTTCCACGGACAAGCTTTAATGCAGACATCGTTGTGTGTGCTTGGTCGCATTTGTAAGTCTTTGATTATCAATGTGTGTCATGCGTTTGTCAGGTAAATGTCGTTACGCTATAACTGATTTTAATCGTACATTGGGTATCGACAACGCAGAAAGGACTTAATGATGATAATTCGGAAATTACGATTACAACGCGGTTGGTCTCAAGACCAGTTAGCTGAAATGAGCGGCTTGAGCATTCGCACCGTGCAGCGTATCGAACGTGGTCAGAAACCCGGTTTGGAGTCATTAAAATCCTTGGCTGCCGTATTTGAAACGACTGTCGCTGAACTTCAGCAGGAGCCCGATATGCAAAAGGATAGTAACGAGCGCGTCATTCCCTCTGTCACCTTGGCGGAAGAGGAGCAATCTGTCATTGAACAGGTAAAAGAAATAAAAGGCTTCTACTCGCATTTGATCACGTATGTCACCGTCATTACCGGTTTGTTTATTTTCAATTACGTCACCGATCCCACGTATATGTGGGCATGGTGGCCGGCATTTGGCTGGGGCATTGGTATCGTGAGCCATGGAATGAGTGCGTTTGAGGTGTTCAATTTCTTTGGCCCTGAATGGGAAAAGAAGCAAATTGAAAAACGATTAGGGCGAAAGCTATAGCGCGCTGTCAGTACAAAATATACGATGGCCTACTGCGGATAACCGCCAGCGGTAGGCGTCTTTTGTGGTTTTTCTTCCCCCCATCGGCCTACGTTTGATTTCATCGGCTACACTTTTATTTTGAACGGTGTTTTTTATTGCGAGCGACCCCAAAGAAATGGGGCGCTCACTTTGCCTACGATAGGCATCGTCGCTTATGTTGGGCATCTCATGTAGAGAGCCTTATGTTGAGGCGTTAGACATGACCGGGTAAGCCAAAGGCAGAATAAGGAGATGACGATGATAAAAGGATTGGGTGTAATACTGTTGGCACTGGTGCTGATGGGGTGTGCAGATAGAACGACAAATGTGACGGCATCAAGCAGTTTGGTGGATTTCCTTTACCCAAAAAGGGGGGATTATGTGGAGCATGAACCGGAAATGCCAACGCTGACGTTGCCTGTCAACATGGGGATTGCGTTTGTGCCTGCCAGCTATTCCAGCGGTTCAATGCATCTGTCAGCGAAAGAGAAACATGACATTTTAAAGCGGGTGAAGGACGAGTTTATTCAATTGAATTATGTCCACCGGATTGAAATTATTTCGGATAACTACCTGACTCCGGGAGGGAGTTTTGAGACGTTAGACCAGCTATCTCGGTTGTATAATATTGATTTGATAGCGCTGGTTTCTTATGACCAAGTCTCACGCAGTAATGAAAACAATGCCTCACTGCTGTATTGGACGATTGCCGGTATGTATTTGATCCCCGGTAATAGCAATACCACGCAAACCTTTATTGATACGGCGCTATTTGATATCGATAGCCGCAAAATGCTGTTTCGAGCCCCAGGGATCAGCAAAGTCGGGAGCCTGTCGACGGCTGTGGGGGTGGATGAATCCCTGCATGAAGACACCACTGAAGGCTTTGATTTAGCGGTGAACGACATGGTAACTAACCTGAATACGGAATTGGATACGTTCAAAATACGGGTAAAAGAAGAGAAGATTGCGCACGTTGAAACACGAGAGGGCTTCAGCTTGGGCGGTGGCAGTGTGGGTGGCGGAGCCTTGTTGGGAATGCTATGGCTCGCTTTTATCCGAAGAAAACGATAAACACATTGGCAACAAAGGAAAGCAATCAATGAGACAAGTAGGGAGACACCGTGAATGAAAATTAAACATTTATCACTCAGTGCCAAGCAGCCTCAGCGTTGTGCGACGATATTAGCCGCACTCACGGGGGGTGAGGCTAAGCCGTTCCCGTCTCCGACCATGGAAAACGCTTGGCTGTGTGTGTGGGATGAAGCCAACAATGCACTGATTGAGTTTATCCCTCATGACTACGCGTTATGCTATGGCGAACACGGGGCGGTGTATGAGCGCCAAGCGCATCCGGTCGCCTTTAATGCAGCTCATGTGATGTTGGAGGCGAACAAAAGTATCGATGAGTTGGCCGGTTTAGCCGACATCTATGGGTTGGTACACCGTTTCCGGCCACGGTTTGGCGGCCCGTTGTATGAAGTGTGGCTCGAAGCGTCGCTATTGGTCGAGTTTTGTTCGCCAGAGATTCAGGCTTACGCTGAGAAAAAACGTGAGCGGTCGTCAATGTCTGGTATGTGATGGCTTGAACGGCTTAGGCATATAACCTGCTGATATAGTCTGTATCTACGGTGTGTTTTTCTTCATTATTCCCTTTCGGCTGGTATTGATATTTTACATAGACCAATTCTTCATAATAAGCTGCGACCAGCTTGCATTTTGCGGGTTGTGATTGGCGTGAAAGGCATAGGCCTAATGCGGTTAATAGATAGTGTTTTGAGTTAGCGGCATAAAAGAATCGGCGCCATTGAGCAACCATTGGAAGGGATTAATGAGGATGTATGAACAGAATTGTCATCATGAAAAGTGCGTCGCAAAAATTGGCTTATGTAGCGACCAATAAAAAATATTTAGATATGTCAGTGTCGGATGTTGCTGCTGATTGGGAAAAAAATTACCGAAATGCGCAGCCTAAACAAATTAAAAATGAAAAACATATCTTACAAATGGCACGGGCGGCCGACTTCACTGTGGAGCTGGGCGCGCTCATTGAGCCAGTGATTCATGAGCAGAATAAAGCCAGAAAAGCGGTGATTGCTTCTCTCATTGAATCTGGCTGGACTGTGCTGAATCAATAGCGGGTCGTGTGCCAAAATAGCGCACAGTACCAGTCTCAGGAAAAGGGCGATGTATTCGCCCTTTTTGCCGTTCAGCGGATTGCTGCGCGACTTATCCCTGCCAAGCGACCAAAATCACACCCGCCGTGATCAACATAATGCCCAACCAGTTAATGCTGCTCAGTTGTTCCCCTAATAGCACCACACTGAAAATGGCCACGAATACCACGCTGAGTTTATCAACGGGGGCGACTTGTGCCGCTTGCCCAAGGTGCATGGCGCGAAAGTAGCAAAGCCATGATGCGCCGGTTGCCAAGCCAGATAAGACCAAAAAGGTTAAACCGCGGCCAGATAGGGTACTCAGTGGCTGGAATTGTTTTGTGAAATAAGCAATGCCACCAACAAGCACAAGGATGACGCAGGTGCGAATAAAGGTCGCAAAATCAGAATTGATATTATTGACGCCCAGCTTGGTTAATACGGCGGTCATCGCCGCAAATACCGCAGAAAGTAAAGCCCAGAACAACCAAGATGTGTTCAACATGTTTCGCTCCGAAAAAAGGTAGCCAGAGGTGATAGGTGCATTAATGAGACGCATCCGCAATGATGCAAAGGCCGCCGCGGAGTATACCTAGCGATACTATTGACGTCATTGCTACCAGAGTAAAGCTGTGTAAATCCGGCAGAAAAGGAGAGAGGGTTACGTTAGGGGTATCGATGAATGCGCGCGGTTGTTTGAAAGCAGGAAAAGCGGCCTTTGAAGCGCCTCGCACTTATGTAACGTGAGCAAGCAAGGACGGCATCAGTCTGGCACATTGAGTCTATTCCTTTGATTTTATTGAATGAGAACATCATGGCAAGCTTTCTAACTGACAGTATTATTGTTGCTAACCCCGCCATTGGGGATGTCCCTAAATTTAAGCCAATTGCAAATCGATTGGTCTATATCGTCGAACATAACAAAGACGGTGCGGTGGGCGTGTCGCTCAATAACAACTACATCAAACCGTTTAATGATATCGCGGACGTGTTGCCGGTATTGAAAGCCGTTGATCCCGCATCGCTGCTTAATGACAAACTGTTTGGCGGTGGCCCATTATTTACCGATCGCGCGTGGATTTTAGGTAAAAATAAGACGACATACAGCGAAACACTGGCCAATGACCACCTAGCGCTGAACTTCTCACTGCAAGCTTTTGCGGAGAACCTACCTGAACACCTTTCTTCTTGCGGCATTGGCACGTTTGGCTGGGGGCCGGGGCAATTGGAAAAAGAGCTAGGTGCGCAACTTTGGCACTACTTTCCGGCAGAGCCAGCCTTCTTGGATGCTATTCCATTAGAAGGATCTTACAAAGGTGCGGTTGATATTATCAAAGCTATGAAGGCGTAATATCGTCACAAATCCGCATTCATGCTACGGCTTCTAAATGTAAGTGATATTCGTTATCATCTTTTTCTTTTCACATGGTGACAATACGTCATCATGGTATGGACAGGAGAAACGCAGGATGCGATCGCAATATCACTTATCCCATTTACGAAAACGCTGTAAATATACTGTACTTGGCGGCGGACTATGGTTATTTGGCCTAACCGGTTGTGAATACCTGCCGCATGATGCCAACGTCACACTGCCTCCATCTGCTATCCAAACGGTGATTGAACAAACTCGACCTGCAAATACCGCGATCATGCAGGCGTTCGAGCAGCATGACTTGGTCGCTATCGGCGATTACCACTGGAATGACGCTTTTATCGACTATGCCATTACGCTGATTCAATCACCGGTGTTTTCTGAGCAGGTGCAGCACATCGTGGTGGAATTTGGGAATGGGCAGTATCAATCCATTATCGATGATTATGTGGCAGGCAAGGCGGTCAGTGACGCGCAAGTGCAGGCTGCTTTGCGTGGTTCTTTGTACTTTATGGCATGGGCGCCAGATGTGTATGGTCGCTTTTTTGCCGCTGTACGAGCGCGTAATGCACAACTTCCCCCTGATCAACAGCTTCATGTACACCTTGCCGAGGCTCCGTTTGACTGGTTAACCCTGCGCGATAAACAGGTATGGCAACAGGCGGCACAGTCAAAGACAGATCATTTCTATCAGGTAGTAACCGAGCGCCTTCAACAACAGCAAAAAGCCTTGCTGATCTTCGGTGCCTTCCATTTGATTTCCTCCCCACATGACTTTGTGCAAAGCGAAGCGGAATCCTCATGGCCGCTGGCTACCCGCTTACACACCCATTATCCCGACAGCCTTTATACCCTTTGGCCGCTGACAGAACCGGCCGTGGTATCGGCGTATCAGGCGTTGCCTGCTCCCTCAGTAATCCCCGTAAAAACCACCCCGATACAGTCAGAACGTATGATAGACATGTTGCCCAAAGCGCGCTTCAAGTTAGCCGAAATGGGTGAGAGGGAGGCCAAGGTCGGAGACTTGTTTGATGCGTTTTTGTATCTCGGTGAGAGTGAGCGCAGCACCTTGTTTCCACGCAGCGTGATGGACGATATCGCTTGGATGGCGGAAATGCAGCGCAGGGTTGACTTGATTGGCGGGAAAATGCAAAAACGCTTCAATGAGATCCGCCGGAACAGTGAAGCCCATTACCGCACGGTGAATGAAAAAATATCTGCCCGCTAGCTATCGAGGCACTGAAATCTCGATGGGATTTTCATGTGCTTGCAGGGGAATTTATGGAACTGTCACACACTTAATGTTAAATGATAATTGTTATCATTGAGATCGTTGGTTTTGTTGATTAAGGTCTCGGGCTTATTTACGGACCTTCTCAAAACAAGGATGTGTGATGAGTACTATCAAGCCCTTTGCGTCTCCTGCCGTACTGCTGCCGACTCTATTGAGCAGTGCAATATTGGCTGCTTTTTCTTCGTCGGTCTGGTCTTCTGAGGAGCGGGCCTATTCGGAAAAGCCTTCTGAAGAACGGCCTTCACAGGTAGTCCATGATGATACGCCGGTGCAAGCGTTGGATCGCATGGTCGTGACAGCCACCTTAACCGAGCACAGTGAGCTGACCGCGCCTGCGTCTGTGTCGGTGATCACCGCAGAAGATATTGCCAAAATGCCGGTGAAAGATCTGTCTGAGGCGATCCGAAGCAGTACGGGGGTGAATATTGAAAGCAGCACCGCATATGGTCGTAATAGTATTCGCATTCGAGGCTTAGACGGTAAGCACACCCTGTTACTCATTAATGGTCGTCGCATTCATTCTCAAGATGCTTTGATCCGAGGAAACGATTTTGACTTAGCCACCATTCCATTAACGGCGATTTCCCGCATAGAAGTGGTGCGCGGTCCGGTTTCTTCGCTGTACGGGTTGGAAGCGATGGGCGGTGTGGTGAATGTGATCCTCAAACGCCCAACGGAAACCTTGTCAGGCTCTGTCGGGGTGGAATATGAACACCTACTAGAAGGGGACGGTGGTGCCGGCATGAAAACGAATGGCTATATCAGTGGTCATCTAACGGACAAGCTTGCCGGCACCTTGATTGTTGAACGCGCCGATCGTTCACCATGGCGCACAGACGAAAACCCAGAGGTGGATGCCTTAGAAGCGCGCGAAAATACCAATGTGATGTCAGAGCTGCGTTGGGATATCAATGCCCAGCAAGCCATGATTGCCGATTTGTATTACACCCGTGACAGTCGCGAGGCTGACTGGTTGCACCCGCGTACCGGCCCGCACACCAATACGCAAGACTCGACCCGTTGGAATTATGGCTTAACCCATGAAGGGGCATGGTCATGGGCAGACTCGGAAGTGCGCGTATACGGTGAAACCATGAAACTGGACGATGCCAGTACCGCTTACAGTAATGGGTCAGCGGAGGTTGAGCTGCAAAATACCACGTTTGATTTCAAACTGCTGGGGCTAGCATGGGATCAACATGAGTGGGTCTTTGGAGGGGAGTACCGCACCTCTGAGTTAGACAATGATCGGGACTTGGCATCAGGCCGTGCAGACAACTATCAAGGTGCGGTTTATGCGCAAGCGGAGTTGGATTTCGATGAATTATTACTGACATTAGGTGCGCGTCAGGACTTCCATGACGTGTATGGCGAGCATTTTAGTCCCCGTGCTTATGCGGTGTATCGTGTGACCGATGAATTCGTGTTGAAAGGGGGCGCGGGCGGTGGTTTTCGTGCGCCGGGGATCATGGAAAGCAGCGATGAAGTGCGGGTGATCAGCTGTGGTAACCGTTGTTGGTTAACTGGCAATGATGACTTAGAGCCGGAAAAATCGAAAAGCTATGAACTGGGCGCAGCTTATGAATCGTTGACCTTGGGCGCAGGCATCACTTATTTCCATACTGAATTGAAAAACAAAATTGAGCGCGACCTCACCGCCCCAGTGGGAAGTGAGGGTGTCATGCCAATCTTCACGTATCAAAACATCGGTAAAGCGAAGATCCAAGGGATAGAGTTTGAAACCTGGTATGACGTGAATGATCGACTTCGTGCGGCGTTTAATTACACCTATACCGATGCAGAAGATACCGCAACGGGCGAGACCTTGCAGAAAACCCCACGCCATTTAGCGAATCTGGATGTGAACTGGCAAGTGACCGATCCCTTAACCGCTTTCATGCGGGTGAACTACATTGGCGAGCAGGTGATCACCAACCCAAGCCGCGAGAACGTCACGGTCAGCGGATATAGTTTGGTGGGTTTAGGCGCATCCTATCAGTTTGAAGCACTGACGCTGAAAGGCGGCGTGAACAACTTGTTTAACACCGTATTGGACGAAGAAGATGATTATTACGGCTATACCGAAAAGGGGCGTAGTGTCTTTTTGAATGCCACGGTCGCGTTTTAATACAATAGTCGCGTTTTAAAATAACAGTCGCGTTTTATTTCAGATAAAAACATAAACAACCATGAATGGTTGGCTAGCACCTCCAGCTTCTCTGTGCAACTCACGAATTATATTCGTGATATGTGCAGGGAGGCTGTGTTGTTTTATGTGTTTATCAATTGTAAGTGCTCAGATTTTATCTTGATATGTATCGAAGGGCTAAAAAGGGGCCGCCATTTAAGGGGCAGGGGTATGGTATAAATCAGCGCCTATTTATCGTTGTACAGGGAAGGATTCGCTTGTGGGTGTTTTTATTGGTTTTATCGCGATTGTGGCGCTAGTGATGTATGTTTTTGCGGACAAAATAAAACGGGCGCTGTTCAACCGATTAAATCCGATGCGGTATTTTTTGCCTGAGTATCAGCGCGAATTGCCGTCAAAGTACACGCCAGATAGCATACCCATGTTGCAGACGAAAGCTGACGCCGGAGAATTCATGGCAGCGGTGACTATTGCCCAAATATATACGAAATATGCGACGTTACAGAATGATAAAAATATAACGCAACCTGCGTATTGGTATACCAAAGCCGCTGAACTTGATGAGGATTATCAGCAGCATTGTTTTACTTTTTTAGAAGGGGGCATGTTGCCCAATGGTGATATTTACCCAGATGCGGATGCCTTGCTGGAGACATTGTTAACCGTGAAGGCGGAGCAAGGTGATGTAAAACAGCAATGTGCATTGGGGGCATTTTATTCTCATCGCCCACAATGTGACCCTCAGAAGGAAAAAGCCAAGCAATGGCTACGCACTGCCGCAGATGGACAGTCAGGTGACGCATTATTTTTGCTTGGAAAAATGGCTTTAGAGTCGGCGGAATGTAATGCGGCATCGGAAAAAATAGAACCACCGAAGAAGCCAGAACCATCTCTATTTGGAACTCATCCTAAAAGACACAGTATTTTTGATTCCCCCGCAATAGAAGCAGAGGTTGAAGCAGAAGCGAGCAAGAAGTCCTCATTAGAGGATGCGGCCATCTATGCGCGTCAGTATTTTTCGCAAGCGGCACAATTAGGGCATACCGAAGGCCGGATCCACTATATACGTACCTTGATTGAGGGCATCGGTGGTGATAAAGCATTAGATCTGGCGGAAGCAGAGATTGAAGCCTTGGTGGCAGCTCAGAAAGAGAATGAAAGCCCATCACTCTTGGGTACCATCGGTCAGTTGTATATTGAACTGGGGGATGTCGAAAAAGCGTGTGCCTGGTTTGAGGGATTGACGCCTCCTGAGTTGGATATCAGTAAGTTTGAGTACGCCCATTTTTTACTGACGCATAAACATGATGAAGCCACATACCAACAGGTGTTTACTTGGTTGAATGAATTGGCGTTGGATTGGGATTTTGGTGCATTGGAACTTTTAGGCCAAATGTATGAAAAGGGGTTAGGTCGACCAAGGCAAAAATCCACAGCCAGTATGTATTATCAATTAGCCGCTCACTATTATTACCCTGAAGCTATTCAATCAGAGCGCCGCATTGCGAGTGTGATGAGTCAAGCCGATAAACAAATCACGGCAGACATGCTTGTGGAATATCGAACCAAACATCCCATTACACCAGAGAAGCAAGAGTTGCTAGATTGTTCATCCGCTTCTCACTTACTTTCACGTGAAGGTGTGACGCAAGCGGAAACGGAAGAATGTATTCGTATATTCACGAAGTATTTGGAAGAGGGATTTGGTGCGGGATTAGATGCACTCATTGATATTTTATATAAGCAAAGACGAGATAGCGAATGCGCACTTTGGTTGGATGTTCGACGTGTATTGTGTGTTAAAACAATGTCGTTGTTTTCACCGTGTTATCAAAAATCCCAGCAGTGGCGCGAAATATTGGGCCGCTTAGATAATGAAGAGATTGAAGCTATTCATGGTCAGTCAAAACGTATTGCGGAGAAAGTGGATAAGAATCTAATGGGAAGATTCAATGATATTTTTTTCGATGCGCTTGAACAGGCCGATAAAGATAAAGAGCAAAACAAGGAAGTTAAACAATGAAATGCCCTGGTTGTAAAAGCAAGATTGATGAAAACACGGCACGAAAAGACGCTGACGGTGAGGACAAAGCACGTTGTCCTGCATGCAAAGCGTTGTTGAAAGAAGATCCGAATGCGGGAAGGCTACTGAATATCGGTTTCTTTACTTGGCTTGCGGGCACCGTGGGGAAATCGTTCATTGATGGCACTCCTGAAGTAATGATGTTGCTGAACATCCCCGTGTTGATCGGTTTGGTGATGATCGCTGCGTGGTTTTTGCGCGGGAAATGGTTGGTGGCCTAATTTACATCAACAAACCGTAACAATTACGATAGCTTTTGTTATCTCCGTTTCGGTTTGTTCAGGTATGATGCAGCTTGGCAGCGAGTGCGCTGTTTTGTATGGGTTTTATTTGATTTTGTGTTTATAAGAGAGCGTCAGAATGGCAAATTTTTCAGAATATAAAGTAGTTCACATTGTGGAAGGCGGCTGTGGTACCTTGTTGTTTGGGGCGAGCGGTTTGCCTATCCAAAAAATGGAAGCAGAGTTGAACAAGTACGCGCAAGATGGTTGGCAGTTGGCGTTTCAGACCGTTGAAAGCAAGCGTTACATGCTGTTTTGGCAGCGTGAAGCGGTGATCATCACGCTAGGCCGTTAATCTTGTTTAAGGCCACATCGCTAAAATTGATCCGCTATTACCAAGGTAAGGGCGGATCAAAAGTCCTCTTTAATATTGAGTGCAATTTTGAGCCTTCGTGTTCAGAATACACCAAGCAATGCATCATCAAATACGGGGCAATCAAAGGATGGCAATTGGGGCTGGCACGGATCCGGCGCTGTAACCAACCTGATTTAGTCGAAAAAATTCAAGATGAGGTGCCGTAATGTCACGATCTGAGTCAATGGAAGCATTAGAAGCCAAAGAAGAGCAACTGCGCACTTTGGTTGCTGACCTAGCGCCTGAGCAGAGAAAACGTTTTTTTATCGAACAAACGAAGCAGCTGAAAGATCCTGATACGTACGCGGCGCTCAATTGGCTGTTTCTTGGCGGTTTTCACCACCTCTATCTGCGTAAATATTTGATTTTTGCCGTAGAGTTTACGCTGCTGATCATCGCTATTATTGCCTTGGTGATGGGTTTTATCTACGCCGTGGTGATCTTGATTGCGATCTCGCTGTATGAACTGCCGCAGTTGTTCTATTCGCAGAAAATTGCCCGCCAGTATAACTACAACCTGTCGATGCAGATCTATCAGGATGTGAAAGGTCATTCGGTGTTAAACCGCTAACTGGGCATGAAAGGATCGCATGAGTGTAATGAAATGGATAGCAATGGGATGGTTGTTAGGACTGTCCCCCTTGGCGTTTGCCACCACGGTCGTCTCAGATAACTTTGTGATAGAAATTATAGATAGTTGCATGAATGGTGATGTCACCTGTGATGATGTGCAATTTACGCTAAAAGTCACGGGTGAAAATGAAGGTAAAACTTATGCAGGAAGCGCTCTCTATACACAATGTATGGATGGTAAAGCACCGTGTGTATTGAAGGGCTACCGGTTTGATGCCGATGGGGTGAAGTATGAATTATGTCGCTCTGGCACATTGCAAGTACTTAGTCCTGAAGGGATGCCTTTATTGACCGAAGTTGCAACGTGGTCGGAATAGGGCGTTGTTGTTTCAGTATTTGATATAGGTGTTCATGGATGAAAAAACGTTTGTTGTTTGGCCTGTTTGTTTTGGCTATGCCCTTTCAGACGTTATCAAATGAAGCGGAAACATGCGATAAAGTCGCGACGATGCCTGCTGTAGAAGGCCATATTGCTTCATATGTTTGGCAAGGAATAGATTCCGATAGTGAAGAACTGATTACAAGAAATTACTTTATCTTTGATGATGGTGACCAACTCATCATCGAAAATAAGTACTGCACGATGAATAACTATATCATCGACTATTCTTCTACAAAATTAGATCCAGTACGTGTTGAACGGCGTATTGCTTCGTTCATTAGCCGTATTCAGAAAAAATATAATGCTGATATTGATACTGACTTTTTCCAATCAGCTTGGAGCTGTAAGGCTGAGTTATCGGGAAAGTTTCTGTCGATACGATGAATGTCGAGATAGAAAGTCGTAAATCTTACCGAGAGGATGCTATTTTGCGAGAGCATTTTTTCATTTATATGTCTATCGGTGGGCTTGCATAACGTTTATCGTTAAAGCAGTTCATTAGAAAACGTGATTTTTTAAGGCAGCCAATGAGTAGTGGGCTGCCTTTTTGTATCTTACTCTGCAGGCGCTTCCTGAACCTTCGGCGTGATGGGCGATAGCGTAAAACTGATCGCGCCCATCGGGCAGGCGGTTCGGCATTGGCCGCAGCCGTTGCATTTGTCTTTGATCACTTCTGGGCGTTTTTCATTAAGATCAATCGCCTGTTGCGGGCAGTCCGCGGCGCACATGTCGCAGTAGCCGTAGAGCATGCGACGGCAAGACCCGCTGAAGACTGGGATCATGCCCGTTGAGTGACAGGTGTTACTCAGTGCCAAGGTCGGGCAAGCGCGTTGGCATTCCCCGCAGTCGGTGCAGAAGTTACAGTCGAGATGCAGTTCCGGTTTGCCATTGATCATGCTGATCACATGTTGCGGGCAGGCTTTTTCACACGCACCACAACCGTCACACAGTTTGGCTAGCAAGGTTTCATCCACCGCTGTCGGTGGGCGTGCCACCAAACGAGTGAAGGGTTCAACGACCGCTTGCTGTTGAGTTTTCTTGGCGCCAGACAGCAACCCTCGGAATAATCCTCGGCGGCTGATCTGCTTGTGCTCCATTACGGCTTGGTAATACTTTTCGCTTTTTTCCGTCATGGTGTACTTTTCCGCGTGCTCGGTAGTAGGAGAAGGCAGCACATCCTTTCAATAAAGCATTGTACTGCCTGTGTGCGCTATCGGTACAAACGTACGATACGGTAATCGGCTTTGGTCAGTTGCGCCAACTGGCGCAGGGTGCCTTCTGCGGCAAGACTCATGCCTTTGTAAAAATCCGTCGTCGCTTCATCACGCATGATGTGCAGCATGCGCGGTGCCCACGGTAATACGTGTTCACTCAAAAACTTCTCTAGGGCACACAATAGCGGAGAGGGCTGGTCGTCAGCAATGTCTTGTTGCAGCGCCATTTCACATAAATGTGCAATAAAGCAGAAAATCAGGCCGATGTGATCGTCTGGCTCGTGTTCGCCAGTATCAATTTCCACACCAAACTGTAGATAGAATTGTTTAATGGCCGCGGTTGGCGCGCCAAACAAGGTTTGTTCTTCCGTCAGGTACACGGATGCCCACGGTGCCGCTTTAAGTGCATTAGGGCCGATGAACAGGTCGGCAAAGTCTTGCTTAATCGCTGCCATGTCTGGTTGCGTGCTCAGTAGGGCTAAGCCTTGTGCCAGAGAATCGTTATCCACATCCAACGGCCACTGCGCAATTAACGACTCTTGGTAAATTGGGTCGATGAAATCCGCGCTAGGGGCTTGGTGAAACGCCTGATAGAAGAAACGGCTCACTAGCGATAAACCGGCTAGGGTGTGAAATTGTTGCTCTGTCATAAAAAACTCGAAATTCGTAATGCGAAAAAGGAAGGCTAATCACTTAGCCTTCCTGCAGGTACGGATAAATAACCGCGTACTTATCCGTACGAGTGATGATTACATGCCTGCGCTTGCGCTGATGTACACATCGTAGAAGAACGCGCGGCCCATGAACTCTGAAACCAGTACCAGCACAAAGCTCGCAATTGCCACGTGCATGGCTTTGTTACAGCCTTTCATTGCGCCAACCAGCCATACCAACAGACCCAACATCAGCAGACCTACACGCATCATCGCTAGGCGGAACGAGTAATCTACTACGTCAAATGGGTTAAGTTGAATGTTCAACTGGCCCAGCCATACCAAGTATGCTGCGTAACCCATTAGGGTTGCGGTGCCGAAAATCGCCGCACCCATTGCCAGTGCGCGATCGGCGTTAGCGGCCACATCACCCATGCTGGTGGACTGTGCACGTAGCATGATAGCAGCTGCGATTGGACCAACCACACCAGCAGTCATCAGGAACTGGAACGCGGTGAATGGTGTGTTCCACGTTGGTACAGTGACCAGTGTGTACACGTTCGCGATTGCCATGATGAAGACAATACCCAGTGCCATAGACACAGGCAGCAGCACTTTGCGAATGGCTGGCATGATGTCCAGCAAACGCATACCGGTGTACGCCACAGCCGCGCCGCCGAACAGGCTCAGGCCAACGATTTCAAGGCTTAGCGCACTGCCGTGTGCCAGACCAAACATCACGTTGAACATACGGAACGGCTGACCCAGGTGTGTAACCGATGCGATAGCACCCACACCTAGCAGTACAAATACCGCCATGAAGCTGCGCGTCATCGCTTTGTTGTTTGGCTTGAAGAACAGCTCAATCAGGCCAAGTGCGATGAACATACCGACAGCACTTTGTGCCAGTACGGTAAAGAAGACTAATGATAACTGGCTCATGCACCCACCTCCGTTGGGTTCTGGATCGATCCTTTCTTATCGCCAGTCAGCTTGCTGTTAGAACAAGTGCTGATAATAAGGTTAGGGCTGGTTAAACGTGGATCAGGCAAGGGTGCGATATCTGCACGGTCACCAAATTTTGCACGTAGTTCTTCGATTGGACCGAAATCAATCGCACGCAGTGGACATGATTCCACACACACAGGATCTTGACCGGTGCCGATACGCTCGTAACAGCCGTCACACTTGGTCATGTGTTTTTTCTCAGGGTTGTACTGCGGTGCGCCGTAAGGACACGCCATTTCACAGTAGCGACAACCCACACACACGTCTTCGTTCACGACCACAAGGCCGTCTTCTTCACGCTTGTGCATCGCACCGGTTGGACACGCTTTGGTACACGCCGGGTTGCTGCAGTGGTTACAGCTGATAGACATGTAGTACGCGAAAACGTCATTCGAGAAGGTGCCGTCTTCGTGCTGTACCCAGTCACCGCCTGCGTATTCGTACACACGACGCCAGTTTACGCCAACAGGGAGATCGCTTTTGTCTTTACAAGACACCTGACACGTTTTGCAACCAGTACACTTGCTGGTATCAACGTGGAAACCGTATTGAGTCATTTGTTATTTTCCTTACGCTTTAGCAACTTCAACAAGAATGGTGTGCTGTGCGTTACCTTTCGATAACGGGGTTGCACGTTGTGACGTTAGCGAGTTGATACAACCGCCTTGGTCTACGCCTTTCTTATCTGGGCTATACCAAGCACCTTGGCCCAGTGCTGTTACGCCCGGCATGATGCGCGGAGTGACTTTGATTGCAACACGGATCTCACCACGGTCATTGAAGACTTTCACGAAATCGCCGCTCTTCAGGTTGCGTTTTGCCGCATCCATCGGGTTCATCCAAATACCGTCGAATACCACTTCACGTAGCCACGGAATGTTGTGGTACGTTGAGTGAGTACGGCCTTTGGTGTGGTAACCAAATAGTTGTAACGGGAACTGCTCAGTCTTTGGATCCAAGTGGCTTTCCCATGTGGTCACGTACTGTGGCAGCGGTGTGATCACATCACCGTCTTTGATATCCCACTCTTTGGCAATAGTTTCTAGCTTGGTCGAGTAGATCTCGATACGGCCAGACGGGGTGCCCACTGGGTTCGCTTCAGGATCGTTACGGAAATCTTCCAGCGCGATACGGCCTTCTTTTGGCGCGACCACGGTGTAAGGACCGTTTTTACGCAGATCGTCCAGCGAAGGAATGTTTGGATCTTGCTTCATGCGCTCGGCATACAAGTATTCCAGCCACTGATCGCGGTTACGGCCTTCGGTGTACTCTTCGTACAGATCAAAGCGTTTAGACAGCTCCGCACACATTTGGTACGCGCTGCGTGTTTCGTACAATGGCTCGATAGCACGTACCAGCGGCCACAGACCCGCCATAGAACCTGAAGAGTAACCGTCAGAGCTCACTTCGTTGTTTTCGATAGTGGTGACATCTGGCAGTAGCAGGTCAGCGTAACGGGCAGATGCGGTCATGTGGTTATCACACACCACGATGAACTCAGCCAGTGACTCATCTTTGATGATTTCAGCCTGACGGTTCAGATCCGCGTGCTGGTTCATCAGTACGTTACCTGAGTAAGCAAGGATGAACTTGATTGGCGTACGCATACGCTCGTCACCCTGAATACCGTCCGTTTTGTTCGTCATCTCTTCGTGACGCCAAATTGCATCACTCCATTTGAAGAACGGCACTTTTACCTGAACAGGGTTAGTACCCACAGGGATACGCGGTGCTGGGTAGCCGTAGTTCGCTGGCATGTCGCCGGTGTTGGTACCTGGCAGACCGATGTTACCGGTCAGGATAGGTAGCATAACGATGGCACGCGAAGCCTGCTCGCCGTTTGCCTGACGCTGGATACCCGTACCTTGAGTGATGAAACACGGTTTAGCCGTACCAATTTCACGTGCAAGTTGCTGAATTTTCTTCGCAGGGATACCGGTGATATCCGCCGCCCACTCAGGGGTTTTCGCGATACCATCAGGGCCTTGACCTAGAATGTGTGCCTTGTAGTGACCATTCTTTGGTGCGCTAGCAGGAAGGGTTTTTTCGTCATAGCCTTGGCAGTATTTGTCCAAGAAGGCCTGATCCACCAAGTTTTCAGTGATCAGTACGTACGCGATACCTTCTACCAGTGCCGCATCGGTACCCGGACGGATCGGTAGCCACTCATCTTCTTTACCCAACATAGTGTCGGTGTAACGTGGATCGATGATGATGGTACGTACGTTGTTTTTACGCTGTGCGTTAATGTGCTCGTGGATTTCACCACCGCCACTCATACGAGTTTCAGCCGGGTTGTAACCGAACATCACCAACAATTCAGCGTTTTCGATTTCAGTGGTGTAAGAACCGTAAGCCGCTGCTTTTTTGTCGCCGTACGTGAACGGCAGGGCAAACATGATCTGGCCCCAGCTGTAGTTACCGTAGTAATCCAGGAAGCCGCCCATCATGTTGAACAGACGCTTGAAGCAGTCTTTACCATCGGTACGGTAGCCTTGGGTACCTGAACCGTAAGTAATGAAAATAGAGTCGTTACCGTATTCTTTGATGGTGTACTTTAGCTTGTCCGCCATCAGATCCATCGCTTCGTCCCAGCTGATGCGCTCGAAGCGGCCTTCGCCACGTTCGCCCACACGCTTCATTGGGTATTTCAGGCGGTCAGGGTTGTATACGCGGTGCTTGATAGAACGGCCACGCAGACACGCACGGATCTGGTGCGTACCAAATTCGCCGTTGTCATCACCACGGTTGTCGGTTTCGATTTGCGTGATCACACCGTCTTTAGTGTGTACACGCAGTGCACAACGGCTACCACAGTTAACCATACATGCAGACCAAACGGTTTTGATCTCACCGTCTTGGGTAGCAACTGTCTCTGCCGCTGCAGCTTTTAGAGGTAGTCCCATGCCAACGGCAGCGGTAGTACCGCCCACTGCCGCACCCCATTTCATGAAGGTTCGGCGCTTCATTGGCGACAAGATTGCTTCGTTAATCCAGCTCTTCATATGGTTCCCATAATGAATGAATATTTATATTTTTGATTATTTATGCTCACAAAGAGGTCGATTAAAAAGTCATTAAATGACACTTTTCGACAGACCTATTCTAAGAGGGAATGTAATGGGCGGTGAAACGAAATTAAATGACTAGAATCATTTTTCTAGCACGTGTTTTGCCTTATTTGTAAATTCACTATTCATGATATTTTATAAAATGAAATATTCACTCATACATATTTCATGGTGTTTCGGGGTGGTGATGTAATGAACAAAGTCATTTTTTGTCTGGATGTGATGCCCCGAAATGGGAAAAATACAAATCAATACAAAAAATGAATAGATAGTGCATAACTGGAAGGTGTGAAATACATGTACAGCAGGTGATTTGTTCATATTTTTACATAATTCCAGCCTGTTACATTTACTTACATTCTGCTGATTGCTGGAAAACAGCGGGGGTGATTTACTCATGTCTCCTAAGTTATATGAGGTTTTAACGTTAAATGGACGACCCCTTTAGTCGAATGACATTTGTCTGCGCTTCTTGCTTCACGTCTTCTTGCTCTATGTTTATGGAGCACACATCATGATTGACCTTTTCATGCAGCCCGAAACCTGGGTTATCTTTGCCACGTTGTTTGCCCTAGAAATTGTGTTAGGTGTTGATAACATCGTGTTCATCTCTGTACTTTGTGAACGTTTGCCTGCGCATCAGCGTAAACTGGCCCGTAATTTGGGTATCGGTTTGGCGGTGATGGCACGTATTGTCCTTGTCTTCTCGATCAGTTGGGTGATGTCACTGACGCAACCGTTGCTGAGTGTGATGAATTACAGCTTTACCGGCCGTGATTTGATCATGATTGCGGGTGGCGGCTTCTTGTTGGCGAAAAGCCTGAAAGAACTGTGGCTGTGGTTAACCCATAATGAAGAAGCCCACGCGAGCAAAGTGCGCACCGGCATTGCCTTGGTACTGTTGCAGATTGTCGCGGTAGATGCGGTCTTCTCAATGGACTCGGTGATCACGGCGGTGGGTTTGACCGATGAAGTGCCAATAATGGTCGCGGCGATTTTGGCGTCTGCCGTGGTGATGGTGTTGTGTGCAGAGAAAATCAATGATGCGGTTATCCGTTATCCGGGCCTAAAAACACTGGCGCTGTTGTTCCTTGTGCTGTTGGGTGGTCTGTTAATGGCAGAAGGCTTTGCGATTCATGTCAACAAGGGTTATGTCTATTTTGCGATGGCCTTTGGCCTTGTGATGGAAGGTTGCCACATTATGCTTAATAACAAGCGTAAATCGGTGAGTACGTTGTCTATTCATAAGGTGTACCCATTGCCGGCGAATAATGCGGTATTTGCCCGCGCCTCATAACTGTATTGGGGTCAGCATAGGATGATCAAAAAAGCTAGCGCTGGTGTCGCTAGCTTTTTTATGTCTGCTATTTAGCTTTCGCAGACAAACCATGCACTGGCTGGTGCCGTAATAAAGGCTTTGTCGTGCCAACTGATTTGCTCCCAGACGGGGGCGGTGCGAATGTCCCCTTTGATCTTCTCTCGGGTCAGCACTTTGACTAATCCTTCTTTTACACTGTAAACCTGTCCGCGGTAGGTGTGCCCCATCGGACTGGTTTTGTTCTGGTCGTAATAACACACTGTTGTGCCAATGTTGGAGTAAATATATTGGCTTTCATTGCTCCACGGTTTCGGCGCGGCCGTTGGCTGTGGGGTGTTATGCAGCGGCGTATCAACGGTTGCGTTTGGGACTAATTGTCGGTGTGCGGCATACGGTTGATAGCCCAGAATTTGTGCCGCCTCTCGCCATTCGCCATCGAGCGTATAGGCATTTTCATTCAATCGCAGGGTGACAAAGGGGCCGTCTAAACACAAATCGGCCCATAAATCCGTGCTGGAAATCCGCGCTGAGAACAACGGCATTTCATTGACCGTGTTGGGATTAGCCACACACCAAGTGGCCGTTTTTTGGTGAATTAAGCTACCGTTGTTGGCATCACACACCCGTTTGGCCAACGTGTGGTATTCCGCGATGTCGCGCTGGGCGCTGTCTTCCCCCGTTGAGCAATACCGGTAAGCAAAGGCGTAAGTATCTTTGGGGTAAAACGTGCCTTTATCGACAATCGCCCCATTACGGCGGGTGTCGTTGAGGTCGATGAAGCTTTGGGTGGAGTCGAGCATGCTGTAATCCCCAGCACGCCGCGGTTCATCGGGTGTGCTGCTACAGCCAAAGAGCAGGGTGGTGAACAGGGCCGAGAACGTGTATTTGACAATGAGAGACTGAGACATATTACACCTAGTTATCACGTCTTTGCATAGTACTCAATCTACGACTAGCTGCCGTTGCTAGTGATATCTTCCTTAATGCGTATTTGAGACGGGGATGGGGTTCAAAAATTAAGATGGGTATAAGTATATCGGGTTTCGTCTGGTCTGCAGGTATGTCTGATGAGACACGGCACGTGTGAGATCATCAGATTGGGGGAGAGATCGCGCTTTGATGCTGATGTTTTAATCACGCTTCATGATATTGGAACAAATAGAGGGGAGTGATGTGCGGACCCGCAGGTTCCATTTCCGTCAGTTCCGTATTGCGGACCCGCACAAAGAGGGTAAACGTGATATGGCGTCAGTCTTTATGACTGATTAACCGATCACTGACTTAACGGCAGGCTTGCACCGAGTAGCGCGAAGACAGTGCCACAACCACGGTTAAAACGTTGGCCACTTTTCTCTAGCCAAGGGCGCAGTTGGTGTGCGATGCACGCCACCATGAACTCGACACAGAATTCCACCACGGCAAACGTGCCAGCCAGAATCACGAACTGTAGCCATAATGGCTGCTCGGTATTCATGAACTGTGGCAGGAAAGCCCCAAAGAACAGCAGTACTTTGGGATTGGAAATCGCGGCCAGTAAGCCTTGGCGGTAACGCGCCACGTTGCCTTTATCGTCAACACGGGTGTCTTGATTTAACTGAATCGCCGGTGAGCGCCAAAGTTGAATCCCTAAGTAAATCAGGTATGCGCCACCGAGCCATTTGAACACGGTTAATACATGGGACGAGGCCATCATCAGTGAGCCGATGCCAAACATCGACAAAGCAATCACCAAGATAAATCCAGAGACACCGCCACAAATGGTGGCTAGCACTTTCTTGCGTCCATACATCACCCCATGGCTGAGTGCCAGCATGCCATTGGGTCCCGGTGCACATGCTAAGCCAGTCACCGCAAAAAGGTAAAGAAACCAAGCTTCAAGAGACATTGAAGAAGCCTTAATTAAAAAGAGGAAATTGAATTGGCAGGGAGTATAGAGCGCACAGACGACAATTTTGAGAGGTGATTTAGACTAAGTCTGGTAAAATTTGGACATTCCCTGTCAGTGCTGTGATTGCCTATTATGCCTTTTTCCTCGACTTCTCCTTTTACGCAGGCCTCTGCGCTAACATCAAAACCCAGCGTTCAGCCGGATGTGCGTTTTCTGTTGCTACCGATGCCACAGTTTAATTTGCTGCCGTTTGGTGGGTTTCTCGATAAATTACGTTTCTCTGCCGATGAAGAAGATCATAGCCAGCAAAAATATTGCCAGTGGACTATCGCGGGTGAGAAAGCGGGAGCGTTGCTTTCCAGCAGTGGCGTGACCATTGACGTGCCGACAGGGTTGGATGACACCACCTTGGAACACTATGACTACGTGGTGGTGTTTGGTGGCCGCAGTGCGCAAGCGTGTATAACACAAGCGCCTACGTATAAAGCATTTTTACGCCGAGCGGCGGCAAAGGGCTTGACGTTAGTCAGTGTCGATAATGCGACGTTTTTGTTTGCGGCGATCGGTTTATTGGAACAACGTAAGGTGGCGGTGCATTGGCGGCATGTGCCGGAGTTTGAACACGCTTTCCCTGGTGTGACTGTACAGCCGGAGCAGCTATTTTGTATTGATGGCAAGCGGATAAGTTGTGTCGGGGGCGCGGCCGCGATTGAACTGGCTGTCGCGTTAGTGTCTCGGCATTGTGGCTACAATAAAGCGGTAAAAGGTTTGGCGGACATGCTGGTGGATACTGTGCGCCCGCCACAGCACGCGATTCAATCGTTTGATGATGTGATGACGGCGCGTGCAGACAGCAGTCGGCATGTGCAGCGAGCGATTGTGCTGATGCACCATTACCTGAATCAAAAACAAACGACGGATCAGCTTGCCGCCGAATTAGGTGTCTGCCGACGCCAGCTCGATCGGCTGTTTATGACGGAATTTGCGATCACGGCCAGTCAGTATTGGCTGACCATGCGGATGGATCACGCACGTTGGCGATTACGCCATTCTTCGCACCGGTTGAGTGACATTGCCGAAGAGGTCGGTTTTTCGGATGTCAGTTATTTCTGTAAAGTGTTTAAGCGGCAGGTGGGGTTTACCCCTCGGCAATATATGGCGGATCATGCCAGCGGTATATAAGGCCGAATAATAATAGTAAAGCATTTGTGATCTATTATTTTGTGAATAGCTGAAGCAATGCATCATTTTCTACGGTGAATCGTCATTGTTGTTTTGCAGATGCGACAGTGATAAATAGAGAAATAAAACAGTTTCTGAATAAAGTGACGTTTTATTCGTGCGCTTCAATGTGCTTGCTGCACTTCATTGCGGGCTCCTTAATGAGCGTTGAAAATTGAAAATTCATTATCGTGTTGTTCTTTTATCCACCCTTAAAATCTGGGTATTATTGATCTCGGCTTTTTCAGTGCGTATTTGTATGTACTTAGATATGAATAATGGCTTCATTTATTGTGGTATGAAGCCATTACAGTTGCATCGGGTTACCAAATGGGCCAGTCTGCTGCATCCACGGAATCTAAATTACCATCATGGTTATTCCCGCCCCACTTACGAATGAAGTCCCCATTTGGGTCGAACTGCTCTGTTTGTTTTTGCAGATCAAAATGACGCTGCGGAACCGGATCAGCACCGACACCAGCTAAGTATTGCCAATTGCCCCAGTTTGATGCGGTATCGTAATCCAGCAAGTGTTGCTCAAAATAGCCTGCCCCATAACGCCAATCGACACTGAGTTCATTCACCAGACAGCTGGCGACGATTTGTCGGCCTCGGTTGGACATGTAGCCTGTTGCTTTGAGTTCATTCATCAGGGCATTCACGAGCGGATAAGGGGTGTTTCCTTCGCACCAACGACGAAAACGCTCGGGATAAAAGGCGGTGATAGGGCTCTTTTTCTTTATCCCGCCAAATGCGAACAGTTTGGTACCGTGCTGGTGGGCATACCACTGGAAATATTCTCGCCATAACAATTCGAACTTGATCCATCCTGTCGAGGCATTGCTCTCAACCTCCTGCTCGTAGACATCAAGCCGATCCAAAATTAACCGTGGCGAAACGCACCCGACGGCCAGCCAAGGTGAGAATTTGGTGGAGGCTGACCAACCGTCCAGCGCATTGCGGGTTTCCTTGTAATGGCTGGGATGGGTAGACGAAAAATAATCGTCAAGGTGGGTTAACCCAGCGGATTCTCCCCCCTTGAAAGGGGAATCTGTGGCCGAATGTAAAATGGGCGTCAGCACATCAAACTGATGACTGTGGTGCGGGCGTGGCGGTAGTTTGTTTAATGGCTCCGTAGCGTGATTGATTGGCAAGTGCTCAACCTGCTTACGAAATTGTGAAAACGTCGCTGGCAGATCTGCCACGTTAAACGGCAGTTCTGTGCGGTCAAACAGGGTGTGTGTCGCCACTTGTTTGAAGGGTAAATAGGGATAGCGTCCTTGCAGTGTTTGCCAAACACGTTGCTCATACACACCGGGATGTTCACTGCAATAGATGGCGGCAATATTATGCTGGGTGATCAGGGTAGGCAAAATATTGAGTGGATGCTCTAGCAGTACATGCAGATATTGGTCTCGCGTAGCCAGTTGCTCGCTTAAAGCCTGCAAAGATTGCAGGAGGAATTGCATGCGAGGTTGGCCGTACGTTTGAATGCGGTAGGGGTAACTGTTCGCGCGTTCACAAGGCAGGCAATAGACACAAATCAGGTGATCCATCTCAGAGGCGGCCAGCATTAATGCGGTGTTATCGTGCAGGCGAAGATCGTGTTGAAACAGAAACAAACCCGTTGCCATAATGTGCCTCTCCTATATGAGCGCTGTAGTATAACTATAGGAAAGATTGGCAATGAAAGGTGTAGAGGTGATGAAAATTACCGTGAAACCCTGGGGAATACGCAGCAATTTTCATCAAGTTGTCTGAGCGATCACGATCAGGGAGACACGAAGCGCTCAATACGGTTTATGGCTTGGCTGCGTGTTCGCGATCTTCATGGGTAAGTTGGCGGATCACCTTAGCCGGTGAACCTGCAACCAGTGTATCGGGCGGCACATCTCGTGTGACTGTGCTGTTTGCGGCAACCACAGAGCGCGCGCCAACCGTCACGCCTTGGCAAATCACCACATGGCCACCAATCCACACATTGTTTTCCACCACAATCGGCTTACAGAAGGTTTCCCAACGTTCACGGCTTTGGTAATCCAGTGAATGGGTTGGCGTGTAAAATTGTACGTTAGGGCCAATTAACACGTGATCACCAATACGGATCTCGGCGTTATCCAGCATGGTCGCACCCATATTAATGAAGGTATGGGCACCAATGTGGATGGTTTTTCCGAACTCACACAGGAACGGCGGCAGGATATGGCTGTCTTCACCAAACGAGCCGAGAAGCTGCTCTGCCAGTTCACGTGGCGCATCGCCGGGGTGTTGGTTAATCGCGACTTTTAGCGGGTAAGCGTTTGCACGAACGGCTTGAATTTCGGCGTCTTCACCATCGAAAATCATACCATTCATCATCTTTTCAAATTCTGTCATCACAAGCTCTCATTACGGCATAACACGAGGCGTGTATAGGTGTTTTTATGTACAAGGTGTCTTTATGTACTCGGTGTATTCACGGTGCTTACATCAGGAACGTATTTAGTAGTGGCGATTACGTTTGGCCACCAAAGTAAATTTGTAGTCTGACGATTTAAAGTAGTTACGGCTGTACTCAAACACCGTGCCATCAGCCAAGTAACCTTTGGTGATTTTCTCGATGATCGGTTGCTCGGCGGGAATTCCCAATTGCTTCACCACTTCTTCCGGCGGCAAGACCGGTATGATTTCCTGCTCACTGCGGTCGATCACCATCTTCTTGGTGCCTTCAATGTACTCATATTTTGAGCCCTGCATGACCTCGTAGCTGAGATCCGGGAACAAGGACAAGGGTAGCCAGGTTTCTTCCAGCGTGACGGGGTTGTCATCAATAAAACGCACGCGCTTGACGTAAAAAATACGCTCATTAGGGGCAATTTCTAACGCTTCGGAAATGGCTTGCGAAGGCGCGGTGATCTCAAAGGCCAAAATGTCGCTGTGCGTTTTGACATTCAGGTGGCTGAGTTTTTCTTCAAAACTGCTGTACTGATACATGTCGTAGTTGACCTTGTTGTCCTTTACATAGGTCCCGCTACCTTGAATGCTTTCCAGTACGTTTTGTTCAATCAACAGTTTTAAGGCTTGGCGAACCGTCACACGACTGACCGAATGCGCTTCGCGTAATTGTGCTTCGGTCGGTAGCGCCTCACCCGGCAAGTATTCACCGGACTGGATCTTGGCTTTGATGGCTTCTGCGATCTGACGATACATAGGCAGGCGTGCCATGTTTCTCTCCTTAAGCGGCGCAGGATCTTGCGCGCAAGCGTGTCGTTATCTAGTAATTACTCATTATTTGGTAAACATTTTACCGATTTATCGCCTTAATTCAAAGTTGTCATATACAACCGAGGCAACAAGATAATACAACAATAATACCTATCTGTAAGAAATCGTGAAAAAGGTCACAGAAGTCCTCATGCTAGATACGTATTATATTTGTATTAATACAACTAAGGGCGACCCACGCCCATCAGGATGACGGTACAGAGGATGACGATGAAACTGACGACCCTTACCCACAAGTCGTTGATTGCTATCAACACGACGTTTGACAGTCGTGAAGCAGCAATCCATGCGCTGGCGGAGAAGCTCGACCAGCAAGGCAAATTGCACGATAAGCAAGCCTACCTAGACGCCGTGTTTGCCCGCGAGGAGCAAGGCCCAACCGCATTAGGTGAAGGCCTGGCAGTCCCACACGGTAAAACGGATGCGGTGAAAGAGGCCGGTTTTGCCGTGGCGACATTAAAGCAAGACTTGAAGTGGAAAGGGATTGATGAAGACGAAGACGTCAATCTGGTCTTTTTGATCGCCATTCCGAATGCAGAAGCGGGTTCCACCCACATGCATTTGCTGACCGAACTGACAACCACGCTGGTGGACGATGATGTGCGTGAAGCGGTACTGAATGCACAAACACCAGAGGAGCTGATGGCGCTGCTGGATGGCAATGCGGAGTCAGAAGCTAAACCAGACAATGGTAATACAAATTTAGCCGATGCACCGACGATTGTCTGTGTGACGGCGTGTCCGGCGGGGATCGCGCATACCTATATGGCGGCGGAATACCTGGAAAAAGCCGGTAAGAAAATGGGTATTAATGTCCATGTGGAAAAGCAAGGCGCAAACGGGATTGAAGGCCGTTTAACGGCGGATCAACTCAATAATGCAGTGGCAGTGGTATTTGCAGCAGAAGTGGCGATTAAAGAAATCGAACGCTTCAACGGCATTCCTCGTGTTGAAACCCCTGTCGCCGAGCCAATTCGTCATGCAGAGCGTATTTTGAATGATGCAATGGAAGCGTCAAAACGCGGCAGAAGTGAAGCCGCCGTAGCCACGGAAGACAAACCGAAAAAAATGCCACTAAAAACAGAGCTGAAACAAGCCTTGTTGAGCGGTATTTCGTTTGCGGTGCCATTGATTGTGGCAGGCGGTACGGTACTGGCTGTGGCGGTATTGTTGGCACAAATTTTTGATTTGCAAGACTTGTACGCACAAGACGGTTCATGGCTGAACATGTACCGCAAACTGGGTGGCGGCTTGCTGGGTACCTTGATGGTACCGGTACTGGCGGCTTACACCGCGTACTCCTTGGCTGATAAACCGGCGTTAGGGCCAGGTTTTGCAGCGGGCTTAGCGGCGAACATGATTGGTTCGGGTTTCCTTGGCGGTGTCGTGGGCGGTTTGATTGCCGGTTACGTGATGCGCTGGGTGAAAGAGAACGTGCGCCTTAGCCCTGCATTTAACGGCTTTTTGACGTTCTACCTCTACCCGGTGATTGGCACCTTGGTGGTGGGCAGCTTGATGCTGTTTGTCATTGGTAAGCCAGTGGCGATGCTGAACCAAGGTTTGACGGATTGGCTAAACGGCTTGTCAGGCTCTAACGCCTTGCTATTGGGCGCCATCATCGGTCTGTTCGTGTCATTTGACTTGGGTGGCCCGGTGAACAAGGCTGCGTATGCGTTCTGTTTGGGCGCGATGGCAAACGGTGTGTACGGTCCGTATGCGATTTTCGGCTCAGTCAAAATGGTATCGGCCTTCACAGTAACGGCATCCACCATGTTGGCACCACGTTTGTTTAAAGACTTTGAAATTGAAACCGGTAAATCCACGTGGCTATTGGGCTTAGCGGGTATCACCGAAGGTGCCATCCCAATGGCGATTGAAGATCCTATCCGCGTTATCGGCTCGTTCTTGGCAGGCTCTGTCGTGACAGGTGCCATCGTGGGTGCAGCGGGTATTGGCCTGTCTACACCTGGGGCGGGGATCTTCTCTATGTTCCTTCTGCACGATGCAGGCATTGGTAGCTTCATGGCAGCCGGTATCTGGTTGGGCGCAGCGTTGATTGGCGCGGCAATTTCTACCGTGATGTTGATTGGCTGGCGGGCCCATGCGGCAAAAAAGGGCACCTTTAAAGTGACCGCTGACGCGTAATCCAACCGTGCAGTGTGCCTAGCAACATCAGTACACCGCTAGGCACGCACGACCAGCACGCTGCGTAACGTTACGTCACAGTATTTACACCGTCGGAGGGCAATAACTTCTCCGGCGACACACTCTTGTCGGGAGCACACGCCGTGCGTCCGACCATAAAGCAAAATTCAGGTAAAAAGATTATGGCTACATCTCGCGTTCATATTACTCCACACATGCACTGGGACCGTGAATGGTATTTCACGACGGAAGAGTCACGCATTCTGCTCGTGAATAACATGGAAGAAATATTGGCTCGTCTTGAGTCAGATCCGGATTACAAATTCTATGTGTTGGATGGCCAAACCGCCGTACTGGAAGACTACTTCGCCATCAAACCCGAAAACACCGAGCGCGTGCGTGCGCAGGTGCAGGCAGGCAAACTGATCATCGGCCCATGGTACTCACAAACTGACACCATGCAGGTTTCCGGTGAATCTATTGTGCGCAACATGCTGTACGGCATGCGCGATTGTTTGAACTTTGGTGAGCCAATGAAGATTGGTTACCTGCCAGATTCTTTCTCGATGAGCTCACAGTTGCCAATGATTTATAACGGCTTTGGTATTGATCGCGCTATGTTCTGGCGGGGTTGTTCAGAGCGTCACGGTACCGATAAAACTGAGTTTATCTGGCAAAGTAACGATGGCAGTGAAGTCACCGCACAGGTGCTGCCATTGGGTTACGCGATCGGTAAATACCTGCCGGAAGACGAAGCGGGCCTGCGTGACCGTTTGGATAAATACTTCCCAGTACTAGAAAAACCGTCAGTGACCAAAGATATCCTGTTGCCAAATGGTCACGATCAGATGCCGATCCAGAACAATATCTTTGAGGTGATGGATACGCTGCGCGAGATCTACCCGGATCGCGAGTTCCTGATGAGCCGCTACGAAGAAGTGTTTGAGCGCATTGAAGCCGTTCGCGATCAGCTAGACACGGTAAAAGGCGAATTCAATGACGGTAAATACATGCGTGTTCACCGTACCATTTCTTCGACGCGTATGGACATCAAACTGATCCACGCCGAAGTGGAAAACAAGATCGTCAATATTCTTGAGCCATTGGCAGCCATTGCGTGGACACTGGGCTTTGAATACCACCACGGTCTGATTGAGAAAATGTGGAAAGAGAGCATGAAGAACCATGCTCACGATTCTATCGGCTGTTGTTGTTCAGACAAAGTGCATGCTGAGATTTTGAATCGCTACATTTTGGCGGATGACATGGCGACTAACCTGATCAACTTCTACAAGCGTAAAATTGTTGATCACATGCCTGCACGCGAAGGCTGCGATAAATTGGCGCTGTTCAATTTGTCTCCGTATGCCCGTGAAGACGTGGTCAACACCACCATTACCATTCGTGCGCAGAGCTTCTCGTTGTTTGATGAGCACGGCAACCCAGTGGAATACTTTATTCAGGACAAGCGTGAAATTGACCCGGGTAAAGTGGACCGTCAAATCGTGCATTACGGTAACTACGATCCGTTTATGGAGTTTGATATTCAGATCAAGCACCCAGTACCGGCAATGGGCTTCACCACTCTGCACATTGAAGGCAACCGCGACGGCGTTGTGAAAGCGCCAGCCACCACTGCAGAGTGTATGGAAAACGAATATTACCGTATCACCGTGAATGCAAACGGCACGCTGAGCATCTTTGATAAAGAGACTGAGCAGACGTTTGATCAGGTATTGCGTTTGGAAGACGGCTCTGACGACGGCGATGAATACGACTACTCGCCATCACGTCAGGAATGGTTGCTGTACTCGGATGAATTTGCGGCAACAACGGAAATCATCGAAGAAGGCTTCCAGTCAGTGGCTAACATTGCACTGCGTATGGCGGTGCCAGACAACTTGGTAGCCCGTGAAACTCGCAGCAACCAAGATGGTTACGTTGACGTGCAGTGTCAGGTGGTACTGAAAGCCGGCACACGCCGCATTGAAGTACGCATGGAGCTGGATAACCAAGCCGACGATCACCGCTTACGTGTGTTGATCCCAACGCCATTTACCCCTGAAACGGTGGTGGCCGATAACCAGTTTGGTTTGATCACCCGTTCAGTCGATGACAGCGAAATGGCTAACTGGGAAGCCGAGGGCTGGAAAGAAGCGCCCGTGCCGGTTTATCAGCTGATGAACTTTGCAGCGCTGGAAAATGGTAAAGCGGGTATGGCAATCATGTCGAACGGCTTGCGTGAGTTTGAAGTGATTGCGTCACAGGACGGCGACAAGAAAGACTCGCTGGCACTGACGCTATTCCGTGGTATCGGGGTACTGGGTAAAGAAAACCTGTTGCTGCGTCCGGGGCGTCCTTCTGGCATCAAGATCCCAACGCCAGATTCGCAGGTACGTGGCAAGTTGGTGTGTCACTTCACCCTGTTTGGTTTTGCGGGCAACCACATTGATGCCAACATCATGGCTGAAGCGCGTGACAACGTGACGCCAATTGTTTGCTACAACAAGATCCCGTATAACGCGATGAAGCTGAACGTGGGCAAACAGGATCTGCCGTTAACGTATTCACTGCTGAACAAAGACATGACCGGTGCGGTACTGAGTGTGCTGAAAAAAGCCGAAGATGAAAACGCCTTGATTCTACGTGTGTACAACCCATCTGAAACTACCACGTTGACCGATGGTATGGCCTTTAGCCAACCAGTTACTGAGTGGGTGGAAACACGCATGGATGAAGTGGCGCTGGACGAGCAGAACACGACAGCATGTCACTTCGGTGCGCTGCGTCCGTGTCAGGCTAAAACATTTCGCGTACGTTTTTGATAGTCAGCAGTAAAGGCTGAATCAGTAGTTAGCCTGTAAACAGAGAGCGCCTTAAACAGAAAGCGGCCTCAGGGGTAATCCTGAGGCCGCTTTTTTATTCTCGTCATTTTTGTACACGTTGTTTATGCATTCGCCGTGTATGAACCGTGCAGACTTAGTCTTTCGCGCGTAGCTGATTTTCAAATTGCTTCATGTTCCAGCCAATCAATACACGATCACCGACCTTGAGAACCGGCACTGAACGCGCGCCGGTTTGGTTAAATTCTTTGCGTCCGCTAGGGGAAGCCACATCCACACGGCGGAATGGGTAGCCTTTTTCGGTCATGTAGCGTTCGGCATCTTTACAGTGCGGGCAGTTTTTCTGGGTGAATAAGGTGATTCGTTTCATGAGGCATCATCTATTGTTGAACGTTTTTGTTGAGCGTTAAGTGTCAGCGTGTGGCCAACATAACGACACTGTGAGTGGCTTTGATCAGAAATGCAATCTATGCCGTGTATTTTGTGTCACGTCAGGGACACATCACACATGTGTTAGAGAGCGTTTTATTGCGATATTTGCACACATCAATGATTAATTTTAATCAGTATAACAATATATTTTTATCGACCTGTGTCGAAATATTGTCACAAATGCGCGTAGGATAATTCCTACAAATTAAAGATATGATTTTAAATGTTATTTTATGTATTTGGGCGTCGAATAACTGACATTGCAGAGTAAAAGCGCTGACGAATCCCTTATGGGTATGGCTAATGTGTAAATGGCTCTATTTTGATGGTTTTAGCCTGATTTTTATGCCGTTTGTTCGCATGTATACTGCGATTATATAACCCGTTTTTAGGGTTTGAAGTGACGCGAGATTGAAACGCATGAGATGTGTTTTTCATCACTCTAAACCTATTTCATCATAAATATAACGAAACGCTCAATATGCATAAAAAATTATTACTGACGACGTTAGTCACCTTAGCCCTCGTGGGTTGTAAGGATGAGCATAATCATCCGATGGGACCAGAAGTGCCAGTTGTGCCGGAAGCAAACACTGCACCATCCATTTCATCTATTACTGAAATTAAGCTGCGTGTTGGTGAAACCAAAGAAGTGCAAGTGCGTGCCTCTGACAAAGAAGGGGATGCGCTGCGTTATGGCTTAATCGGTCAACCAAGTTGGGTCTCAATTAGCCAAAGTGGTTTGTTGCGTTTCACACCGTCAGCAAAAGATAGTGGTAACTACACGTTTACGGTGACCGTATCTGATGGTACGACGACTTCAAAAGCCAAAGTTGTGGTGAAGGTTGCTACATCGATGATCCCTGTGGATCCAGATGCAGTAAACCATGCGCCGGTGATTGAGGTAATCCCTGAAGTGATGATGAAGAGTGGAGATCGGATAACCGTACCAATTAAAGCGTCAGATAAAAATAAAGATGATATTTTAAAATACGGTGTTTTTAGTGACTACTCTTGGGTTGCATTAAAAGATACTGACTTAATTATAACGCCACCTGCAGATCTATATGGCAGCTTTTTTGCTACTGTCACTGTTTCTGATAGTTCACTGGTAGCCGCTCAAGAAATTACGATTGAAGTGTTGCCAAATAAAAAGCCAGTGGTTCCTGTGCAAATATATATTGGCTCTCTGTTAGCTTCTGGTAAGCAAATTATAGGTAACGTAACTTGTAATGGTGAAGAATTAACGGTTGGGAACTTTGAAGTCAAACAGGGTGTGCCATTTGACTGTTTATATGGTTCTCTTGACCTTGGACATTTTGTCGCGCCATTCCCTGAAATGATAAAAGAAAGTTCAGATAAAGATTTGTTGCCCGCTTCTTTTGACCTGAAATTAGTCCATGGTGATAATGTCACTAAGGTACTTCAGTCAATTAATACGTGCAATCCTGCAGGTAATAAGATCTGCTTGCAAGAAATTGACAGTATTGATATTGAAGAAATTTATGCTCAATTATCTGATGATGAAGCTGTTGCTGAATACTTAGTGTCAAAGGATGAAGAAGCAACGGATAAAATTGATAATGCGCCGTCAAGTCACGTTGATGGTTCCATTGTTCCTGCTGTTTCAGGTGGCAGTAATGATTTGAACAGTGATTTTGTATCGTCTACAGCTGAAGAGACGTTAACATATAAGCCTTCGGTTGAAGCTCAAGTGCTTACTCATTCACGCCTGTTGGACGCAAATAATAAACCAATTGCTGGTGTGAGCTTCTATTCAAATAATGCACGTGGTATTACTGATGAGTATGGCCTATTTCAATTCTTGTGGGGCGATACGATTACATTTGGCATTGATACGTTTGATTTCGGCTCGGTGAAGGGTAATAAATTTGAATTCAAGCTGACGGATGTTACAGAAAACAAGATACGTAAAGATAATATTCAGGCATTGTTAGAACGTTATGCGCCTTCAATGGGGGCTGATGTAGTCAAAATTTCTGATGACGTAAAATTTGTTTTTGCTCAGTATCCAAACGTGATTAATGAATTGATCAATCTAAATTTACCTAATGGTGGTGTGATTGAAGGCACTAAATTCCAGATTCCGAATGAATTTGAGGGGCAATTTGAAAAGGGTTTAACGGCTTTAATTGACTCTGAGTTAAACAAAAAAGAATCAACTATTTTTGATACGATACATGTATATTCAGCGTTGTCGGATTCAACCTACGTCACTGATTCATTAAATGCGATATTTAATAATGTGAAGATGTTCCACGTATTTAATGATAGTTATGGTTATTACGGGGCAACAGGTTTTACGCGAGGATATCGTGCGTTGAACATGTCTAACCGTGCATTTCCGGTGATGATGCCACGTAATGATATCAATCGCCGTGTACCTATAGGTGAGCCGCAAGCGTGGACACGTGAAGGTAAGCCCTACATCGCCACACATCCAACCATTGAAGTTAAACCAATACCTTTTGTTTCTAGTGATAACACTACTTATGGTTTCCCATTTGTGACGGCTGGTGAAATTGGTGATGGTAAAGTGGTGTTCATGGGAAGCTCAATGTATCCGGCAATCTTGAGTTGTCCCGATAACTATTGGGCTAACTCTCATAATGAATTGACACCAAATAAATCAACGAAACAGTGTGTAGCAAGTGGCATTACCGATCCTACAACAGACTCCCGCTATGACAATGGAGATATGAAGCGTTTCTTCTCTAATATGTTCAAATGGATGTCTGTAAATGAGAATATTGCTATTGCAACTAATATTGATCGAGCAGCAATAACGGTAGCGAACATCGTTGATGGTACGCGGTATGATTTTTTTGTCAGTGACGATTACGGTTTTAGCAGCGTTCAGGAATTAAGCACTGGTAGTTTTGGAGGATTGTCCCCGAAGACAACTCCGATCTTATTGCTACAAGCGTATGAGATTGTTACGGGTCAGCATGAGATTGTGGCTGATTTAAACCAACCGAAGCTTACGCAACAAGATGTGACTGACCTCATTGAGTATATAAATGAAGGGGGTAACGTTGTGTTTATGGATGGTCTCACGGAGATAAATCCAGAGCCTATTGGTCGCTTAGCGGATGCTGCAGGTGTTTCGCTGGGGGGGGAGAACGTGCTACCGACTAACCAAACACTTTGTGATTCAGGTCAATGGTGTGGCGGTCAGCCGAAAAAAACTAACGTACACGTAAAAGATGGCCTGAAAATGGTTGTTCTTGAGCGATATGACGATATGGCATCTGGTGAACCTCCGTTTGAGGTGAACGAAGACGGCACAACCTCTTGGGCAAGCCCTGTCGATATGTTTGGATTAGAGTTGTATATTCCGACTTATGTTGATAAAGACGGTAAGACGCAGAACGCTCAGTTTTTTGTCTCTACTCCTGAAGAAGAAGCGAGCGCTATTGCTACACTAAAGAAACATTTCGCAGATACCCCGCTGTGCACGAGCTCTTATCAGTATGAGTTCAACTGTATCGAAATCCGTGAGGGGACAGGAGATAGGGTTAGAGGTAATTTCCGTCGTGCTGACTATGACCGTTATGGCGTCGATGTTAAAGGTATGATTAAGGCTGCAAATATTGGTGACAATATTCAGTCACTAGCAGATCATGAGATCTATTATCGCACTGAGGGGAAAGAGGGCGTTCGTTTAAGTAACGTTGAATTAAACCAAACATACGATAATTTGTCTGTATGGTTATGGAATGATAACCAATATGCTTATGATGAAACCGCGTCTCAAGATGAACTAGGATTTAAAACTCTTGTCTCATACCTAAATTGCTATACAGATAATAAACATGGAGCTGGTTTAACTTGCCCGACTGATATGCGTGAACTACTAGTTGCGAAGCGCATGATCAATGAAGATGGAGAACTGAACCTTGATTATCCGCTGAACTATATGGAAATGCCGCTAACTCGAATTATGCTCGGTCGTTCGTTCTGGGATTATGACATAACGGTTGACACTTCAACTTACCCAATGCGTGGTACAGGGGCGGCATCATCGGGTTCGGTCAAAATCGAAACTGCAGGCAATGCGGTAATTGGCACAGCCAACAACATGCAATCAACGGGTATGTGGGCTCCGCAACTTAAAAATATCACGGTAACCGGTAGCGTTAAAGCAACTATTACTGTGATGTTGGCGGATGATCTAACGGGTAAACCACAACACGAACTTAGCTTGAATCGCCCTCCGCGTATGGAGAAGTCATTTAAGCATGAAGGTGATACTACAACGTTTAAAGTACCTTATGGTGGTCTGATTTATATCAAGCCATTGGATAAGTTACAGGGTGAAAATACAGAGGCAACATTTACCATCAATGGCGTTGAAAAAGCGGCATGGTACAAAAATGGGGAGTGGGTAAATCACCCTTCTGAAGCGACTGCACCTATTGCTGAGATTGATACAGGTCACTTTATTTATACAACACCAGTATCGAATGTTACATCTGGTAATGTAGATCAGTTTATTGATGATATGAATCGATTTGCTAATGCGGCGAGTGCTTTCTATGGACGTGATGCTGAGACTGATGATGGTGCTCATCGTAAATTTACTTATGATGCGTTGAAAGGTTTCCGTCATCGCTTTGTCAATGATGTACAAATATCGATTGGCGCCGCGCACTCGGGCTACCCAGTAATGAGCAGCTCATTTAATGCGAACTCAAGTAGTATTCCAACCAATGCGGTGGATGACTGGTTATTATGGCATGAAGTAGGGCATAACTTGGCAGCAGCACCGTTCAGTGTGGCGGGGTCTACGGAAGTGACTAACAACATTCTTGCTTTATATATGCAAGAGTTAGAAGGACGTAATGCTAATCCAGAAATGGATCGTATTAAAAAAGATATCACGAAAGCGCCTGCTTGGTTGGCATCAAATCCGGAAAAAGCATGGGCTCATGGTGATGCCGGGTTACGTTTGGTTATGTTTGGTCAGTTGAAGATCTGGGCTGAAACGCACTTTCAGATTAATAATTGGTATGAAGAAGATACAAAGAAACCTGATATTTACAACCAAGATCAAGGTTGGAATATGTTCAAACTGATGCATCGTAAAGCGCGCGGTGATGTGCAGGGAGATGCTGAGATGAATTACTGTAGCTCTCGCGACACAGGCTTATCTGGTAGCGACCTTCTGATGGTGTGTGCTTCTTACGTGTCAAACTATGATCTTGCTGATTTCTTCACACAGTGGAACGTAGGGCAGTCATCGACTACGAACGCGGATGGAACTAAGTCATACATGGGCGGTATTATTGAAAGCGGAAAAGGCTTGTCTATGCTATCAACAATGGGTCTAGAAAAACCTAAAAAGGGACCAGAAAGCATTAGTAGCTTACCAGTTAGAAATTGATCGTGATAGGGGCTAAAAGTGAAAGCCTTAATTTGAGTCACTTTTATTGCTAATTGAGCAAATCAAACGGGTTTCTTCGGAAACCCGTTTTTTTATATCTGTTAATTGGCTCAGACCTGAAAGCGAACTACGCCATACGCTGCGTTTGTTTTGCCTGCCAGCGTGGAACAAGGGTATTGATCAGCGTCGCCAGTACAATTAATCCGATCCCCAAGATTTTGCTTTGGCTGAGGGTATCGTTGAAAAAGCTGATTTGCCAGATGAAGGCGAACACCAAATTGGTGAAGATCAGCGGGGATAATTGCGAGCCAGAATGGGCCAGTTTATAGGCCATCACACGAAACATTTGCGTGCTGGCAATGCTGAGCGCAAGCACCGTGACGCCGGTGAGAATGGCTGCCGTAGTGAGTGGCGCATCGGGTAACACGAGGCCACCTTGCTGAAAGGTCGTCATACTGGCGAACGGTGCAATGATAAGTGCCGCGAGCAGGAAGCACCAGCCATTCACTGCTGCTGACGGCAAGCCGGATTTAGCCCCTTTGAACAAGGTGACTTGCGACAAGGCATTGAACAATCCGGCCGCGAGTCCGGTCAATAATTCGGGACGCATCGCCATGTCGCCGGTTCCGCCCGCTTGTAAGATCACGCCGCAAAAGGTCATTCCTAAGCAGAACAAAGTAATGCCTTTCAGGGGCGTGCGATATAACAGTTTTTCTAAAACAGGGATGAATAGAGGACCAGTGCTAAACAACACCACACTCTCGACCAGTGTTAACGTGGTTAATGCATAGAGGAAACACATTTGGCTGCCCACCACACATAACGCACGAATAATAATAGGGCGCGCTGTGTTGCGGGTCGGGAAGGCCCAACCTTGATAGGCCAGTATGCCTAACATGATGAGTGCAGGCAGGAAAAAGCGAAGAAAACCCAGGATATCGGTGCTAAAACTTTGGCTGAGCACTTTCCCCATCAAGCCATTGAGAGAGAGGCTGAAGGTGGAGATAAGCATGAAAATAACGGCTCGTAGATCGTTGGGCATGGGGTTCCTCTGTGAGGGTTCTTGCGTCGAGGAAGTGGTTGTGCCTCGTACTGTGATACACGTTTTAAGCTCAGTGTAGTGAGATTGCCGTTGATAAAAAAGCGAGTAATACTTACGGAATTCATAAGAAAAACTGACAGATGATCAAGCATGAGAAAGCTCGTTCCATTAAAGTCGATTTATGCATTTGTGGCGGTAGCCGAGTTGGGTAGCATGAGTGAGGCCGCACAGCATCTGAGTGTCAGTCATTCGGCAGTCAGTCAGGCCATCAAGTCGCTTGAAACGCAATTGGGTGTGGTGCTATTTCGTCGCGTTGGGCGGCGGGTTGAACTCAATGCCCAAGGTCGAAAGTATTACCGCAAAGTGGCACCCGCACTCACTCAAATTGTGGAGGCGAGTGAGTCGATAGCCCGTCAAACCCATAGTCACCGATTGACCGTCAATATGGTGCATTCTTTGGCGTTGCATTGGTGGATCCCCAATGTATCGGATTTTCAGGCTTACGCGCCGCATATTGATGTGCGTATTTCCAATATTCTGGGTGTATTCGATTTGGATCATGAAGGGGTCGATGTCGCGCTATTGCATGGTTTGCCGGACGAATGGCAGGGCGATTATTGCGAAAAGTTAGGCGATGATGCCCTGATCATGGTGTGCAGTCCCCACTTGTTAGAAGGGCTAAAGGATACCGTTTCCAATGGCATATACGATGCAATGCAAGATACCGGTGATTTGTTATCGGCCTTGTTAGCCCAATATCCGGCAATTTTTGCGACGCACCCAAGACGGCAAAAAGACTGGGAAGTGTGGTGTCAGGCGCACGATGTAGCGGTACCTGAACAGCAGAAAAATCTGTCTTTTCATGCCTCTATTCATGCTGTGCAGGCGGCGATTAGGCGCTTAGGTGTGCTCATTACCCATCAGCAATTTGTCAAAGATGATATTAAACATGGCATGTTGGTACAGGTGGGTGAGGCGGTGCTTAACCCGCATCAGGCGTTTTATTGGATTTGTGCCAAAGAAAAGCTCAAAGATGAAGGGGTGCTGACCGTGCGGCATTGGTTGCGGGAACAGTTTCAGTCGTAATAAAAGGGACGCGCAATCGCGTCCCTTTGTCTATCAATCAGAATAACGGCTGATTAGCTACAAGGTACTTCATCCCAGAACCAGTTACTCGCGGTTGGAGATTCCCAAACGCCAGGGTTGTTCTTGGCGACAAAACATTTACCTACGTTAGTGACCATGTCACCGTTGCTTACCTTTGTTTGGCCTGCAACCCATTCAGTGACACCGGCTGGTGGCGGAATAGGGTCAACCGGTGGCTCGACAGGTGGATCAATTGGTGGCTCAACCGGTGGCGGAATTGGGTCTACGGGTGGCTCTACTGGCGGATCAATCGGTGGTTCAACAGGTGGGGTTGTGCCGCCAATCTGCTTCCAAGGACCCGCTTTTGTTGGGTCGTCACCTTGTGTCCACCACTTGGCTTCGTAGTTCGCGCCTTTGTGGCTCACTTTGTCGCCACCGGTGTACACTTTAGTGGCTTCCCAGGCAGGGAAGTCGCTTGGGTCCGGATCTGGATCAGGGCCTGGACCCGGGCCCGGCCCTGGATCAATAGGACCATCGATGACACGTACGTCAGGCCAGCTGATTTGTGCATCATAGACATCCGTCACACACTTCTCGTAGTCACCTTTCACCAGCGAAGAGTAAGCGGTTTGGTAGCCCACTAGCTTACATTCAAACGATACACCGCCAGGACGGTCAGAATGGTATTTGTAGTCAGCTTCCCAGTTGGTGTACAGCACATCGGTTGCGCCGTTTAGGTTCAAGCTACCGTATGGCAACTGCTGCCAACAGGTGTTGACTTCGTCGGCTTCCACAGGGATTTGGTAGTGATTCTGTAGACCTTCCCAGTAACGGATACGGTTAACAGGTTGACCTTTGTCTTTATTCTGCTCACCACACTCAATACCACCGTTGATCACGTTGATCGTGGTACCGAAGCCGTAACCAATGCCCGCGTCTTTTTCACGCTGAGACGGTGTCCAAGTACGGTCGATAACGTGCAGCATCGCCGGTTTTGGTGCCTGTGGTGTGAGGAAGAACCAGATTGCAGATGCTAGGTTCAACCAAGAATCCGCAACAAGAGCAGGATTGTTCAGTAGGACGGTGGCATCACCGGCGTACATGGCTTCAGAGAAGGCGCCGTAGTTAAAGTGGTAAGAAAGTTGTTTTGCACCACGGCCGAAATATCCCTGACCGTCTGCACAAGGCCACTTACGGTTTTGCCAATCGTTACCACCACAGCCTGTGGTGTAACCCGGTTGGCCTTCTGCCCAACCCATTTCACGTACGTGAACCAACGCCTGCTGCCACTCTTCTAGGCCTTCAGGGTTGTCCCATGTATTGTCGATAGCAATGTGACCACCGGTTTCTTGTGCAAAGTGCGCAAACGCCGTGATGATGGATTTTTTACAAATCGCATCCGAATCTCGGCCGTCAGTGTAATCGCCACAGAACGCAGGAAATTTACCAATCGCACGTAGGAAGCGGGTATAGGTGTATTCTGGTGCAGCCATGCCGGTTAAGAAATCCCACTCTGTTTCAGGGAAAACTTTCTCAGCACGAATAACGTTCACAGGGTTAGAAGCAAGGCCAGGCAGGATCGCTTCTACCTTAGCATTGTCTAGGGTTTCCAATGCCTTCGCCCAAACGGCGTACATTGGGTCATTGGTTTTGGCTTTTTCTGCCGCTTCAATGTCTGCGCGAGGAATCACGAAACCGCCTGGATTTTCCGGGTCAGGTTGAATGTTCATCGCAAAGCTGCTTGTCGCAAGCGTACAGCCCACGAGTACAGCTAAATGTTTCATTTTCAACATGTAAATATTCCTTTAAAAAAGTGCATGTCGTTTTTGTGCTATTCCCTTGGGCCGAGTTATCAACCTGTATGATCGCTTGCGGGTCTATATGCCTTCTGCCCAATCATGCGTAACGTCAAACATAACGCCTTGGATGAATGGGGCGGAAGTGAACCAACATGTATACAAAGGTCCGAGTCCGTTTTTTCATAGCACAGGTAGTACGTAACTCTCTCAATATATAACAAGGCTTAATTCGCCATGCACTTGATTGTTTTGGTTTTAACGTCTGGATTTTAAGATAAATCAGGTGTTTAGTTTTGGTTGTTTATGTGATCTTACTTCCTGGTGGTGATATTAACTAAAAAGTGGCTATTGATAGTGGGGTGGTTTGTGTGCGGATTTTTTACGTCAAAATGGATAAGTGCGAGCGACGTCTTTTTGTTGTTGATCGATGAAAGCAACGAACATGAAAATTTGAAAAGAGACTCACGAGTCAAGATTGAGTGGCAAAGTGCAGTGAAAAATGGCCGAAAATAACAGTGTTAACGGGGTCACATTCATGGCAGCGGGGAACTGTGAAGTGGCGCAATAATTTCCAGACTGGGACGAGCGTTATAGTAAAAATGGTCTACGTGATTGGCATGTCAGCGCATAAAAAAAGAGGGGAGAAAACCGCTAACTGATGGTTCAAAAGAGACGGGTTATGATTGTGAGGGATAAGGCGGCGAAGAAACAACAAGGCCCACACAGGGTGGGCCTTGTTCGTTGATATCACTTAATTCACACTTAGATGAAAGCAAGCAGCGGTGAGATACATAGCAAGATACCCGTTGCGATGATTAAGTTCGTCGCCATGCCTTTGTACTGGTGCAATTCAGGTACTTTGTGTACTAGGTAAGCCGGAATCAAACAACCCACCATACCGAACACTGGGCTACAGATAGACGTGAATGACAGAATAGGGGCATTCAGTGCAATCGCAGACCAAGCCAGTAGGATGATGAAGGCCACCACGCCTTTACTTACCAAGTCTTCATTGATCTCTTCTGCTTTGTATTTACGCTGAAGTAGGTTCATTGCCAGACCCTTACACGCTTCACGGAAGGCCAAGAACACCCCGAAGAATGACGTTACTACAGCGAAGATGTTGATCACGATACCCGTTACCGTCGCCCAACTGCCTGCGTAGTAGTGTGCAATGATAGCCAGTGCAGACACGTTACGGTTCATTGCGTCTACCGCTTGCTCTTGGCTAATCGCGAACGTAAAGGAAACCGCGAAGAAGAACACCACCACAAACAGGATAGAGAACGCCACTTTCATTGCACGGTTGGCTTTGTAGCGAGCGACTTCAATCGATGTTTCGTGTGAACGGTAAGAAATCACCATTGGGCTGAGAGATTGAATAAACAGAATAGATGTCAGCGTAAAAGGTAGTGTGATAATGGCGTCTTTCAGCATCGGCAGGAAGCTGCCCACTTCAGGGATGTTCGCCATGTCCCAACGGCCGACAAGCAGCAAGCCCATGACCGCAACCAGCGACAGTACCGTTACCGCCATAAAGCCAGACAGTTTAAACAGCAGTTTCTCGCCTTTACTACCAATGAACGACAGCACACAGATCAACGCTAGGCCGTAGAACATGTTTTCATTTAAGTGGCCTTCTGTCACACCGAAAGAGTGCAAGTATGAAGAACTGTCGTTGGTGACCGCCAATGAGTACACCAGTACCCAAATAACCAGCATAATGAAGTACAGCACACCCAGTGCGACACCCCAGTTTTTACCTAAGTAACCCGAAATGATGGCCGGGTAGTCTTTACATTCTTTCGATTCCGCCAAGGTGTTAATAAAGAGTTTTTGGAACAGATACATTGCCGGGTAGCCAATCACGGAAGAGAGCAAGAATACCCACAGACCCATGATACCCACTTGAACAGGAAGGAATACGATACCGGCACCAATGGCCATACCAATACTCATCACGATCCAGCCCACATCCACATTGTCGAACTTAATTGC
The DNA here is from genome assembly GCF_059941365.1 of Photobacterium sp. 270122K. NCBI lineage: Bacteria > Pseudomonadati > Pseudomonadota > Gammaproteobacteria > Vibrionales > Vibrionaceae > Photobacterium > Photobacterium sp. 270122K. The sequence goes on from NZ_JBPOEN010000003.1 coordinate 147,041, forward strand.
TTTTTTCCATTCCGTCTCAGACATGCCGGCTTTGACGTGAGGGGGTACGTTTTTTGGTGAGCCATTAATGGCGTCTGTATGCATGCTCATAGCTGCTCCATGTAGGGTTATATTCCCCAATTGGCCTTTTTAGTAGTACGACAAAGGAATTGGAGACGTTTTATCATTATTTTCTTCGCAGGCATATTAGTGCGATCAAGAAGGGAAAAGCTTTCTAAGTTTCCTGCAAAACAGGGAATAATGAGGAACTTTTTGCTTAATTTAGGGGAATGCAGAAATGAAATTCTCCACTTTGATGTTCGTCATTTTTGAAATAATAATCCTAAGATCTAGCTCATACTTAGAATAAAAAATCAGTCACTTGGCGTAATGACAATGATCACACAATAGTAAAAACATCCGTTTTGTGCGCTGAGAAACAGACAGAGAGAAGAAAACAGCATAAGCACTATTTTGCCCGTCGCCTTCCCCGCTATTTAGCGGGCTCACCGAATGTGATCCCGTTAACCTTTTATTGTTTTAATGCCGATATACGTAAAAAAGCCATCTCTTTTCAAGGCATTGATCTTGATAATGGGGTGAAGTAATCAATGTACGTGGCATTAGCATGTTGTTAGGACTGAGACAGTGAAAACAGAAAAAGAAAAAATGTTGGCGGGCGAACTGTATGAAACATGGGATGCAGCGTTGACGCATGACCGCCAACAAGCGAAGAAGTTGTGCTTTGCGTTAAACCAGACCTGCCCGACAGATAAACCGGCACGTCAGGCTATTATTAATCAGTTACTGCAACAAGACACCGATGCGTGGATTGAGTCACCGTTTAATTGCGATTTTGGTTATAACCTGAAAGTGGGTAAGGGGTTTTATGCCAACCACGGTTGCACCATTCTTGATTGTGCTTCTGTGACGATTGGTGATAACTGCCTGTTGGCGCCGAGTGTGGTGATTGCGACACCGGGACATCCGTTAGATCCGATTGCGCGTGCAACGGGGATGGAATTTGCCCACGCCATTACCATTGGTCATAACGTCTGGCTGGGTGCCAATGTCACCGTGTGTCCGGGCGTGACGATTGGCGATAATGTCGTGGTTGGGGCGGGCAGCGTCGTGGTTAAAGACCTGCCTGCGAATACCGTGTGTGTGGGGGCGCCCGCCGCGCCAATTCGCACCATTGAGATGGATGAAGATAAAGAAGCGCTATCATCCTGCTTGTAATTGGCCCTGCATGACCAATCGGTAGGGAGCGTTTATCTCGGTTCGCCAGCGTGAGGATCACTACGGGGATAGAATCGTTGGCGATACTGCTCTGGGGTACACGCCGCATGGCGTTTAAACAAGGCAATAAACGGTGAGGCTTGGTGGTATCCCAAGGTTAAGGCAATTTCTTTAACTGAGAGTCCTTTACGCAGTAAATGCAAAGCGTAGAGGAACTTGCGTCGCTGACGCCATTCGGTAAAGCTCATTCCCAATTTATCCTGACAGTGGCGCGCCAAGGTGCGCTCTGTGGTGTGCAATTCTTCTGCCCACTCTTTGAGGGATTTTTCGTTGGTGGGGTTGTGGTCCATTGCTTTCAAAATCGGTTTTAAGAGTTTGTCATTACTGGATGGCAAAAATTGTTCGTGTTCTTTGGCTTGGTAAACCTGATCTAACAACACATTGGCTAATCGTTTATCTTGCTCGGTTTCCGGTACGGCAATGCAACGGGCTTTGAAGTCGTTGATGATCGCTTCCATGATCGGGCTGACTTCCAATAAACAGGTGTAATCTGGCAAGGGTTTGGCCAGCGTATCGATAATATTCATGGAGCAGTAATTGAGGCTACGGCGAATGTAGCTTTCGTGCCGTACCCCTGCAGGCACCCAAACCGCGTATTGCGATGGTGACAGAAATAGCTTCTTTTCGGCCTTTAGTTCCAAAATCCCGCCATTGATCACCTGTAACTGCCCCCACGGATGACTGTGATTCGGCGTCGTGGTATTGGGTAAAAAGACCTCGTGGCCAAAAAAAATATCACTGGGAGGATTATCATTATCAAACAGCGGTTGGTAGCGCGTGTTCATTGCAGCGTTTTTATCACAGCTTTTCATGGCACCGGTCAGCACTCAGTAGGGTATACAAATACGGTAATGGGCAGGGTAGGTGATAGCAAGTAATAATGCGGAACCTGTGAGGTTATTGTGTTGATTTTTCATTCCATTAGATGAAAAAGCGCATTAATTCGGGATGTCGGGTGGATCTCTCGCCAGATGTATGGGAACGTTACGTTTCAATACTGAGAGATGTATTAACGGTGCCGATATCGACGGTCGGTACTGTTAAGCGGTAAAGAAGGGATAAAGTGTGAAAGAGGTAATGATTGTCATCAACTTTCTGATGGCACATAAAGTGATATTAAGCCTATTGTTTATGGCGATCGTGCTACTGCTGCGGCGTGTGGCGTTGTCACAGATACGCGGCGATGTGGCGTTTATCTCTGAACATCAACGTAAATGGATGTCACGCACCAAAAACGGTACGTTCGGCCTTATCGTGATCACCCTGTTTATTCTCTGGCAGTCAGAGATCAGTGAATTTGCGCTGTCATTAACGGCCATTGCGGTCGCGATTGTGGTGGCATCGAAAGAAATCATTTTGTGTTTTACCGGTTCTATTCAGCGCGCCAGTGCGCGTTCGTTCCGTATCGGTGACTGGATCGAAGTGGGCAAGGTGTGCGGCGAGGTGATTGAGCACAATATGATGGCCACGGTGATCCAAGAAATCGATCTTTACCACGGCCAATACCATTTCACAGGTAAAACGGTGACCTTACCTAACAGCATGTTCTTCACCTATCCGGTCAAAAACCTCAATTTCATGAAGCGGTATGTCTACCATAGCTTCTCGATCACGGTTAGGGATTTTGTGAACCTGTTTTTGATCGTGCCAGAGATGATTGAGCAAATCGAAGGGCACTGTGAGGAGTTTATTGAGGTGGCGCGACGCTATAACAGCGTGATTGAAAAGCATGCTGGGGTCGATTTACCGGGCTCTGAGCCGCATGTACACATTTCAACGACACCGACAGGCGAGCAATTGGTGCATGTGATGTTGTTCTGTCCGACAGAAATGGCGACCCATTTAGAGCAGCGTATTCGGGAAGATTTCATGCAGATTTACCATGAAACCTTTACCGATAATAAACTCGACACCAGCACGCCGGCAGTGCCATATATGTAGAGCACCAACGACAGCGTGTTCTTTCGTATTCTATTGTTTTTTCATTTTCTATGGGAAAGGTTACACCGCAAATTGGTCGATAGCCGCCTGTAGCCGTTCAAAGAACAACCCCGCATGAAAACCATCGCAAGTCGCGTGATGGAATTGCACACTCACGGGCAGTTGAAGCTGCCCGTTCATATCTTGATATTTCCCTACCGTTACAAACGGGATCATGTAGTTACCGTCACCGTACACGTTATAGCTGATGCTGGTAAACGTGACCCAAGGCAGGGTGGTTATCGCAAAAATATTGGCAGGTAAAGGGGCTTGCGGATAGAGCGTTGTCGCGGTGGCGTATTGCACCGTGTCCTGCTGCATGCGTGCGGTAAAGACTGCGGAGTCTGGCGTGTACGGCGTCATCACATGCGTAAAGCGTTCTTCATCTTGCGTAGGGATGGTATACAGCGGATGTAAGGTATCCCAGTAGCCTAATGTGCCTTCGGCATTCACTTCGGTACGAAAATTGGGGTGACTGTTAATAACCTGACTGATGCAAAATGTCATTAATGTAGAGAATGGCACCTGTTGCTGATGGCTGTAGGCCTTGAGTGCTGTGACCGTGATGTTAGCGGCAATATCAAAGGTGCATTTACGCGCGGTGGAAAATAGTTCAAAGGTCTCTTTTCGTGACCATATATCGTAATCAATCGGAATAAAAACAGGCTGTTGCATGGTTGTTGTCATACCCTTTCAAAGAAAAATCACGCTGATAATACGTGGTTAGAAAAACGGTGCTGTACGGTAGTTCACACATTTTGGTTATCCGGCATATTATTGAAAGAACGTTTGTTCAATGACCGATGAAAGGTATAGGTATGGCATATTATTCCGTTATTAGTGTGACACCGACCTCCCATGATTGGATGACCGATTATGTGGAAAATGCCAATAAAGCGGTGGCGAAATATGGCGGCCAGTATTTGGCGCGAACATCAAGCTTTGAACGCTTGGAAGGAGAAGGGGATAATGCCGCCGTGCAGGTGATCATTGAATGGCCATCCAAAGCCGCCGCGCTTGATTTTATGGCCGATCCGGATTATTCCCCGTACTTGCAAGCACGCACAGAAGGGTCCGACAGCCATCACTTTTTGGTGGAAGGGAAGGACGACAATGCGTCCTAACCCTATGATGATGGCAAGCCAGATCAAGAAACTGACACCACGACTTTCCCTGTTGCTTGACCGCTGGCAAGGCGAGCATGGGCATCCCCAATTTGTGTCAGTGTAAATTCTGGGGCATCAAGGATTGGGCGTAATCCGCCAGCTTCTATAATGTGCGAGAGTTCTGCAAGAATTTCGCCGTGTTCTTCGCGACGTACATTGTGGATCATAGGAAGCAGCATAAAGACCACATGCAGTGAGAGGCCTTTCATGTGTGCCGTCGATAGATCCATCTCAAGTAATGAAACCGTTGTTGCCACTTGGCCATTGAGCTTCGCCGCTTCAAAAGAAGCCGCAATGTTTACGCCACCGACAGAATCAAAAATCACATCAAACCCAGCGCCACCAGTGTGTTTCGCGACATAGTCGGCAATCGATTCTGTTTTATAATTGATCACCGTGGCGCCCAAGCCTTCAACCAAAGGTACATGCTCGTCGCGGCCCACCGTGGCAAATACGTCTGCGCCGAAGTGGCGTGCAAGTTGTGTGGCGATATGGCCTACACCGCCCGCCCCGCCATGGACAAGCACTTTTTGTCCTTCGAAAGTCCCTGCGCGGGTTAAGCCTTCGTAGGCGGTGATCCCGACCAAAGGAATGGCTGCGGCTTCACGCATCGACAGGTTTTTCGGTTTGTGGGCAATTAAACGCACATCGGCGGGCATGTATTCGGCCAGCGTACCTTGTAAATCGCCAAGTCCCCCCGCGCAGCCATAGACTTCATCACCCACTGCAAACTGCGTCACATCTTCAGCTATCGCGACAATAGTGCCGGCAAAATCCATACCGAGAATGGCGGGAAGCGCGGGTGAAAACGGTAAGTCCGTCCCCATCTGGCGTATCATCATGTCAACCGTATTCACGCTGGTTGCAGCAACATTAACAAGTACTTGACCAGATTGTAGGGAGGGTTGAGGCACCTCTGCCAATTCAAAAACGTCTGGTCCACCGAACTCGCGAATAATCATAGCTTTCATCATGCATTGCCTCTTTTGTGGGTATGCATTCATTGTATTTGCTTATTAAAAAATGATAAGAAGTTACAATATAGAATGACTTTTTAGTTTTTGTTGATAATAAGAAATGAACGTAGAACATCTCAAATTATTTGTCAGATTAGCCTCTACCCACAATATCAGTTTGGCCGGACAAGCTTTCGGGCTGTCGCCTGCCGTTGCCAGTGCGCACATTAATAAGCTAGAAGAAAGCTTGGGGACGCGCTTAGTACACCGTACTACCCGCAAAGTGTCGTTGACCGAAGAAGGGGAAGCCTTTTTACCCCATGCAGAAGAAGTACTGGGTTGTGTAGAAGCGGCACGGGCATCTGTGGGGGCGGGGAGTGCATCGCCAAGCGGGGTGTTACGTGTGACCGCCCCAGCGTCGTTCGGCCGTTTGCATTTAATCCCGGGGTTGAAAGGTTTCATGACCCGTTACCCAGATTTAACGGTTGATTGCCGTTTTTCTGATTCCATCGTGGACATGGTAGAAGGCGGCTTTGATGTGGCGATTCGCAATGCTGAATTGAAAGATTCGACGTTGATTGCTCGTAAATTGGCTGCCGATCAGCGCATTGTGTGCGCATCCCCTGACTATCTGGCGCAATGGGGAGAGCCTCATACCCCCCATGATTTGCGCAATCATAATTGTATTCATTTGGCGGGGTTGGAAAGCTGGGTCTTTTCGACGCCTGAAGGCAGCGTGAGTGTGAAAACCAAAGGCACTTTTCGTTCTGATAATGGGGATGCGATTCGGGATGCGTGTGTGAATGGCATCGGCATCACTATCAATTCTCGATGGAGTGCGTATCAACAACTTCAGCGTGGCGAATTGGTGCACATCCTGCAAGATTACCCGTTAGCGTCGGAATCGGCGATTTGGGCGGTGTACCCAAGTTCACGCTTGTTGGCGCCAAAAGTGCGCGCGTTCATTGACTATTTCAGTGCGTACTACGGCAGTCCTGCTTATTGGGAAGAGTAGGGCTAAGTAGGGCTGATGTAGGGAATTGTCGCACGAATGTCTCGATCAATTTTTGCTGACCACACCCCCTTAGTGCTATCCTTCGTGCCAGTTTTAGTGTGATGTCTGGAAGTGAAATGAATTTTAATCGTATTGTCTGTTTTGACCTCGAAATGTGCTGTTGGAATGATGGCCGAGAGTCAAGAACCGGAGAGATCATTGAGATTGGTGTGGCAGAACTTGATCTGACAAACGGTGAAATTGTCCGACGTGCACAGCATTTTGTGAAACCAGAACATGATGAAATATCGCCATTTTGTACGGAGCTGACAGGCATTAAGCCGGAAGTTATCGAGAAAAATGGCAAGCCGTTGGAAGTGATCCTTAAGTCGATTGAGCAGAAGTTTGGCGGTCGCCATAAGATTTATGCCGCGTGGGGCCGTGATGATCTGATCTTACGCAAAGAATGCAAAGCGAAAGGCCTACAAGTTCCTTTCAATGAATACTTAAACATGGCGACCTTGTTCCGTTTGCAGCGCCATGTGCCGAACCGCCGCTGTGGTCAACGTGCTGCGATGGAAATTGCGGGTATTGAATGGAAAGGCCGGCAGCATTCGGGCTATGACGATGCGTATAACCTTGCACGTCTTGCCAAAACCATGTTCATCCCAGAATAACGTACCTACTTAAATCCACGTTCCTGCTTGCCTTTGTTTTCGTTGTAAAAGGCAAGCGGCCTTCATGCCTTGTCTCCTCTCCGTGATATTTCCATCGTTATTTAGTTTGCCTTTTTTCGTCCCATTTACCTGCTTTTACTCTACCTTGTTCCTGTCTCTCGAAATACGCCCCTTGCATACACGAAAAATGTTTCAAATTGTTACTTAATTATGGAAGGTATGTACACAGTTCTGTGTTTCGTGCATTGACATACGCATATGGCTCACTACTATGGCGCGATAAAAAATATTACTATGCAGTTGGTTGGCTATGCATTTCACAACATGTCGTATTCCGGTACGTACCCGGGATAGCAAGGATACCTTTCCTTGTGAGGAAAAATTGAATGAGTATCGCAATAAAGCGGAGCTGAAACGTTGGTGGAACGTCCCTTTTATTGATGAGCTTTGTTATGAAGAGTCGGGTGTCATTGGGGTGTATGTGCTCGACAGTTTTTCGTGGGATGGTCCAAGGCAAATTTCGACCCATGACGCGTTCGATGAAGCGGTGAATGCGGTACATTTTTATATCGATCATTCGCCAGTATGGCGTCGGATTGATGAACCTTATTACCCATTAGCTAAAGTGGATCATCTGATTGACCATTATGCGAGGATGACAGGAAGCAGTAAAAAACCGAGCCAGAGTGAGGTGTTTGAAAGTCTGTTTTATTGGTTACCTGCCGCCGAGCCACTCGGTGTTGAAGCCACGGTGTAGCATGTTCCTCTGTGCTATGTCGCGCGTGTAAAACAATCGTTTTCCTGTGAGGTGCATCACTCTTTCTTGTTGGGAAAGAATGACGCACATCTCTCTCTGTTACTTAAGTTTCTACTTTAATATCAGTGTATTAGTTGGATGGGCTGGCCTGATAAAAAGCAGAGAAGTGCTGCGTGAACGGGCGACTTAACTGCCTGTGTCTGACCATAGCGTTATGATGTCTTTTTAGAGATATTTATTTCTAATCTGACGTGTAACAATAGGTACTCGATGAGTCCTTCATCACGAGTATTTTATAAAAGGCACACCATGTTTTATCTATTTCCTTTACTGACCGTGATCATCTGGTCAGGGAATGCCATCGTCAATAAGTTGTCCGTTAGCGTGATTGATCCTGGCGCCATTTCCTTTTATCGCTGGTTTTTCGCCATGGTGGTATTAACGCCGTTTGTTTTGCCGTCAGTCTGGCGTAACCGTGACATCATTAAACCGTATCTGACGAAACTGGCGTTCTTGGCATTGTTGGGCATGGTGCTTAACCAATCTTTGGGCTACTTTGCGGCGGCCACAACCACCGCGACTAACATGGCATTGATTGTGTCGTTGGTGCCTTTGATCAGCATGTTCATGAGTGTACCGTTGTTGGGGCAGCGTATGCGCATTGTCGGTGTAGTGGGGGCGGTACTGTCATTGGCTGGGTTGGTGCTGATGCTCAGCAAAGGCAATATTTTGAATTTGGCCCAGCAGGGTATTTCACAAGGTGATGGCCTCGTACTGCTGGCGGCATTTGTTTATGCCTTGTATTGCGTGTTGCTGAAGCGCTGGAAAATGCCGCTGACAAACTGGCAGTCAGTGTACGTGCAGGGTGTGCTTGCCGTTACCATGTTAACGCCGATGCTACTGAGCAGTGAACGCATGGCGATCACAGGCGAATCGTTCCCCTTGATCATGTATGCCGCGATCCCGGCATCGGTGATTGCACCGTGGTGCTGGATGAAAGGCATTGAAGTGCTGGGGGCAGATCGTACTGCGATGTTCATGAACTTAATGCCGGTGCTTACGGCGATCATCGCGAGTGTTGCGCTGGGCGAACAACTTGCCCAGTATCATTATGTCGGTGGCATGATGGTACTGACAGGGGTTGTACTGGCGCAGCGAAAACCGAAAGTATCAGCACCAGTAACAGCTTCCGCGGAGACGCAAGGTGAAACCTTGGTCGACAGTATTTCGCCTGTAGTAAAAGAAGTGAAAGCGTCATCGTGATGGTGGTCTAACTCGTTCACGGTACAAGAGAATAAAATGCATAACGGCAACCGAGAGGTTGCCGTTTTTGTTTTGTGGGGCATAAAAGTATTGCGCTGTTATAAAGTTGTCAATATGCGCGAAGATGACTACGTTTTCTTTGTATGTGGTTAATTTTACACCACGAACAGGGAGGTGTTATGAACAGTCCCGGACAACGATTTAAACACGCTGTCGCCACCCATCATCCGTTACAAATTGTGGGCGCGATCAATGCCTATTGCGCCATGATGGCCGAGCAAGCAGGTCATCACGCTTTATATATATCGGGCGCAGGGGTGGCGAATGCGTCGTACGGCTTGCCGGATCTCGGCATGACGGCATTATCCGATGTATTGGTTGATGTACGGCGTATCACTGCTGCATCAACCTTGCCCGTATTAGTCGATATTGATACCGGTTTTGGCGGGGCATTGAACATTGCCCGCACCATCAAGGAAATGGAACGCAGTGGCGTTGCAGCGGTGCACATTGAAGATCAAATTGACCAAAAACGCTGTGGTCACCGCCCGAATAAAGCCATTGTGCCCCTTTCTGAAATGGTTGATCGCATCAAAGCGGCGGTTGATGCCCGTACCGATCCGGATTTTGTCATTATGGCGCGCACGGATGCCTTGGCTGTCGAAGGGATGGAGGCCGCCATTGCGCGAGCCTGTGCGTACGTCGATGCTGGCGCTGATATGATTTTTCCTGAAGCGATCTACACGTTGGCGCAATACCAACAGTTCGCCCGAGCGGTCAACGTGCCTGTACTGGCTAATATTACCGAGTTTGGTCAGACCCCGCTGTTTTCCACCACCGAGCTTGCCGATCACGGTGTCGACATGGTGCTGTATCCCTTGTCAGCGTTTCGCGCCATGAACCAAGCCGCCCTTAATGTGTATACCCACGTATTACAAGATGGTCATCAGCGCCAAGTGGTGGATACCATGCAAACCCGCGAGGCGTTATACCAGCATTTGGGGTATCACGCGTATGAGCAGGGACTGGATGTACCGTCACAGCGAAAAGGAAGGTCAGAATGAACCAGAATGTGGACAGGAATGATCGCCCCGATCCCGATACCCTATTAGTGGCTATCGCGGATTATGTTGTTAATACCGACATTGATTCCCCCCTTGCTTATGAAACCGCCCGCTATTGCCTGATGGACACCTTGGGCTGCGGTATGTTGGCACTGCGTTTCCCTGAATGCTGCAAGCACCTTGGGCCGGTGGTACCTGGCACCACGGTGGTGCATGGTGCGCGTGTCCCCGGCACGGCATATGAGTTAGATCCGGTCGCGGCGGCCTTCAATATCGGTTGTTTGATCCGCTGGTTGGATTTCAACGATACCTGGCTCGCCGCAGAATGGGGCCATCCGTCAGATAATCTGGGGGCGATCCTTGCAACGGCAGATTATTTGAGCCGCGCGGCGGTGGCACAAGGTAACCCCCCTTTATGCATGCGGGATGTGTTCACCGCCATGATAAAGGCACATGAAATTCAAGGTGTACTGGCACTGAGCCACAGTTTTAATCGGGTGGGGCTGGATCATGTCTTGCTGGTGCGTGTGGCTTCAACGGCGGTGATCACCCACATGTTGGGGGGTAATCGCGATCAGGTTGTCGCGGCGTTATCACAAGCGTGGGCTGACGGTGGTGCACTGCGGACATATCGGCATGCGCCCAATGCGGGGTCGCGAAAATCGTGGGCAGCAGGGGATGCCACATCACGTGCCGTGCGATTGGCGATGATGACCATGAAAGGGGAAATGGGATTACCGTCGGTGTTAACGGCGCCGACATGGGGCTTTGAGGATGTGCTCTTTCATGGTGAAAAGATAACGTTACCGCAACCGCTAGGTAGCTACGTGATGGAAAATGTGCTGTTTAAAATCAGCTATCCTGCGGAGTTTCATGCTCAAACGGCGGTGGAATGTGCCGTCGCCTTACATCCAACGATTATGGGTCGATTGGATGATATCGCCCGGATAGAAGTGACGACTCATGAGTCGGCGATTCGGATCATCTCGAAGGTTGGGGCATTAGCGAATCCTGCCGATCGGGACCATTGCTTGCAGTACATGATTGCGATTGGTCTGCTGTATGGCGATCTGACTGCCGAACATTATGAAGACTGTTGTCATCAGGCCGATGCTAGGATCGATCAATTACGGGATAAGATGGTGATTAACGAAGCCGCACAGTACAGTGCAGACTATTTGGATCCTGATAAACGGGCGATCGCCAATGCAGTACAAGTGTTTTTTACCAATGGAACCGCCAGCGATAAGGTTGAGGTGTCGTACCCCATCGGTCATCGTCGTCGCCGTGATGAAGGTATGCCGTTGCTTGTTCATAAGTTTGAGCAAAACGTGCAAACGCGGTTCCCTGCCGCACGGTGTGAGGCTATCTCGATGGTCTGCAGTGATCAACATAAACTTGAAGCGATGTCCGTGGAGGCTTTTATGACCTTATGGGTGATGAGTTAGCGGTTATCTGAGGCATGCCCCCAGTGGGGATGTAGACAAACGTTGATAAACGGGCGTAATCTTACCACGCTGAAAACTAAAAAAGCCGCTAAGCGGCTTTTTTGTAGTTTTGCAAAAATGAATCTTTCGCTTTACTTAATACAGATTGCGTCTGTGTTTTAAGTCGTTTTCTGACTAGCTTCGCGTCCTGACTCATTGTTTTGTCCCTAAATCAACCTAGAATACCCAGTGGGTATGTTTTTATAGGCATATATTGCCATTTATATAAGCTTGCGCCGAAGCTTGGCGTGAAATATAACGAATCATGTCAAAATATAAAATGGCTAGTGTGATGCATATGAGCGGAAAAGACCACTTATGTGATCTCTATCAATATATGATGTGTGTTTCTTATCAATATTGACACAAATATTATGCATCATGTTGGATTGCTTGGCTGTAGGTGCGTATAAATCTTGCATTATTTTATAGGTGGTTGTTTTTTGCTCTTTGTTTTATAAAATCCATTCTATTTAATGCCTTAAAGGGATTGTGGAAGGGTTGGTGTTGTTTGAATGACTTTTGGTATAAGAAAAAATAATGAATATAAGTACTGAGATGCGCCCGTTTTGGCCGGGACAACCTGACACGTGTTCCTTGCATGCGCAGCTTGATTGGCTCACTCAACGTGAGCCTTTTTTCCGCTTGCAAACCGGTCAACAAGGGGAAAAACTGGCGGAGTGGTTAGACAACCGCTGTTCACAAGTGATCACATTGTTTTGCCAAGATACCCAGACACAGCAGGCTGTGGGGGCATCATTGTGGCTGAAAGGTTTTACTGCACATCTGCTTTCTGGTATGGCCGCATTGCGCCTTAAGTTTCAGCGTGTCATGCACTTCGATGTGCACACAATAGATATTTTGCTGTCACCAAAAGGCAAAGTGAAAGCGGTATCGATTGCCGATGACGCTCCTTTTTATTGTTTGGCGACCGATCCGTTAGCGGGATCGCCTTTAGCGCGCGTGGTGGCATCAGAAGCCGCGTTAGATGCGCAGTTTTCTTCTTTGCTGGTGGCACTGGGCCAATACATGGCGCCGTATTTCAAAGCACAGAAAGTAAATCGTACGCTATTTTGGGGACATTGGGGCTATGCGGTGGGTTTGGTGTTTCAGAAATTAACCCAAGACGGTGCAGACAGTGTGTTGCTTGAAGCATTACAGCCTGATGCTGATCGCTGGTTACAGTCTCTGTTACCTAAGACCGCAACATTAAACGCATTAAAAGTGGCTGCGCGAGCGCCGATGGCGGTGTACTACGTTCGACGTGAAACGTGTTGTCTGAAATATAAGTTGGATGGCAAGAAGCATTGTTCGACCTGTCAGCTTACGGATCCGGAAGAGCAGCGTCGCCGCTATCAAGCGAAACTTCTCGCTTAATCTGACGCTTGCTGGCCTTTGATCGGCACTTGCTGTCCGAGGTCAGAGGAAAGCACGTTATCCAAGCTATCACGTAAATCAATCAGGGGCTGTTGGCTGATTTCAATGATGCTGCGCTCGGGTCTGTCGAGTTCGACAATCAAGGTCAATACTAACGAAAAGGCCAATGCAAAAGGCAGCGCGGCGACCAATGCTCTGCCTTTATTTTCTGCTCCGACTTGAATCCCATTTAAAGCCACCGTCAGAAAGGTCAGCAAGCCGAGCGTAAACCAAATACTAATAGGAATTCGCCCCCTAAAGCCTTTATTGACGCGTTCGGTATGAATATCGATGACCTCATTGAGCGCGCTGATATACAACAAAAGCAATTCTGGCGAGGTCGTTTCATGCGCTTGAATCGCTTCATTCCAGAGTTTGAGCTGCAAGGCCTCACTGTCAACAATGATCTGATTCACCGCTTCTTTGGGTTTTTCAGGATCTTCCACCACGCGAATCGTCACATATTCGCGTAATAACGCGCGGCTACGCGAGCGGTATGGTTCTGCCAGCAGGGCGGTGCGCAGTATCGTTGTTCCTAAGGCATTGGCTTCTGCCAGTACCAGTTGTTTTCTATCGCCTGATTTCGCAGCGGCCATGCTGAACGTAATGGCCAAGATAAAGGCCAGCAGGCTGGCTAAACCGGTCGCCATCGGGCTGATAGCGCCACTCATTTGCTTAGCAGGAAAGCGCTGCGCGAGTTGGTAGCCACATTCAAACATGGTAACAATTGTGCTGAAAATCAGCAAAAGAATCAGGTAGATGGAAAGCAAATCAAGGAAGGATTCAATATACATATAACAGCCTTGGTTACGTATTCAGTGTGGTCGTCCTGTGCATCAATACGGCACCTGCATCGTGCAATGTACTTTTTGGGTGAGGGGATTGCTTGGTAAGAGTATAGCGGTTTGCTTGTGTCCTGTTATGCAGAGCCTGTTTGAAGGGAATGTGATGGGGAGTGTCGCGTCATAGAAGACGGGATAACACGATGTTACATAGCGGTATTGATATTCCTTCCAGTTATTTTTATTCCTATCAATAAGATGCGTTTCAGTCTGTGAGCTTGTCGGTAGTTTGATCGGAGCAATTGGCGTATTTAATCAAATCGTGATCAATGTAAACCAATTTATTTTATTGGTTGATCTTGATCTGCAAATTAGCATAAATAGGTTAACCAATTGTTTGGTGGTGGATAGGATGCGTGTGTACCTCGTCTAATAACGATCCTAAGGGAAGCCATGAACAGCAAACATTTTACTTTAGCGCCTATCGCTGTCGCATTGATTTTAGCCGGTTGTAATTCATCGTCTGACAGTAACGATGGCAAGGATGATCTTGTCCAACCGCAGGTACAATCAAAAGTACACGCCATTATCAAGGTGGAGGATTACCAGTTCCGTGATGCAAACGGTAACGGCACACTTGAGCCTTATGAAGATTGGCGGCTAACACCCGAAAATCGCGCTGCGGATTTGGTGACGCGCATGACCCTTGAACAAAAAGCCGGGATGATGCTGATTGATACTTTAAATTCAGACGTGGGAGGGATGCCTACCGATGATGCGGCTGATCTGGTGAATCGGCAGCACATGACACGCTTTATTTTCCGTAATCCTGTTGTAGAAACACCGAACAATGATCGCGAACCGGGTCGAAGTGGGTTTGATATTACCCCCACACAAGCGGCGAAATACATGAATGCGATGCAGTTAATGGCAGAACTGACGCCACACGGTATTCCGGTCTTGTTTAAATCCAACGCCCGTAACCACATAGATCCGACAGCAAAGGCGGGGATCAATGTGGCATCAGGGGCATTCTCTGCCTGGCCGAAAGAAGCGGGGCTGGCAGCTACTCGCGATATGGCGTTGATCACCGAGTTTTCACACATCATGAATGATGAGTGGTCATCCATTGGTTTGCGCAGTATGTATGGTTACATGATGGACTTAGCGACAGAGCCGCGTTGGTACCGTGTCCATGAAACCTTTACGGAAGATGCTGACTTGGCGTCTGATATCATGCGGGCATTAGTGATTGGTTTGCAGGGCGAGACGGTTAACGAGAACAGTATTGCGCTGACTATCAAGCACTTCCCAGGCGGTGGCCCGCAAGAAAATGGCGGTGATCCCCATTATGATTTTGGTAAAAACCAAAACTATGCAGGGGACAATTTTGATTATCACCTCAAGCCATTTATCGCAGCGATAGAGGCGGGTGCTGGGTCGATCATGCCGTATTACGGCATTCCTGTTGATCAGGATGTGAAGCCGAACGATGTTGGCATGTCATTCTCTAAAGGGGTAGTCACAGAACTGTTGCGTCAGGATTTGAAGTTCGATGGGTATGTGAATACGGATACCGGCATTATTTCTATGACGCCATGGGGCGTGGAGCATAAAACGGAGCTAGAGCGTGTTGCGTTAACGATTGATGCGGGCGCCGATGTATTATCTGGCTTTAAAGATGGTTCTATGATCGTCGAACTGGTCGAGAAAAAGCTCGTCACCGAAGATCGCATTGATGAGTCGGTTGTACGTTTGCTGAAAGAACAGTTCCAGTTAGGACTATTTGAAAATGCGTATGTCGACCCTGATATTGCTGATAAGACGTTAGGTAAGCCAGAATACCAAGAGCGTGCTGAGTATGCCCAGCGTAAGTCGGTGGTTTTGCTGTCGAACAAAGAAGACAGTAGCCTGAAGGCGACATTACCACTGCCTACATCGGTCGATAATCCACTGACGCTGTACACCCTGGGAGTGAATGCAGAACTAGCCCAAGCGCAAGGGTATGACGTTGTGGCCGGTGACTATGACGAAGGCACCCAGCGTCCTGTTGCTAATGGGGCAGACGCTGCGCTGATCCGCGTGTTTGTGACCAATGAAGGCGCTGATTCCCATTTGGTGTATGGCGGAGCAAACCCTGACGAGTTGGATATTCTCGCGTTCACAGACATGGCGGCAGCGAAATCTTGGAAAATCAGTCCAAGCTTAGCGGACATTAAGGCTGTAATGAATGAAGTGGGTGCGGAAAAAACCGTGCTTGCCATCAACTTCCGTCAGCCTTTTGTGTTGGATGAAGAGAGCGGGCTAAAGGATGCGGGCGCTATCATTGCGACATTCGGTGTGTCCGATTCCGCGTTGCTTGATGTGGTGTCGGGTGAGTTTAATCCGCAAGGTAAATTGCCGTTTGCTCTGGCAAATAGTGCGGAAGCGATTATCAATCAGTTGTCGGATTTACCGGGTTACCCAGAAGCCGATACGCTGTATCCGTTTGGTCACGGTTTAAGCTATAAATAACGCGATACAACCCTAAACAAAGTGAACGTTTGGAGGTCAATCTGGGTGTTCACTTTTTGTTGATCCTGCTCTCTATACTTATAAATATTGGTCAACCAATTAAGTCTCTTCCGCTATACTCTGTTACGTGAATCGGGTTTAGCCATTCACCCAACCCATTTTCAGTGATAACAATTGAACCGCCGATCTCAAATAAATAATAAAAGGACGTAATGCATGAACACAGACATGAATGTGCTTGAGTGGGAAAATAAGGATATTCCCCATCGCTTATGGATAGAGAAACATGACGCGGCGCATACGCGACTTTGTATGAAAATCATTAAAGATGTCGAGCCGGAAATGCTTTACCTTGATCTTGCTGTCAGCCAAGAGCAAGTGATTGGCGCATGGCAAGGATGTGCTGTGGCGGTTTCCAGTGAATACCATGATGCACATTTGTATTCACAGGTGCGTTGTTTGATGAATCTGCCGCAAGGTTGTGTCGTCTGGATGGTTAACCATATTCAATTGCCTTGCGGCAACAAAATGTCAGCGGATAAATTGACGCTTATTCCGGGAATGAAGTTGTCTGGCGGTAAACTGATCGCCCAATAAACCAAATAAACCAAATAAACCAAATAAACCAAATAAACAAAAAGACAAACCCGAATAGTATTCTGTTCGGGTTTGTTTTTATGCACGGATCAAAGACGTGCAGAACGAAATGAGTGAGATTACATTATGGCTTTTCTTGCTTTGAGCATTTTTGAAATAGTAAAAATGTTCATCACGATGAAAGTGGTTTCCATCATTATCCCGCCAATTGATCCTAATAATAGATTGTTTATCAACCAGCAAAATGAGTTAAACATGATCAACATGCGCAGTTGAATACCTTCTGCTTTAAAGAGGGCCCACGTTGCGACGGAGGTACCAAACAGAGGAAGTAACTCATAGTGATGCTGGACGTTAGGGAGGCCCATGACCCAAAGCAGAAGGATAAAGAACACCAATACCGACGTGGATTGGGTTTTAGTCGACGCATAACTGCGCAGGGCACTCACCCCGCAACCGATGGCGGGGGCTAAGGCATCCATTAATAGGAAGTGACTGAATAATATGATCTGGAAAAAGACCAGATGCAGTCGAAAGCGTTTACCATCTTGATGGAAAAATGAGCTCGCACCCACCACAAAAGCGACGAGACCGATACATTGTGCAAAATTAAGTTCAGGCATGAATACCAACATCCTTGGTGGCGAGCAGCAATGGGCACTTTGGTTGATCTTGTGCTTTTTGATGCATATCTGTGGTGACTATACCGAAGAGAAAGTCACTGAGCAAAAGGCTTCCCGAAGGAAGCCTTTGTCTTTGTGCTGA
Organism: Photobacterium sp. 270122K; assembly: GCF_059941365.1. Taxonomy (NCBI): domain Bacteria; kingdom Pseudomonadati; phylum Pseudomonadota; class Gammaproteobacteria; order Vibrionales; family Vibrionaceae; genus Photobacterium; species Photobacterium sp. 270122K. The sequence continues at coordinate 164,737 of NZ_JBPOEN010000003.1, forward strand.
ATCAGTCGTTGTGAGCTAGCTGCGTTGAGTCAGTTGCGCAGGGTGCCTTACTCAGGGAATGATTAGGCGACCAAGTCTGCGGCTTCACGCGCTAAACGGCCAATGTCGTCCCAACGCCCTTCGTTGATCATCGCTTTGTCGACCATCCACGTGCCGCCACAAGCAAACACGCGATCAATTGCTAGGTACTCATTGATGTTTTTCGTGTTGATACCGCCCGTAGGCATGAACTGGATCTGCGTGTAAGGCCCCAGTAGGGACTTCACCATGTTAATGCCACCGGATGCTTCCGCGGGGAAAAACTTCAGTGTGGTGATGCCCATCTCAATCGCCGCTTCAACGGCACTCGGGTTGTTCACGCCAGGGACGATATCAATGCCGATCTCTTGGCAGGCTTTGACGGTGTTAGGGTTAAAGCCCGGTGATACCACAAAGGTTGCGCCGGCTTCTTTTGCCGCAATGGCTTGTTCGCGGTTCAGTACCGTACCGGCACCAATCAGCATGTCCGGCTGGGCTTCACGCAATAGGCGAATCGCTTCAACAGCTGCATCGGAACGGAAGGTGATTTCCGCCGCAGGCAGACCATTTTCAGCCAGTGCTTTACCCAAAGGAATGATATCTTCGGCGCGATCAATGGCGATAACAGGGATAACTTTGATGGCAGCAAGCTGCTGGGCAATCGTGCTCATTATTGGGCTTCCTTTTCGGTTGGAACATTAAAATTAATTGTCGCTGTGGCGGACGCGGGAATAATCGCGCCTTTATGTTGGATCACGATACCGGCAAGCTGGTGGCCTTGCTCTGAACACTGCACCGGTGATTTTCCGGTCAGGACGCCAGCAAGGAAACCCGCATTGAAGGAATCACCGGCAGAGGTGGTATCAACAACCGTTTTGACCGGCGTTGTAGGGACAAATGTGCGCGTTTCTGTGGTGAAATCTTCATAGACGTTGCCTTTTGGCCCCATCTTCACCACTGCCTTTCTAACACCTGCAACCTTGAGGCGAGCCAGTGTGGCTTCTTCGTCATCATCGCCCCAAAGCGCGGTTTCATCATCGTTAGTGACCAGTGCGAGATCGGTGATCGCTAACAACGGGGTGTAGCATGCACGCGCGACATCAGCACTTTCCCACAGGGCAGGACGGTAGTTGGAGTCAAACACGATCGCAATGCCTTGATGATTAAGTTGGGTCAGTAATTCAATCAGACGTAAGCGATCATCGGCAGGCAAGATAGCCAGACTGATCCCGCTCAGGTAGACCATATCAACGGTTTCAAGGTGTTTAGTGACGGTGGTGAAATCAGGGTGCTGCATCATGTAACGGGCAGCAGACTGGTTACGCCAGTACAAGAACGTGCGCTCGCCTTGGTCATCCAGCTGGATCAGGTATAGCCCCGGTTGGCGGGTAGGATCTCGCAGCACTACGTCAGTGTTGATGCCTTCGTCTTGCCAGCGCGCGATCATGCCGTTGCTGATGGCATCGCAACCTAGCGCAGAAACGTAATCAATCGCAACAGACTGGCCAGCCGTTCGCGCCAAGTAAACGGCGGTATTGAGTGAGTCGCCACCGTAAGCTTGCGTCATGGCGCCAAAAGGGGCGCCATTGAGTTCAATCATGCATTCGCCGATCAGCGCGATACGCTTCATGCGTGTTCTCCCGGTAGCTGAAAGTAGGTTTTGGCGTTATGGAAGCAGATATCCTGAACCATCTTGCCTAACATGTTGATGTCATTTGGGACTTCGCCGTTAGCCGCCCACTGACCGATCATGTTACAGAGAATGCGACGGAAATATTCGTGGCGGGTGTAAGACAAGAAGCTACGCGAATCAGTCAGCATACCGACAAACTGGCTGAGCAGACCCAGCTGAGACAGTTGCTCCATCTGGCGTTGCATGCCGTCTTTTTGATCGTTGAACCACCAACCGGAACCAAACTGGACTTTGCCGGCGATACCGCCGCCTTGGAAGTTACCGATCATCGTTGCCATCATTTCATTATCGCGCGGGTTCAGGCAGTACAAGATGGTTTTTGGTAGCTCATTGGTGATATCCATCTGATCAAGCAGTGACGCCAGCTGGAAGGCAAAGGGACGATCGCCAATCGAGTCAAACCCACAATCCGCCCCAAGCAATTGGAACATACGGGTGCTGTTATTACGTTGGGCACCAATGTGAAGCTGCATGACCCAGCCACGTTTCGCATATTGCTTGCCGAGCCACACTTGAACGGCGGTGCTGAATTGGTCTACCTCGTCTTCCGTCAGCGTTTCACCTTGCAGACGGCGGGTGATCATGGCATCAAGGGTCGTTTCTGCTGGTACCTTACCGTAGCGCACCATTTCAATGCCGTGGTCCGCCGCACGACAGCCATGAGCGGCGAAGTGGTCAAGTCGGCGGTCAAGGGCCGTCAGTAGATCGGCAAAACGGGTGATTTCAATGTCAGCCACTTCGCCCAGCAGTTGCATGTATTCGGCAAAACCCGGCAGTTCAATTTTGAACGCGCGATCAGGACGCCAGCTTGGTGCGACTTCCACATCAAAGCTGTCATCTTCGGCGATGGCTTTATGGTATTCCAGCGAATGGATCGGGTCGTCTGTCGTGCCCGCCATCACCACATTCATCTGCTTCATGATGCCACGCGCTGAGAATTCCGGGGAGGCCAGCATCTCGTTACACTCGTGCCAGATCCCTTCTGCGGTTTCTGGGCCAAACAGCTTACCCGTAATACCGAACGGGCGGCGAAGCTCAAGGTGGCTCCAGTGGTAAAGCGGGTTACCCAATGTTTGTGGGACAGTTTTCGCCCATGCCATGTATTTATCGAAATCGCTGCTCGCTTTGCCCGTGATCAGCGCTTCTGGGACACCGGCAGAGCGCATGCCGCGCCATTTATAGTGATCACCTTCCAACCAGATCTGCCCAAGGTTGGCAAATTGGCGGTCGTGTGCCACTTCCTGTGGGTTAAGGTGACAGTGGTAATCGTAGATCGGCATGTCTTTGGCGTGGTCGTGGTACAACTGGCGCGCAATGTCATTGGAAAGAAGGAAATCGTCACAAAGGAAGGTTTTCATGTTTTGCTCCAAGCAGTACGCCGGACGTCACCGTCCGGCGTCGGTATTCAGTCAATTACAGAGAGGCAACTGCAGCACGTGCGCCTTTGGTGATGATCAGCTGGTAGGCTTTCGTCACGGCTGTCACAAACTCGTCGTTGTTGATCAGGTCAGTACCGAAGATCGCCTCTATACCCAGAATGGCTTTCACCACAGACGTGTTGATGCCATGTTCTGCGTAGATCGCCTGAAATTGCTCAACCATTGGATCACGCACATCAATCGGTTGCTCATTCTCATCGACACCGGCGATGTAACGCATCCAGCCTGCAATACCCATCGCCAGCCATGGGTAATCCGTCCCTTGTGCAAGGTGGTGACGTAGAGATCCGCCCATACGCTGTGGAATTTTCTGGCTGCCGTCCATCGCAATCTGCCAAGTCTGGTGCTTCAGGCTTGGGTTGGTGAAGCGAGCGATCAATAGCGCGGCATACCCTTCTAAATCCGTGCCCTCAGGCATATTCAGGGTAGGGGCTTGTGCTTTCATCATCATATCGAAAGCCGCTTTACGGTAGTTTTCGTTGGTCATGGTGTCTGAAATGTGCGCATAGCCGCCCAAGTAGCCAAGGTAAGCCAAGAAGGAGTGGCTACCATTAAGCATGCGCAGTTTCATTTCTTCAAACGGCACCACGTCAGACACAAACTCTGCACCGGCGACATTCCACTCAGGACGGCCATTCACAAAGTTGTCTTCAATCACCCACTGACGGAACGGTTCACATGCGATACCGCATGGGTCTTCGACACCCAAAAGCTGTGCGATTTCTGCCAGTGTTTCTGGTGTTGCAGCAGGAACGATGCGGTCAACCATGGTGCAAGGGAAGGTCACATTGGCTTCAATCCAGCCAGCCAGTTCTTGGTCGACGACGTTGGCAAAATCCAGCACGGCGGCACGGGCAACGTGGCCATTTTCTTGTACGTTATCGCATGACATGACGGTGAATGGGGTGATATTGCGCTCACGGCGAAGACGCAGTGCTTCAACAATATAGCCAATCGCAGAATCGGGTTCGCGTGGGTGTGCAAGGTCGGCTTTGATCAGGCCGTTGTTCTTGTCTAGGCGGCCCGTTGCAGGGTCGGCACAGTAACCTTTTTCCGTGATGGTCATGGATACAATAGCGACTTGTTCTTCTGCCATTTTTTCCAGTACGGCTTGCTTACCGTCAAGTACCGGGTGCAGGGATTCGGTCACAGAGCCAATCAGTTTAACGTCGGTGCGCTCAGCGCCTTTTTCGGCCACGGTGTACAAGTGGTCTTGTTCGCGCAGTTGTTGAATCAGTTCTTCACCACCGAACAGGTTGATTTCACAGATCCCCCAATTGCTGCCGGTTTTTTCCAGCATCTCATTGGTGAATAGGGCTTGGTGAGCGCGGTGAAAGGCACCAAAACCTAAGTGAACGATACGGCTTTGCAGTGCGCTGCGATCGTACGCTGCACGGATGACTTGAGGGTTAATCGGGCTGTTTGCAATGTTCTTCATGTTGGCGTCCTTTATCCCGCTAGGTTGACGCTAGCGGGATGTTGCGAAATAGGAGAGTGAGGAAAGATCGTTGTTCTATTTTTATGCTGTTGCGATGCGTACCTAGAACCTAGAACCTAGAACCTAGAACCTGGAACTTAGTAACCGAGCACCAAGCGCGGTAGGAACAAACTCAGTTCAGGGATAAAGGTGACAGCCAGCAACGCGGCAACCAAGGCGGCGTAGAATGGAAGCAATGGCTTGATGATTTTATCGATAGAGACTTTTGCCACCGAACAACCGATGAACAGCGCACTCCCCACTGGCGGTGTACAGATACCAATGGCCAAGTTGAAGGTCATCATGATACCGAAGTGAACAGGGTCGACACCCAAGTCCAGAACGATAGGCATGAAGATAGGCGTAAAGATCAATACCGCTGGTGTCATGTCCATGAAGATACCGACAATCAGAAGGATCAGGTTGATGATAAGCAGGATCATCAGTGGGTCTTCAGAAATCGCCAGTAGGGCGTCAGCAATCATGTAAGGGATATCGGCGTTCGCCATCGCCCATGACATACCCATTGAGGCACCAACCAAGAGAAGCACGATAGAGGTAGTAACCGCTGATTCAAGGATAATGCCAGGCAGATCTTTGATCTTCACTTCACGGTAGAACACAACGGCAAGTACCAAGGTGTAGACAACCGCAATAGCAGAGGCTTCCGTCGCGGTAAAAATACCGCCGATGATGCCGCCCATGATGACCACAATCAGTAGCAGTGATGGCATGGCTTTGATGAATGTATCCCAAACCTGAGCAAGTGTCGGTTTGGCGGCGACTGGGTAGCCACGTTTTTTCGCAATGTAACCGGCCACTGCCATCAGGCTTAGGCCCATCAAGATGCCAGGGATGTAACCAGCAAGGAACAAGGCCGCAACAGAGGTACCCCCCGACACCAATGAGAATACGATCAGTGTGTTACTTGGCGGGATCAACAAACCGGTTGGGCAAGAGGTAATGTTCACCGCAGCAGAGAAGTGCTCATCGTAGCCTTCTTTTTTCTGCAAGGGAGACATGGTACCGCCCACCGCTGCAGCTGACGCCACCGCTGAACCTGAAATCGAGCCAAACATCATGTTCGCCATGATATTAACGTGTGCCAGTGAGCCAGGAAGACGTCCACCCAGTACTTTAGCGAAGTTAATCAGACGGATAGCGATACCGCCTTGGTTCATGATGTTACCCGCCAGAATAAAGAACGGGATAGCCAACAGGGCAAAGTTATCCAGACCGGCTGCCATACGCTGAGCGACAACCGCAATCGCGGGCTCAAGCGGCAGGCTCATCATGATGGTGGCTAATGATGAAAGACCAATAGCGAATGACACTGGGATCCCGAAAGTCAGGAGAACCGCAAAGCTACCAAATAGTGTGAGAATGAGTTGCCATTCCATTGTAGACATCCTTTTTAATTAGTTTTGCTGGGTTTCAGTAAGAAGAGGTTTCCCCGATGTCAGCTGGCTCACTTTGTCTAAACCAAATACTGTCGAGTAGAAAATCATCAATAAGCCACTGATTGGAAGACAGAAGTAGATGTAACCCATCTGCATGCCCAGTGCGGGAGTGAGCTGTCCGGTGGACAGGGTTTTCAGTGCTAAATTCGTGCCACCGTAAACCAATACAATGAAGGCAAACACGGCAATGGCGATTTGAATTACGATTTCATTAATCAGTTTGCGTTTACCCGTCAGTTTCATGGTGAGCAGGTCAATCGCCAAGTGACGTTTTTGGCCGGTGGTGTATGCCGCGCCAATCAGGGCGACCCACATAAACAAGTAGCGAGCGAGTTCATCCGTGACGGTACTGGGTTTACCAATGACATAGCGAGAAAGCACCTGCCAGATGACACATACAACCAAGAAGCTAGAGAGTGAGACGGTAAAAACCGACAACCCTCGGTTTATATAACCAACCAGTTTGTTCATTTTACGTTCCTTATCATCATGGGTCGCATGGCTGATGCTATTGATTAATCCATTTGGTTAACCAAAGAAAATGTATGCTAATGACACTTTCTATCAAATATGCAAGTTCTGGTGGGCGATTATATGAATGAATCATAAAATGTCATGTGATCTTGTTCACAATTAGATTGGTTGACCAATTTTGGGGGTGGATGTGTGATATTGGTCAATCAATTTGATTTATTGCTTTGACGGTGACGGTTTTTCGCGCCAATATTGCTTCGTATTCAAACATACCCTACACAATGGATAACCAATTTCACGGAGACATAAGAATGATGACGCGTAAAAGTCTGCTAACTGCTGTGATCGGTGCGGCACTCACATTCGGTGCTTCTGCATCCGCTTATGCGACAACCACGTTAAAGCTTAGCCATAACAACCCACGTGATCACGCTGTCCATAAAGCGATGGACCACATGGCAAAAGAAGTGCGTAAATTGACGAACGGCGAAGTGCGTATTCGTATTTATCCGGATGCGCAGCTAGGTAACCAGCGCGAGTCGATGGAACTGATGCAAAATGGTGCGTTGGACATGGTAAAAACCAATGCTGCAGAGCTTGAAGCCTTTGCACCGGCGTATTCTGCGTTCAACATGCCGTACTTGTTCCGTGATCAGAGCCACTATTACAACGTGCAAGAGGGGGAAGTGGGCGAAGAAATTCTGGCGTCTTCCCGTGAGAGTGGGTTCATTGGTGTAACGTATTATGATGCGGGTGCGCGTAGCTTCTATACATCAAAACCGATCATGACACCGGCCGATCTTAAAGGCATGAAGGTGCGTGTGCAGCCAAGCCCATCTGCTATCAGCATGGTAGAAGCGCTAGGTGCGAGCCCGACACCACTGGCCTACGGTGAGCTGTATACGGCACTTCAGCAGGGTGTTGTTGATGCGGCAGAAAATAATATTCCATCATTCAGTTTGAGCCGTCACAGTGAAGTGTCGAAATACTTTAGTCTAGATGAGCACACAATGGTGCCGGATGTCTTGGTTATTTCAACCAAAGCATATGATGGTTTGTCTGAAGAAAACCGTAAGGCACTCAAGCAAGCGGCCATGAATTCGATGGAAGTCATGAAAACATTGTGGGCGGAATCAGAAGCCAAAGAACGTGCGAAAGCTGAAAAGTTGGGTGTGAAATTTGTCTCTACGGATAAAGCGGCATTCGTTAAAGCGGTTCAGCCAATGTATGACGATGTTAAAAAGTCAAATCCGTCTCTGAATTTGCTTATTGAACGTATCCAAGCTGTACAGTAATTAAGAATATAGCAAAGAACACGCAAGGTGTTGCTACAATATAAATATAGAGGTTGACCAATTTATTTTGGTCATTATGATGACGTATATGAGTGTAATGGAAAAGAGTGACAATATCATCATGATGCCTTTTGAACCTAAACGACCTTATCAAGAGTTAGGATTAATACTCAGACGAGAATTAATTGATGGGCACTATAAAGTGGGCGATCGCCTACCGCCAGAGCGCGATATTGCAGAACGACTGGATGTCAGCCGTACTGTTGTTCGCGAAGCCATCATCATGCTTGAGTTAGAAAATCTGGTTGAGGTGAAAAAAGGCTCGGGTGTGTATGTCCTCAATATTCCGAATCTGTCGAACAGCCGTGAAAATGTGATCAGCGATGATGCAGGCCCCTTTGAAATGTTGCAGGCAAGGCAATTATTAGAAAGTAATATTGCTGAATTTGCGGCGATTCAGGTGACACCTGGGGACATTGTAAAAATGCGTGCGGCGCTGAAACTAGAGCGCACAGAGCTCGCGAGCGGTTCCAAAGAGTGTGTGGGTGACGAACAATTTCACCTGTGTATTGCCGAAGCGACCCAGAACTCCGTGCTGGTGGATATGCTCAAGCATTCTTGGGAACGCCGAGAGCAAAGCCCTATGTGGAAAACCTTGCACGCGCGCATCACTGATCAGGCTTATCGTGAAGAATGGCTGGAAGACCATGCACGCATTTTGGCTGCAATGCAGCGCAAAGATCCGATTGCGGCCAAAAACGCCATGTGGCAACACCTTGAAAATGTAAAGCAACGGTTATTAGATCTCTCGGATATCGATGATCCTAATTTTGATGGGTATTTATTTAGCTCAAACCCCGTTGTTCTCCTTGGTGGAGAAAACTAGTTACATTCTATTATATCGGCCAATTATTCCATTGGCCTTTATTTGAAGGCAATTAACACCGTTTAATTGTTTATTTAAAGTCAAAAAATACTTAATTCGAATCTTATCGAGCGGGTTAAGTCTGTCTGTTAAAAGGTGATTGTCATGGAACAAACGTGGCGTTGGTATGGCCCAAATGATTCTGTCTCGCTTGATGATATTCGTCAGGCTGGTGCAACGGGTATTGTGAATGCATTGCACCATATTCCTAATGGTGAAGTGTGGACAAAAGATGAAATTCTAAAGCGCAAAGCGATTATTGAAGCAAAAGGCCTAACGTGGTCTGTTGTTGAAAGCGTGCCTGTGCATGAAGAAATAAAAACACAAACCGGTAACTTCCAACACTGGATTGATAATTATAAGCAGACATTACGTAATTTGGCGGAATGCGGTATCGATACTGTTTGTTATAATTTCATGCCGGTTTTGGATTGGACCCGTACGGATCTGGAATTTGAAATGGCTGATGGGTCAAAAGCACTGCGTTTTGACCAAATTGCTTTTGCCGCGTTTGAATTGCATATTTTAAAACGCCCAGGGGCAGAAAATGATTACTCTGCGGATGAGCAAGCGCAAGCGCAAGTGTATTTCAATAACATGTCTGACGCAGAAGTCGCCAAGCTAACCCGCAATATTATTGCTGGCCTGCCAGGTGCGGAAGAAGGCTACACGCTGGAAGAGTTCCAGGCACAGCTTGACCGTTATGCGGGTATCGATAAAGATGCATTGCGCCAACATATGAAGCATTTCTTGTCTGAGCTGATGCCAGTGTGTGATGCGACGGGCTTGAAAATGGCGGTACACCCAGATGATCCACCGCGTCCGATCCTTGGCTTGCCTCGTATTGTATCAACCATTGAAGACATTGATTGGTTGACCAAGGAAGTGCCGAGCAAAAATAACGGCATTACCATGTGTACCGGGTCTTACGGTGTACGCGGCGATAATGACTTGGTGAATATGATCAAGCAACACGGTGAGCGTATTTACTTTACCCACCTGCGTTCTACACAGCGTGAAGACAATCCGATGAGCTTCCATGAAGCTGCACACCTTGAAGGTGATGTGGATATGTACGATGTGGTGATGGCGATCCTCGAAGAAGAGCAGCGTCGTGAACAAGCTGGTGAGGCGCGCTTGATTCCAATGCGCCCTGATCATGGTCACCAAATGCTGGATGATCTGAAGAAGACGACAAACCCGGGCTATTCCGCTATCGGTCGTTTGAAAGGCTTAGCCGAAGTGCGCGGGTTAGAGCTTGCGCTCAAGCGTGCTTTCTTTAAGAAATAATTGACTGTCACGGTTGAAATGAAAGGTCCGCTTGCGGGCCTTTTTTCGTGCTATGGCAGACCGTTTTCTGTTGTTCTCCTTATCACCCCTATTGTCCGTCATACATTACCCGTTGTGCATTGCGCGTCATCCTTGAACTAACTCATCTATAGTCAAAGCAGCAGAATGGCAGGCTGGTCTTTGCCATTAGTCGCCTGTAAATGAACAAAAGGTAGAGAGGAGGAGTGATGAAATACAAACATGTCATGCTCGCCGTGAATTTTGATGGCAATGCGGGCTTCCTTATTAGCAAAGCCGCGCAAGAGGCTAAACTCCACCATGCCTTGTTTAGTGTGATTCACATCGACCCTGATTTTTCCGCGCTGTATGAAGGTGTGCGAGAATTTGATGGGCTGAATAACAGCGAGGTGCAGAGTGAAGGTGTCATTGCTATGACGAAGTTGTTATCAGAGGTGGATTATCCCGTGCATAAGCACATCTTCTATGCAGGATATGTGGAAGATCAGATCATTCGAGCGATAGACACGTTCGAGGTGGATCTTTTGGTTATCGGGCATCACGAATCGACGATATTTCGCCAGCTCACCTTATCAGCCAGTGAGCCGCTATTGCGTAAGATGCCCTGTGATATTCAGTTTATCAAACTGGAGGATTAGCGATAAATCGCGTCAGTGTTGGCCAGTGATACACATATTCATCGACCAAACTGCCCTCTGGCGCGACCCATTGTTGGGCATGAATATTGTCGCCCCCCATGTGCTGATAAAAAGCTTGCGCTCTATGGTTAGCTGCCAGCACTTCAAGGTACATCCCCGTCGATTGTGCGTGTTGTTGAATCAGGGTCGCAGCGTGTGTCAGTAACATGCCTCCTAACCCTTGGCCTTTGTGGTGCTGGCTGATATGCAGGTTATCAATAATACTTCCCCACTGGGCGTGTAGGTCCAGATACAGACAGATAAACCCCGCAATGTGTGTGCCGTCACATGCCACAAGAATGTGTTGATTGGATGTTGGTTGGTTGAAGCGGTGTTGCCACAGCGCCAAACGCTCATCAAATACATCGTTGTCTAAATAGGCTTGAGTGAGTTGCCCTCGATAAATGGCTTGCCAGTTTTGCGCATGCAAATGGGCGATAGCGTCTTGGTCTTGCAGGGTGGCAGCGCGAACAGTAAACACAGAGATTCCTTTCTAATACAGAGCGATAAGCATGAATTTATCATTAGCGTGACGAAACACCAAGCTCCCTTGATTTTATCAAGGGTAATCAATGAGGAAGCACGGTAATATAGTGTTTTATGAGTATTTTTTGCAGAGGCGAGCGTGTACCAAGGTCAATTAGCGGCATTAGTAATGAGCGGTGCAGATACCGCGATACAAACAGAGAAAGGCACCGCGTTGCCAGCGGCTGTGATGGCGATTATCCGTCAGGTAAAAGAGCAATTGGCGGCGCAACAAGCCCCTGGCCGTTATGAGGTGGTGGCGGAGAATGTGACCCCTGACGACGTGTTCTATTTTATTGCCGATGATCACACCCAAGTGCTTTCCGAGCGCAAATCGGAATGCCACGCCAAATACATGGACGTGCAGATCGTGCTGGAAGGGGAAGAGTGCTTTGGTTATAGCCTGAAGCCTTTTACCGCGATTGATGAAGATTTGCTGGCAGAGAAAGATTTGGCTTTCAGTGAGCAGGTTATTGATGAACAATTTGCCACGCTGCAGCCGGGAGATTTCATTATTTTTGACACTTTCCAGCCACACCGCCCGTTGGTTGCGCCGCAGCAACCTGCGCCGGTGAAGAAAGTCGTGGTCAAAATCGCCAAAGCGTGGGCAGATCGTCAGGCTTAAGGTGCTATGATGCCAGTGTGATTCAATTAAAGGCAAAAGGGGGGCACATGTCAGGAATTACTGAGTTAGAGACACTGTTACAATCCATGTCACCGGCATTAATGGACGGTGATTATGTTTTCTGTACGGTTGATGGCGCACTGGCTGATTACGTGCAGTGCGCACCGATAGCCACGTTTCAAGAGCAAGAAGGCTTAACCTTAGTGTTGACACGCGAGAATGCGGAAGCGGCAGGGTTAGCGTTTGACGGTGTGTTTAGCTTGATCAGCCTGATGGTGCATTCCAGCTTAGAGGCAGTGGGCTTAACCGCTGCGGTAGCGACAAAACTGAAAGATCATGGCATCAGTGCCAATGTGATTGCTGCTTATTACCACGATCATATTTTTGTACAAAAAGAAAAAGCGGCACAAGCGCTTGCCGCGTTGAACAGTTTTTCATCGTAGTGTGCTGCGTAGCATATGCACACACGATAATAGTGAGTTTGAGGATACAATGGAAAAAGTGATCGATAAACTGGCGTGGTTTACGCTGCGTGACGGCAAGCTGCTTACCGTACGCTCAGTGGGTAAAACCCTGTTCTATTTACCTGGCGGTAAACGTGAAGCCGGTGAAACCGATGAGCAAGCGTTGATCCGTGAGATCAAAGAAGAACTATCCGTGGATTTGGTCTCCAGTAGCTTACAGTATGCTGGCACTTTCGTGGGACCAGCGGACGGTAAAGCGGAAGGCATTTCAGTCCAACTGACCTGTTACTTTGCTGACTACAGCGGTGAATTACAGGCTGATGCGGAAATCGAAGAACTGGCTTACGTGGACATGCACGATGAAGCCCGTTGTTCAGCCGCCTTGTTGGTCGCGATGGCGTGGCTGAAAGAGCAAGCGCTGATTAATGCATAAAAAACTGCGCATAAACACGTTCGTGAAAACGCGGTACCTGTCAGATTGAATGGCTAGCCTCACTGGGGCTGGCTATTTTTATTTTGTTTTGGCTTCTCTGAATTCTCTATGGCTGGCGAGTGTAAATACCGTTGCCAGTTTGCTTTCAACGTCTCGTAGTTGTATTGGCAAAAGTCTTGTCTGTCACGCAGGTAATCTTCTTCAACGTCATCCAATAATGCTTTGTGCGCGTCAGGATCGCTGCCGTACACTAAACACAGGGTCGAGAAATACCGCTGAAGATCAAAGCTGTGCTCATCAATGTATTCCCCAAAATCGTAGTAATCGGGTCGTTCATCCGACTCAAACGCAAACATATCTGCCGCACTAATGGCAATCTCATCGCCATTTTCCACATGATCAATCAGTAACAGTGTCGCGAAATTGTCTACCGCATCTTCTTCTTTACCCAATACCGGAATGTCTTGATCGTCAATATACGCATGCCCGGCTTCGTGGAGCAGGGTATGCAGAAGGGTATCTTGCGCGCCTTCTTGGGCACTTTTTCCATAGCGTTTCTGATAGTCGTTATTGGCGAAGTAATTCACCGATTCGACATAAAACGCGTAGGGGATGTGGATGGTATGGCTATTCGGATCATAAAGCGGGCCTTCCTCTCCGCCATACGTGACGGTCAAGGGGGCGTTAAACGGGAAGTGAGCCGCCGATAATGCGATGAGCGTGTCGTTTACGCCACTTTGCTTGATGGTTTGTGCGGCGTGTTTATCGGCCGCTGACGTGGCGGGTAAATAGCGGATCTGGATGTTATTGTTTGCGGCGGCGTGGACAGTACCCAGCCATATCAACAGCAATAACGTCAGGGCAGCAGATACCTGTTTCATCGGTAATCCTTATGGTCGAGTATGCGTAATAATTGTATTTCAATGTCAGTGATAATACCTGTGGTTATTGACCACTCAGTGTTTGATATATATCAGAAATACCGATTAAAAAAGTGCGGCATCCCTTTGCTGAAATGCGGTAGAATACCGACACTATATGCAAATGAGAATCATAATGAATAAGTTTAACTTGGCTGCAGCATTGCAAGAACACAAGATCAAAACCTTAACCGTACTGTCAAATGACTGTATTACCCCTAACATGCAACGTGTGGTGTTTGGTGGTGAAGATGTTGCCCGCTTTCCTGCCGATTGTGCGGGTCATTATGTGAAACTGCTGTTTAGTCCCGAAGGTGAAACAAGCACAGACGCGTTACTTGCCAGTGCGAAGCCGGTAATGCGAACCTTGACCATCAGCGAACGCGATATGGAACAGGGTACCCTCTCGGTAGATTTCGTTCGCCATGCGGAGCTGGCAACCCCATTTGACCCATCGCAGGGCGGCTATGCGGCCTATTTTGCTGTCAATGCAAAAGCCGGTGATACCCTGTGCTTTGCAGGCCCACAGCCGATTCAAAGCTACATGACAGAAGCGGATTGGTATCTATTGGTCGCTGACATGACATCGTTGACGGCGGTCATGGCGAAAGCGGCCACACTGCCTGCGGATGCGAAAGGCTACGTGGTCGTGAATGTCACGACACGTGCTGATGTGCAAGCGATGGCGTTGCCAGAAGGCGTGACATTGATTGTGCATGCGCAAGATGAAAGCACGCAATCACTGGCCGAGGTGGTGGCCGAGCTTGCATGGTTATCTGGCAAGGTTGCAGTGTGGTGTGCGTGTGAATTCAGTGCGATGAAAGCGATCCGCGGCTATGTAAATGGCGAGCGAGAAGTACCGCGTACAGATTGCTATATCAGCAGTTACTGGAAGCAGGGCGTGACCGAAGAAGGCCACAAAGTGCTGAAGCATGAAGATAACGAAGCACAAGCTAACGCATAATAACAATAACGCCGTGTGTCATGCAGATGACACACGGCGTTATTATTTGTCTCACCGACGATATCACGCGGTAACGCGTTACATACCGTAGTACATACAGATACGCTTGCCGTTCACTTCCTGAATATCAAATGGGATCGCATAAATGTCTTCCATGATTGGCTTCTGGATGACCTCTGTTGTCTTGCCGCTGGCAATCACTTCCCCTTTGCGCATCGCGATAATGTTATCGGAATAGCATGACGCAAAGTTGATATCGTGGATCACAATCACCACCGCTTTTTTCATGTCATGCGCCAGTTTTCGTAGCGTTTGCATTATTTCCACTGAGTGCTTGATATCCAAGTTATTCAGCGGCTCATCCAAGAAAATGTAATCCGTATCCTGCGCTACAACCATGGCAATGAACGCCATTTGGCGTTGACCACCACTGAGTTGATCCAAGAATTTATCTTGAATGTATTCAATGTCCAGATGGCTCAGGGCTTGATCAATAATCTGATTATCTTCAGCCGTTAGACGTCCCTGACTGTGCGGGAAACGGCCAAACGCCACCAGTTCACGCACGGTAAAGCGCATGTTGATGTTATTGGATTGACGCAATACCGCCAGTTGTTTAGACAGCGATTGCGTGTCCCATTGTGCTAACGGTTTACCAGCAATCAGCACTTCACCTGCATCGCTGTCGGTCAGGCGACTGGCCATGGAGAGTAGGGTACTTTTCCCTGCGCCATTGGGCCCGATGATTGAGGTGACTTCTCCTAATGGAAACAACGCGTCGGCATTTTTGACCACGAAGGCATCGTTATATTTTTTAGATAATCCAGTTAACTTAATCATGATTAATCAAACTTATTGCGCATTAAGAGGAAGAGGAAGTAGCCGCCGCCCACAAAGTTAATGATGACGCTGATGGTGGTATCAAACGCGAAGACTTTTTCAATCAGCCATTGGCCGCCCACCAGCAGGACGACCGACAACAGGCTGCCAGCCGTCAGGAGAAAGCGGTGTTGATAGCCGGTGAAGATCTGACGGGTCAAGCTGACCACAATCAAGCCAAAGAACAGGACCGGACCGACCAATGCGGTGGAAATAGAAACCATCAGCGTAATGGTCATCATCACTTGCATCGTGACTTTTTTTGTATCGACACCCAAACTTTTGGCGTTATCCACGCCCAGCCAGAACACATCCAGCTTGTTCGATAAACGGTACAGATAAGCCAAACACAGTGCGAGCGGCACAATAGACCAATACACCAATTCTTTGTTCACATTGCTGAAGCTGGCGAACATAGTGCTTTGCAGGTTCAGGAACTCGTTAGGATCCAACAGCATGGTGAAGAAGTTGGTGACACTGCCGAACAAGCTGCCGCAGACGATACCGATCAACAGCAGCGTAAAGACATTGCTGTTCTTGCGGCGGAAATAGAAGCCAAACAGCACCATAGCGAAGCTGCTCATGGCCAGCGTGGTGATCATGAAATTAATTTTCGCGTCGATCAGCCATACGCTCATGCTGCCGAACATCACTACGATCATGACTTGAATCATGACATACAGTGAATCAAACCCCAGAATCGACGGGGTTAAGATGCGGTTATTGGTGATGGTCTGAAACACCAACGATGAGCTGGAAATCGCAATAGCCGCCAGCACAATCGCCAACACTTTCGGTAAACGCAGCGACAGGAAGAAGGCGTAGTTTTGTGCATTCAAGCCATGACCGATGAAATAACCGATGATTAATACGCTGAGCACTGCCAGCCCCATTGCTTTATGAGCATCACGCATTTGATTTATCTCGCAGCACCAAGGCAATAAAGATCACCCCACCCACGATGCTGATGATCATGGAAATAGGCATTTCATAAGGGAAAATAATAATACGACCGATCACATCACACGCCAGTACCATCATCACGCCCCAGTAGGCGGTCCATGGCAGGTTACGACGCATGTTGTCGCCCATGTACATCGCCACCAAGTTCGGCACGATCAAGCCAAGGAAGGGGATCACACCAACAATCATGACCACAGACGATGACAGTACCGCGACAATCAAAACGCCAATGAAAACGATTTTCTGGAAGTCGATACCGATGTTTTTCGCAAAGCTCTCGCCGACACTGGCGGCGCTGAATTGGCTGGCGAAGTAGTACGCAATGATACCGGCAGGCAGTGCCAGATACAGGAACTCGTAGTTACCTTGCAAGACTGACGCGAAGTTTGCCACGGTCCATGCCGAAAGGGTTTGTACCAAATCGTAACGGTAAGCAATGAACGTGGTGAGCGCAGAAACAACGTTGCCATACATGATGCCGATCAGCGGGACCAAGACCGCATTTTTAAATTGCAGACGTTGCAAAAATTGCACGAACAACAGCGTACCGGCAACGGAAAATACAAAAATGACCGCCAAGTTAGCCCAGCGGCTAAGGTCTGAAAACAGCAGCAAGCTAACAATGTAACCCAGCATGGCACAGTCAATGGTGCCTGTGGTGTCAGGGGAGGCAAAGCGGTTTTGGCAGATCTGTTGCATGATCAGACCGGCGATGCTCAAACCGGCACCGGCTAAGCAAATGGCCAATAAACGGGGTAAACGGCTAGAAAAAAGAATCGATTGGGCGTGACTGTCACCGGCCAAGAAACTTTGGGGAGTAATGTCGGCGACACCCACAAACAGGGAGGCGCTGCCCAGCAACAAAAGGGCGCATAAGGCCGCGAGATATTTTAGGTTCTGCATAGTACAACAACGCCCGGCCAAGGCCGGGCTAGTAAGTCAAATTAGTGGGCTGTTTTCGGGGTGAAAACAGCGTTCATGTCATCAATCATCATTTGTGTTGCATCCATACCGGCGATGGTTAAGTACCAAGCGGTTGGATTCAGGTACACAATGCGGTTGTTTTTATATGCCGGTGTACTTTTGATTAATGGGTTATCAAACAGGATTTTGGCTTTACCGGTGCTGGTGCCGATAGCTTGTTCGCGGTCAAGAATGAACAGAACGTCCGGTGCGGCTTCTGCAATAAATTCAAACGAAATCAGGTTACCGTGCGGGTTCGTTGAGGTCGACCCTTTCGCTTCATCAAAACCGAATTCATTGAAAATGACAGAGAAGCGACCTTCACGGCCAAACATCGACACATTGTTACCGTTGTTCATGACGGCCAGTGTGTTGAAATCGTGCTTGTCTACTTCAGCGCGGATAGCCGCAAACTGCGTTTGTGTCTCGGTAATGTAGTCTTCAACTGCTTGTTCTTTGTTGAAGATTTTACCGAGCATACGCCAATTGCGCTGGGTATCTTTCCAGTAATTACCGTATTCGATGGTGTACATCACGGTTGGGGCAATGCTTGAAAGGGTAGGGTAAGCATCCACCATGCGTGCTTCAGCGATGATCACATCAGGCTGCAGCGTGAAGATTTTTTCGTAGTCGACTTCTTTCATGCTGCCGACGTGTACGATGTCTTTTTTAGCAAAATCAGTTAGGTACGCAGGAAGCAAGGTAGTGACTGCGCCGACCGGTTTTACGCCTAAACGGTGTAATACATCGAGGCTGCCGTTTCCGCCGACCACAATAACGCGTTTTGGCGTATCAGGGATCACCGTCTTGCCCATGACATGGTTAACAGTGATGGATTCAGCACTCACTAGCGGACTGCCAATGAAACTGCTGAGCAAAAGAACGGTTTTGAACAAAGTCGATACGCGCGGCATAACTATCCTGTGAATGCTAACAAATAAGAATCATTCGCATATTACATCAGGAATGAGAATGGTTTGTATTGTTTTTTGATAATTGAAAAATTTATTTGATCTTGATCAATAATTTTTTGTTCTTTTGACTAAGAAATACACAGCACAGAACACTATTGTTTGCGTTTTCCCTTTTTATTGAGTGGTCTAGCTCGCAGACACAGTAAAAGACCGGTGCAAAAAAGTGATAATCGACTAACGGGCGAGATATCGGCAAGAGAGATAGGCGAGATATATAGGTGAGAGAGATCACCGAGAGGGGAAAGAAGAGAGAGTGACAGTGAGCAGGTTATACTCAGAGTAAGGCGAGAGCCAGTTTCGATACATCGTATCCTGTATGTGAGTTATCTATCGACAGTGAGGCAATGATCATGACATTTTTGATTTCGTGGCAGATCTACCAAGGACGCACCCATGAGGTGCTGGCACACTTTGCACAGTTAACCCAAGAGCAAGACAAGGCCCTGATGGGGGATGACATTACCCTGATTGGACGTTGGCATGATGTGGTCAGTGGTGCGGGTGTCTGCGTGGTGGAATCGAACAGCATTGAGGCCGTCACCGCGTACGCACTGCGTTGGAATAACGACATGGACATTTCGGTACAACCCGTGATTGATGACGCCGCTGCCAGAGCGCTGGGTAATACGTTATTGGTGTAATTGATGTGGTGTTGATTGGCGGCGTTAATCGAAACGTAGCCAAGTCTTTAGGATGCCACGTTAATCGTGGCATTTTTATGGCTGATAGGACGGGCTGATAGGGGGGGTGATTAAGGCTGCAACGGCAGAATAAATGCTTGTTCAAATTGGGCATCATGTTGGCGTGTGGTGAGGTGACTGTGATGCAGCATCAGAATAGAACGAATGATTTTGGTACCAAGGCCTAAGCTGCCTGAGGGGGCGTGTGGGTCAACGGCATTCAATAACTGCACCGCATAGCCATTGGCGTGAGGCTGTACGCGCAGTTCAATTCGGCTGCGTGGTGGGGCGTGACGAATGGCGTTATCAAACAAGTTGGCAAACAAGCGCACGAGCAATTGTGGGTCAGCCACCAAGGTATCCTCGGGCGGCAACGTGAAGGTTAACTGCAAGGCTTTTTTCGCGGCTTGCGGGCGAACGCTGGCATGTACATCGTCAATGACGTCACGAAGTTTAATGGAATGAAACGCCACCGTGGGGGTTGGGGTGGCTGCACGTGCCAGTGTCATTTGCTGTTGCAGTAAATCGGCCAGTTTCTGCGCATTTTTTTGTGCCGTCAGGATCAAGGGATCAGCCGGTTGGTGTTGCAGCGTCCATGTTTCCAAATACCCCATAATGCTGGACAGCGGGGTTTTTAAATCATGGCTTAATTGCATCAGCAGATCGCGCCGTTGTTGCTCTTGTTGCTGCAGTTGCAAAAACTGCTGAGAAAGGGTTTGTGCCATGCGATAAAACTGCTGGGTGATGGGGGTGAGTTCCGGCACTTGCACCGTGAACGTGCGGGGTAACAGAAAATCGTGTTCGGCTTGCTGTTGCAGTTGCTGCGTAATGTGTTCGATCGGGCGTAATAATGTGGTGGTGACCAGCACATACAGACTTAGGCTTAATCCCCCGATGAGGGCGATGGCGAGTAATAACAGCAGGGGAGAAAAGGGAAACAGGGCTTGCCACGCATCTTGGGCGAGCAGGGAATGTTGTTCGCTGCCTATGACGACATATAAATAGCCCAGTGTCTGCGGCCCATCAGTGTGTTGATTGTCGAGAATTGGCGCGACGGAAAAGACGGTTTTTTTATCGGGATGTCGCGGATCATCCCCTAAAATAGGAAACGGTGCGCCGGCTAAAAATTGCTGAATAGGGGCGATATCGATCTGCGCGGCGATGTTGCGTCCCGCGGGTGCCGCATGACTTTGAACGCGGCCGGTGTGATCGAGAAAATAAATTTCAAAATCAGGGCCGAGCAACATCAACGTATGAAAAATCGCTTTTAATGCCTTGGGATTGTAATCATGCCCAATCATTAATGGGCTGTCATCACGCATATGCAGTGCAAGATCGCGATGCAGCGATTGTTGAGTGCGTTGCTCGATGGTGGTGTGTTGATAGTAAAACAAGGATCCCAGTACCAACACGGAAAAGATAAACCAGCCGCATGTCAGCAATACCAAACGTAACTTGAAATTCATGGTTCACGTCCTCTGTTCGTGTCTGGTGCGGCACTGTATTGTTTGTGTTTGTGTTTGTGTTTGTGTTTGTTTTGTGCAGAGATTGAGTGAATGGTGATCGACCTTACGCCTCAAATTTATATCCCACCCCCCATACGGTGTGAATGTATGGGTGATCGTTTCCTGTCGGGGCGAGCTTGGTGCGCAAGCGGCTGATAGTGCTGCATACTGTGTGATGGTAGCCAGCAAAGTCGGTTTGCCATACCTGCTGCAGTAATTCATCTTTGCTATATACCCGACCTGGGCGGCGTGCCATGAAGTGCAGCAAGGTAAACTCCGTCGCGGTTAAGGCGATGGTTTGCTCATTGAGTGCAACATGATGGCGATTTGGCGTTATGATCAGCCCATCAAACATCAGCACGTCTTCTTCTGCAGCATCTGCTTTTTTGGTTTGTTCTGCGCCTGCCTGCTGCTCGCGGATGTCCGGCCTGTTGGCACTTGAAGGTACATCAGTGTTTAAGCGAGTCTCTCCCTCGTCTGGCGCGGCGGGTCGTTGTGTCGCGTGCTGGCGACGCAAGAGTGATCGTACACGAGCCTGAAACTCCAAGACACTGAACGGTTTAGTGAGGTAATCATCCGCGCCGGATTCTAACCCATCCACTTTATCGCGTTCCGTATCGCGCGCGGTTAAGATCAATACGGGAAGCCAAGGGTCCTGTAACGTAAAGTGTTCAGCGCGTAATTGCTGGCACAACGTTAGGCCATCACCGTCTGCTAAACCGCGATCTAACACCAACAAGTCAAATGCGGTTTGTGCGAGCAAATGTTGCGCTTCCTTTAAATCGACAGCGCGCATCACATCGTGTCCTTGAAAGGCGAGGTGCATGCTGATCAACTCCGCGAGATCGCTATCGTCTTCCACCATTAAAATCATACTGGGGGCTACCTGTGTTGTGGACGAGTGCTTGCTGACCGATGAGTTCGGTGGGGCAGAAGTGAGCGATGATTGAGGCATAACGGCGTATCCAAACGTTGTGAATGGGCCTGCTGTGGCAGAGCGTACTCCTCACAACAGACCGACACGGCCGTTTTTTCTTTCACTGCTGGCGCATTTTTGCGTGTTTACCTCGAGAATTACTTCGGTAGTCGCACAGTCCATTAACCCGACAGACATGCTACCCACGCCCCCTTTATCTTTCCCGAGGACAACCCAACGGTTTACTCCACGCGCATAATACGCAGGCTGGCAGCGGGGTTTAAAAAGCGGTGATTGGCTGACAGCGCAGAGTCGGCGAGGCCATCATCTTGGCTGATCACCCCTGGATGGAAACTCACCCGATCATTGGCTTCACGGGCAGCATTAAAGCCTTCCCCGCCCCCCGCCGGGCCCGGAATGGAGGCGGCGGACTCACTGTTGTCTTCGGTTCCGGCATCCCAGA
This sequence comes from Photobacterium sp. 270122K, assembly GCF_059941365.1. NCBI lineage: Bacteria > Pseudomonadati > Pseudomonadota > Gammaproteobacteria > Vibrionales > Vibrionaceae > Photobacterium > Photobacterium sp. 270122K. The sequence continues at coordinate 186,777 of NZ_JBPOEN010000003.1, forward strand.
CCGGCAATGACACAGTGACGGAGTCACCGATCTGTAAGGTACTTAAATCCGGCGATCGCTCACTGACGAAAGCATCGTTGGTATTCACTAACATGCTGGCGACGGTGAAGTAGGTCGGCATGTCGAGCGGCACGGTGACGGTGAATTGTTCACGATTCGCCGGGGCAATAACACCTGAACCACTGTAGCTAGCAAGAATGGCGGTGTTCGCGTCTTTTTCTGCCAAGACGTCGCTGTTATCGCCGCTCTCTGCCAGTTGTTCCAGTGCAAGCGAAGCGGGCTGCCCCACATCAAATAAGCGGTATTCAGCGTGATGGGCAAGCAGCGCAACCGGTGATAAGGGTTGGTTCGCTGTTACATTGGTAACATCGACAATAAAGCGGGCCTCAGTCGTCGGTGTGGGTGCATCGCCAACAGGGGAAACACCGTTGTCATCGTCGTCATTCGGGCAACCGGCCAACAGCAAGACGGACAGGGCGGTGAAGCAAGCGCGGTATGTCATCGTATGCAATTTTTTCATGTGCGAGTCCCTCCCTTATTTCACTGTTATCGTCACAACCGCCACAGGGTTGAGCCAACGGTAGCGGGTACTGTCAATATCACTGCGTCCGCCTGCCGGATCGGTATCCCCTAAATTACCGGGGTGAATATGCACGGTATTATTGGTCACCGCCGTTTCTACCCCCGTACCGCCAGCACCAAAGGTAATAAACGGAGGATTGGGCATGCTGGCGGCCAATTCATCATTGGCTTCGGTACCGGCGTCATAGCCGTTCAAACGTACGGTGTAAGTCCCTGCAGTGTTGGGAATGGGCCAACTGTCTAATCCAACAAACCCGTCATTGGTGGGCAGTAACATGGCCGTGATAGATAAATGTGTGGCATCACCGGTTGATAGGCTGGCGGTAGTTGATGCGCCAGGGTTTAAAATACCGCCCGCAGGGTTTTCGCTGTTAATCGCACCGGCATTGCTGGCGAGAGAGGCCAAGCCTGCAATATCCCCACCTTCCGCCATGGCCTCCAACTCAGGCGTTGCCGCTTCCCCGCTGCGGAATAAAGAGACGGAAGAGGCATGGGCGCTGATCAATAATGGCGTAAAGAAAATTTGTTTGGTGGCATTGGTGATGGTGATATCCAACTCCGCGGCGTGAGTGGGCAGGCTGGTGGCAAGGCCAGAAAGGAGAGTGGCGGCTGCCAAGGTGCAAACGGTGTTTTTCATAAGGGTGTCCGTCTCGTCATGAATGATGTATTGATCATGGCGAACAAATCTTGCAAGACGCTCCAAAAAGTCTCACAAATTTCTCACAACGGCGAAGCCGAGAGCACATCACCGGAAGGAATACGGTATACGATGAATACACCCTCGTGATCCCATGGTAATCTGTTTTCGTACTTTGTTGAGACGTTGTCTTTGTGACGTGTTATCGCAAGGAACCTGTTAACAGCACAACCAGGAGGTCACGATGAATCGCATCCATCCTAAAGCCTTATACGGCAGCAAATGGACCAAAACGCAGATTGAGGGTAAAGAGCGGCATTTTATGGTGATTGATGTTGAATTTGATGAACACCAAAAAGTGACGCGCTGTCTGATTCAAGCCGTGATCAATCATCGTTTTTTCCCCATTGATTGGCGTGAACTGAAAAACCAAGAAAATTGGATCATGGGTTGGAAATAACCCTGTCATGCTCTCCTCAGCAGCCTTTGGTGCGCTGGGGAGATCGTAATCATTGCCTCGATTTTCCTTTTGGCGATTTTCTCTTTGTCTTCATTTTGTCGTAAATCTTCAATGCACCGCAGAGGCATGCGTATATACTCTCGTCCACAATAACGATGAGAACGATCCACAATGAATAATTTTGATGCACTCCGCCAAGGCCATGCGATTTCTCTGACTGACAATTACAACATGGCGTTGATCCGCTCTGCTGATATGGCCGACATTTTAGTGATGCTGGATAATCCAAACGTTGCGAAGTATCTTTTCTTTGCCCCTGCACCAGAAGCGCTTTACCACGGTTTCTTTGGTCCCATCATTGACGATACCGAAAAGGCGATTGCCGAAGATCGTTGGCCAGAGCACCCAACCGTCATCATCCGTGATCAGCAAGGCCGTTACATGGGCATGGGCGGGTTGGCACAAGTCATGCTGTTACCTGGTAACATGGAAGTAGGCTACCAATTGCCGGAGCATGCATGGGGTAAAGGCATTGCGACCGCGATTTGCCGTACGCTCACACAGTTGGCCTTTACGACGTTGGGCGTGCACAAACTGACAGCAGATTGCTATGGACAAAATGTGGGATCGTACAAGACGATGGAAAAATGCGGTTTCCGTGCAGAAGGGCGTTTGACCGGTTACTACAAAGTGGAAGATGGTGCTGATGACCGTTTGTTCTATGGTATGACAGCGGCTGAATTTTCCAATCAGCAATAAGCCAGTCAACAAGACGCTAATACCGTACTCACGACATAATAAAGAGACAGGGCGAATCGATGATTCGCCCTGTTTTTTTATGCTTGATCTGGTTCTATTTTTGGCTGTGTGAAACCGCCATACAGATCCATGCGACGATGACGTAAGTTCGTCACAGAGCCTTCCGTATTGAGCTCTTTTAGCTTGCTGAGATCCACATCCGCAAAAATAATCATCTCAGTATTCGGGCTGGCTTCGGTGAGTGTCGCATCGTGCGGGAAGTAAATGTCTGACGGAGAGAAGACGGCCGACTGGGCATACTGAATATCCACATTGTCGACACGCGGTAAATTACCGACACTGCCGCCAATAGCCACATAACATTCGTTTTCAATGGCACGGGCTTGCGAGCAGAGCCGCACACGCAGGTAGCCATTTTTGGTGTCAGTCCAGAATGGCACAAACAGAATTTGCACGCCTTGTTCTGCCATGATGCGGCCTAATTCCGGGAATTCAGAGTCATAACAGATCAAAATGCCCACGCGGCCGGCATCGGTTTCAAATACCTTGACCTCATTACCGCCGTCAATCACCCAGTCTTTCACTTCATGCGGAGTAATGTGGATTTTGTATTGGGCGTTGATTTCACCGTCACGCTGCAACAAATAGGAGACGTTGAAGAGTTTTCCGTCTTCAATCACCGGCATACTGCCTGCAATGATATTGATGTTGTACGTGACGGCCATTTGCGAGAAACGTTGTTTAATTTCCTCACTGAAACTGGCAAGAAAGCGAATCGCTTCCACGGAGTTATGTTCGTTATTCAGCCCCATTAACGGCGCATTAAAAAATTCGGGGAACAGCGCAAAGTCAGCTTTGTATTTTGACAGTGAAGAGATGAAAAATTCCGCTTGGTCGAGGAAGTCTTCCAAATCGTTCATTGCGCGCATTTGCCATTGTACCACGCCAATGCGAACCAAATTTTTCTCGACATCGTGAATAGACTGCACGTCTTCTTCGTAGAAGAAGTTATCCCATTCCAATAACGTGGCGTAGCCATTCGACGCGTTATCTTCCGGAAGATACCCCCTCATGATGCGTTTCACGTCAAAGTCATTGGCGAGCTGGAACGACAGGATCGGATCATGCAATTCACGGCGTTTTACTTTATCGATGTAATCGGGCACCGAAAGGGTGTCGGCGTGCAGGTGGTAATGAGGAATGCGTCCACCGGCTAAAATGGCCTTAAAGTTGTGGGTTCGACATAGCTCTTTACGGGCGTCATACAAGCGTCGACCTAAGCGTAAGCCTCGGTAATCCGGATGTACAAAGACGTCCAAGCCGTACATGGCATCCCCGGTCACCTCATTCTGAATCACATTATTTTCATTGATAATATCGGTGTAAAGATGCGGGAGAGAGAAGCGGTTATAGTTCACTTTAATGGTTAACGCTGCCCCGACGATTTTACCGTTGTATTCAATGCAGACCTGCCCATCGGGAAACTGGTGGATCAAATCCATGATGGTCAAGCGAGGCCATGCTCCACCCACATCATGAAAGACCAAATTCATGAGTTCAGAGAGTTCTTGGTAGTCGGTGGGTTCGATGGTGCGTAAAGAAAGTTTCGGTGAGTTATCGTCCATTTTAACTTTGTCCATATTACAAACTATGGAAAAGAATGCCACAAGCACGTTGAAGTTAGTATATCGGGCTGTCACATTTTGGTTACATGCGATCTTCTGCGGAGATACGGATGCGGAAGGGAAGAGAGGATGAGCCATGTTTTTGACACTGAGAGCGTGTATTTATCTCTCTTTATTCTTATTATTTTAATTTTTTGCGAATGATTGAATAAAACGCAAATAGTTATGGGGAAGTAAAGGTGTGTTCTATAATGCCATGATGACACATAGCAATCGGTTGCTATTGGCGGTGGATGAAGCAGGATGGCTTTATGCTCTGTGGTAACGGTTAAACTTTTCGTCTATAAGGTATAAAACGACATTTTATATTGTTTATAAATATGTTTATGTGTACATTCCTGACTTCATTTTAACTTGTTGTTTCCTCTCATGTTTAAACATCTCCCGGTTGGCAAGAAAATAGCGTCGATTTTTGCTTGTATTATTGCTTTGTTAATTGCGGTTGCTTTCCTTATCAAAGCTGAAATTGACCTGGTTAGAAACGAAATTGTTAACTTAACCGATTCAACGTTACCGAGTGTGTCACAAGTTGAGGCGTTACGTTATGAGTTGGCGACGATTCGAACGGGAGAGTACGCCATTTTGACGTATGAAGATGAGCGTCAAATGTACGAGCGTATTGAGCGTATCGATCGACAAATGCTGATGGTGAATCAGATGTTGATTGACTATAACGCAACGGTTGTGACGAAACATGAACAACAAGTGTTTGACCGTTTCATGCAAAACTGGGAAGTGTATGAAAATGTGCTGATACGTTACAACCATTTATTGAATAATGGAAAACGCAGTGAAGCACGCGAGATATTGTCTAAGTCATTGGATATTCACCGCGCGCTTGATGAAAGTTTGAGCGATTTACGTGATTTGAACTTGAGCTTTGTGCAGAATAACCGAATCAGCATTATTCAAAGTGTTGATGCAATGTTGTGCCTTGCTATTGGTTCCATTCTTATTCTCGCGGTATTCATGATTGTCATGAATATTGTGTTGAGCCGTAGTATTTGCAGACCGTTAAACATGGTGATTGCACAATCTAATGCGATTGCATCGGGGAATTTAACTTATCATTTTGCCCGCGAGCGAATCGGTAATGATGAGCTCGGGCAGCTCGCTGATTCCAGCATTAAAATGCAAAAAGATTTGCGCGTATTGATTGAAGATATTTCAATGACCGTCACTCAGCTTTCTTCAGCTATCGCGAAGGTTAATACTGTTTCGCCGGGACAGTCTGAAGGGGCAAATACGCAAGGCGTTGAGTTAGTTCACGCAGTGATGAAGCCGACGGCGGATATACCCGAGCCAAAAGCCAATGTGAGTGATGAGCAGGGGTCAATAACGGAAGCAATAACGGAAGCGTTGCCGGACAGTGCCACACGTATGGATGCTTCTTCAACAGAAGTGGCACAGGGCGTGAACCCTGCTACGCAAGCGTGTGATGAGTTAACGCAGGTTGCGAACAGCTTACAGCAGAAGATGAAACGATTCCGCTTGTTGTAAGTGCGGTTTTGTCTGTGAGATGAAGTCCTCTTAAAAGAAAACGAGACAGATAAGAAGGCCAGCATTATGCTGGCCTTCTTGCGTTTATACGCCATGCATACATTGCAAGTCTGCATGGCTCGTTAAGTCGCAACGTATGATAATTATCATGGCTACAAAGGAGTGACAGTGTTTTGACGCAATACCGTGACAAGCTATCAATAAATATACCCAAACAGAATGCTGTTATTATTTGTCAATCACAGCGTTAACATTAAGTTGTTAATTAACGCTTGGCTTTAATTTATATTTATTTATGTGTTTAAATATAAGCATAATTTATTATTATTGTTTTGATTCAATAGTGACACATAGCAATCGGTTGCCATTTTAATATTTTGGTAATTGTGAGGTGATGATATGTGACTGGTTTCTATCTAAATGATTTTTATAGGATTAATTGATGATTTGTATTGTTTGTATGCGGGGTTATGTGTAAATTTCCGGTCATAGACCTCTTTTATTTTTCAAGTTTATTATCATGTTTAAAGATCTTTCTATTGGAAAGAAAATAGCGTCAATTTTTAGTTGTATTTCTCTTCTTCTTATTTCGTTTGCATTTTTTATTCAAGCTGAAATTGATACCGTTAAAACGGAAGTGGTGAATTTAACAGATTCAACCGTACCCAGTATGCTACAAGTTGAGGATATGCGTTATGAATTGTCTTATATCCGCCGTGTGCAGTATGCGATCCTAACGTATGAAGATATTGAAAGAGCCCGCCAGCGTATCGAACGGGCGAGTCGACAAATCCAGAATGTGGAAAAGATGTTCGACGCCTACGGTGCGACGGTCGCATCAAATAGCGAGAGGCAAGTCTTTGATCGCTTGATGCGTAATTGGGAAGCGTATAAGCGTTCTCTCAATGGCTATAGTCAGGGAATACAAGACGGTGATATGGCGCAAGCACGCGCTGTACTGGCCCAGTCGCTGGATGAATATAACAGTATCGATGACAGCATTAATGCGTTGCGCGAGATGAATCTGGGGTTTGTAAAGAATAACCAGAGTAGCATTCTTGAGAGTGTGAATACGATGCGTTTTTTGGCCATCGGTGCCATTGCCGCCATTACCGCCTTTATGATTGTGATGACGGTGTATTTGACGCGTCAAATTTGTCGTCCGTTGAATCTGATCATGGCACAGTCAAGCGCGATTGCGGCGGGTAATTTAGCGTATGCGCTAGATCGTACGCAAATAGGTAATGATGAACTCGGCCAGTTGGCGGATTCCAGTATGCAAATGCAGCAGGATTTACGTCGTTTGATTGAAGATATCATTGCGGCGGTAACCCAGCTGGGTTCCGCTGTGGAAGAAGTCAGTGCGGTGGCGGCACAGACATCTGCGGGTATGGATAGCCAGCAAGCGGAAATCACGACAGTGGCGACAGCGATGGATCAAATGCGTGCCACAGTCGCGGAAGTCGCGAGTAACACGGAAAATGCGTCTGCATCAGCGACGGATGCAAATCAGGAAGCGCAGCAAGGGGCTGTGGAAGTTAGCCAAACCATTTTGCAAATTCAGCGCGCATCAGAAGAAATTGAAAATGCAGGCAATTTGGTGGCTGAACTTGAAAAAGAATCGAACCATATTAGCATGGTGGTGGATGTGATCCGTGACATTGCAGAGCAGACCAATTTGCTGGCTTTGAATGCGGCCATTGAAGCGGCGCGCGCCGGCGAGCAAGGACGAGGGTTTGCCGTGGTAGCGGATGAAGTGCGTACCTTAGCAGGGCGTACTCAGCATTCGACGGGAGAGATCATCAGCATTATTGAGAAGCTGCAGAAAAGTGCAAATGACGCCCGTGCGGCAACAAATGAGAGTTGTGCTTTGATTCAAGCCTGTGTGAGTCAAAGCCATGGTACGGGCGAGAAAATTCACTCTATTGAAACCACGGTGAGCCAAATTGCTGATATGAGTGTGCAAATTGCCAGTGCGTGTAGCGAGCAAGATTCGGTGACGGAAGATCTGCAACGCAGCGTGACGCGCATTAATGCCTCTTCAACAGAGGTGGCACAAGGGGCGAACCATACCACGCAATCGTGCCATGAGCTCACGCAGCTTGCGAACAGTTTGCAGCAGAAGATGCAGCAGTTCCGCCTGATGTAATGTGTGCGTTTTGAGCGAGTTAAAACACAACGCGTATCTACAAAGAAACAAGGCCAGTCATTGACTGGCCTTGTTGTTTTTCGTGTGCTGTAAGCAACCGTCGATAGCATACGCGGGGGCTTATTTACGCTTTTTATATACCACGCAGAAGTTGCCGCGCTTGGTGCGACACTTCGAGCAACGCTCACAGTCGACTGGGGCGTGTTGGCCTTCTTTCCAACGCTTAATGAGGTGCGGTTCCGCCAATAGTGGGCGAGATAACGCAAAGTATTGAATGTTGGTGGTGTTTGCCAGTGACTCAATGGCAGCTAAATCGCTCAGGCCACCGACGGTGATCACTGGGATTTGAATATCTTGGCTGATCACTGCGCCATATTCGTGGAAGTAACCTTCCGCCTGTAGTGTGTGGCCATCAAACTGCTCACCCACCATGGTGCTGGCGTTACCGTGAATGTTACCGGACATCACGATGCCATCAACACCCAAGGTTTCAAGGTGCTTACAAATCTCACGGGTTTCTTCAAACGTCAGGCCGCCATCGAAAAACTCCGAGGCCGTGAGTTTAACCAGAATAGGGAAATCATCGCCCACTAATGCACGGATCGCGGTGACGATCTCCACCAAAAAGCGCATGCGGTTTTCCAGGCTGCCACCGTACTGATCATCACGACGGTTGTAGTATGGGCTCAGGAACTGGTTGATCAGGTAGGTGTGTGCGGCATGAATTTCCACGCCATCAAAACCGGATTCTTTCGCACGGCGACTTGCTAGTGCAAAGGCATCGACAATGTAGTCGATCTCGGCGATGGTCATGGCTTTACCTTGCGTTTGTGTACCGCGTTCCGGTACCTCGCTTGGAGCGAAGATCACGCGCTCACCCACATTGTAGGTTGTTTTCGTGCCGCCATAGGCCAACTGCATGACAATTTTTGCATCATGGGCGTGTACACGCTCAGTCAGGATTTTGTATTCATCGATGAAAGAATCGTTGTACATCCCCATCATGCCTGCATTGGGTTTTTCTTCTTCCACAATGTTGGCATAACCGGTCACGATCAGGCCGAGTTCGCCCTGTGCCAGTTCTTCATAGATGTCATACAGCTTTTCTGTCATGTGGCCCGTTTCGGTGGCCATGTTTTCCCACGTTGCGCTGCGCATAAAGCGGTTTTTTAGCGTCATGTTGCCGATACGGCTTTCTGAAAACAAAGTACTCAAGTCCAATCCTCTTAATATCGCGTGTTTCGCTCGTGCCACAGGCAAATGAGCAGCGGGCAAGCGTATAGAGAACCTGCGGGCAATTCCTTAATCTGGATTAAGGTAGTGAGAGAAATATCAATGAATTTGTATGATAAAGCGTGACAACACTCGAAAAGGCTTTTTATCTTCTGTGATAGCGTAAGGATGTCGCTTTTCAGCCAGTGAGTCAGCCTGTAAAAGAGCTTGTAAACGGGTAATGATGGGATTGGTATATCAAAAAGAGGGATGCATGATGATGGGTTCAGAAACCGCGCATATTTTGTCGCACTTATGGATGAGTACCCTTGTGCTGGGTGTCGTGATTTACCTGGTATTTGACTACGTCACCGTAAGGCGACTGGAAGGGTACTTTCATCAACACAGTACTCCGCAAGTTGTGCCCGATGGGTTGGGGGTGTACACGGTGTATTATGCCATCGCCCTTGCTTTCCATACTGTACGCCTGAGTCGTCATGATTATCCGTTTATTCCGGTTAATGAAACCCGCCGACTGGCAACGGCAACCGATAAGTTTCTTGCTACGCTCTTTACCGCTAATTTTGCGCTGTGTATGGGGTTGTTGGTGATTATCTCATTACTGACTAACTAGGAATGAGATTGACGTTTCGCTTTGCATAACAGTGAGCTTTCTCACGCTAAGCCATGTATGTTATCTCTGTTATGCAATTTTATTGAAACTCTCATCGAGAATGACTTTTTTATCGTCCAACGTAAAAACGTCTCATGATATAAGGCATTATCTGAAAAATTAGGGTTCTAATATGTCCGCACAAATTTACCTATGTAATCGTCCTATGAAAGTCTGCAATGTACATGGGGTTGATGAGAAAAGTTTTCTTGAAGATAATCCACACCTATCATCAGGTAGGGTTTATGCGGGTACGCCATACATAGTTCGTGACGCATTATCAGATGTACCATCATTGCAAATGCAAAGAGATGTCAAATCATTGCTCAATCTTCCACCGGTACAAAGAAAAAATTTATCAGGGTTAAATCAGCATTTAGGTAGTGATTTATTGTTGGGACTGGCTGAATTCTATGAAACTGAACTTTTTCCAGCCTCTCAGAAGTTAAATCAATGGGTGAATAATGAAAAGGTAAATCTAGCTGGTGCAGGTGTGACATTATTGGGTGCTCGTGATTCTAGATTTATTGAAGCATTAAAGAGTTATGAAAAATCATTGGAGACAGTGAGAACTGCGTCAAAGAATGGATTACCAAAATTTCAACTTGTAAAATTAGAAAATGAAGCAAGAGAATTATATCGAAAGCTACAAGTTGTCTTTAAACAGGAGCTTGAAAAATTCTCTTTAAAAAATAAATCAAAAAAAGGAACTGCGATTACTAATGTTGAAAGAGGAATACGTCTTGCGAAATCCTCTCGTACATCTGCACCAATTCAAGTGAGTAATAGCAAAGAAATAAGTCGCCTTAAAGCGGTTTCTTCTGGGTTGAAGTATGGTGGTAGAGCTGTCGTAGCGTATGATGCTTATAATCGGAGTAATATGGTGATTGATGATTATAAGGCCGGTCGAGATTGGAAGAGAACGGCTGCTGTACAAGGAGCTGGTTTTGGGGCCAGTGTATATCTTGGTGGGATAGCAGCAAAATCAGTGACTACAGCTGCAATTACAATTGGTTTGACTGCGACACCTGTTGGATGGGTAATTGCTATTGGAATTGGGATCACTGCAACATATTTTGTGGCTACTCAGATAGACAAAAAGACCCAATCATATGTTGGTAATTTCTATGATGGCCTCTGAGCATTAATTTTGATTGTTGGAGATTTTGTTTTGGTTGGTGATAATGTCATTGAGCTTATGAATCATATATTGTTTGGTTGTCTGATTTTTTCTATGTTCATGGCTGTCTTGTTTTATTTTATTACGGTGAGGCGTATTGAAAAACAGTTTTTAATAGAAGGGATTACAAGGCCTGATTGGGATGGCATTGGTCTAAGAATCCCTGGTTATGCAATTATTATTTTATGTGACACTCAGAGATTGAATGACAAAAATTATCCATTGCTACCTGTGACTGAGACACGGAGATTAGTAACGAAAATAGATCGCTTACTTGCGTTTTTATTTTATTTTAGTGCTGTATTGTGTGTTGTGATATTGGTTGTTCTTTTTATGTATGAGTGAGTTGATAAGTTTTATGTCTGACTATTTTTAAAACAGGTAATATCTAATGATAAATGACGATATTGCAATTTTACTTGTTGTAATATGGGGCGTAGGCGTCGTTTTTGGAATCAGTCAGGCTATTGTGTTTTATTTTACAACCATTAGACGGTTAGAAAAAAAATTCAAGCAAGAAGGTATTGAACGTATTGATTGGGACGGGATTGGGATGCGAATTCCGGGCTACGCGATGATATTATGTCTTTCTCCTAAAAGAATTAATGACAATAATTATTCGTTACTTCCGGTAAGTGCGACCCGACGACTCGCTACGCGTACAGACCGATTAATGGCGAAGATTTTTTATATCAATTTTTTTATCTGTCTTATTCTTTTGTTTGTAATAACCCTGTTCACGGATTTCGTTGAAACTTATTCTTGAAAACGGGGTGTGATGTAGCGGTTTAGTCGCTTTTTCTTATTCTATTAGCTACACATAGTGGTGAGTGTATCGCTTTAATGGACTAAAACCATGACCACAGAAACACAAGGACTTGAAACCGAATGGTTGTTACTGCAAAACCAGTTTGATGAGTATGAAAAATCTTCACTGGTGATCAAATTAGTGAGTGTCATCGTGTTGTGCGCGTTTTATTGGCTCAATAGCGTCACGGCCTTTGCTGTTATGATTTTACTCATTTTGTGGCTGCAAGATGCTATTTGGAAAACCTTTCAATCACGCATAACGCCACGGTTACTCATGCTTGAGCAAGCAATACGTGCCGAGCAAACCTTTGAGCCGACAGCAACAAATGATCACGCCATGTTGCCCTGCCAATTCAATAACCAATACGCCCTGTCTCGCTCGTGCCACAGGCAAATGAGCAGCGGGCAAGCGTATAGAGAACCTGCGGGCAATTCCTTAATCTGGATTAAGGTAGTGAGAGAAATATCAATGAATTTGTATGATAAAGCGTGACAACACTCGAAAAGGCTTTTTATCTTCTGTGATAGCGTAAAGATGTCGCCTTTCAGTAAGTCAGATAGCCGGAAAAAGCGCTTGTGATGGGTAATGAGGGGATCGGTATAGCAAAAGAGGGATGCATGATGATGGGTTCAGAAACCGCGCATATTTTGTCGCACTTATGGATGAGCACCCTTGTGCTGGGTGTCGTGATTTACCTGGTATTTGACTACGTCACCGTAAGGCGACTGGAAGGGTACTTTCATCAACACAGTACTCCGCAAGTTGTGCCCGATGGGTTGGGGTTGTACACGGTGTATTATGCCATCGCCCTTGCTTTCCATACTGTACGCCTGAGTCGTCATGATTATCCGTTTATTCCGGTTAATGAAACCCGACGATTGGCAACGGCAACCGATAAGTTCCTTGCCACGCTATTCACCGCCAATTTTGCGCTGTGCATGGGGTTGTTGGTGGTTATCTCATTACTGACTAACTAGGAATGAGATTGACGTTTCGCTTTGCATAACAGTGAGCTTTCTCACGCTAAGCCATGTATGTTATCTCTGTTATGCAAATTTATTAAAACTCTCATCGAGAATAACTTTTTTATCGCCCAATGTGAAAACGTCTCATGGTATAAGGCATTATCTGAAATATTAGGGTTCTAATATGTCCGCACAAATTTACCTATGTAATCGTCCTATGAAAACCTGCAATGTACATGGTGGATGAAAAAAGTTTTCTTGACGATAATCCACATTTGTCATCAGGTAGGGTTTATGCGGGTACGCCATATATTGTGCGTGATGCATTGCCTGATGTTCCGTCGCTACAAATGCAGAGAGATGTAAAATCATTGCTGACTCTTCCTCCTGCTCAAAGAAGAAACTTATCCCAGTTGAATCAACAGCTAGGCAGTGATTTGTTGTCAGGATTGGCTGAGTTCTATGAAACTGAACTTTTTCCAGCCTCTCAGAAGTTAAATCAATGGGTGAATAATGAAAAGGTAAATCTAGCTGGAGCTACATTACTAGCTGCACAAGAGTCAAGATTTATTATTGCAATGAAAGAATATGAAAAATCATTGGTTGCCGTTAGGGATGCGGTAAAAAACAAATTACCAAAGTTTCATGTTTCTAAATTGGAAGTTGAGGCTAAAGTTCGTCACAAGTATCTTCAAAGAGTTTTTAAGCAGGAGCTTAATTACTCAACAAATAAAGTCAAATCATAAAAAGGGACTGCTTTATCAAATTCACAGCGAGGAATCCATCTTGCGAAATCATCTCGAACAGATGCACCAATAACTATTAGTAACAGCAAAGAAATAGCCCGTTTAAAGTACCTCTCTGCGGGGCTAAAATATGGTGGGCGTGCTGTGGTCGCATATGACGCATATAATCGAGGGAATATGATTGTAAATGATTATAAATCAGGACGAGATTGGAAAAGAACAGCTGTAGTGCAAAGTGGAGGTTTTGGTGCAAGCTTAGGGAGCGGATTGATCACAGCGAAAGCAGTTACAGGCTTAGCTTTAACTGTGGGTTTAACAGCAACTCCCATTGGTTGGGTTATTGCTATAGGAATTGGTTTAACTGCTACATATTTTGTGGCAACAAATGCGGATAAATTTGCCCAGAATACTTTAGGCAATGCATACGATTCACTATAAGGTTTTTCATTTCCATAGAGTATATTATGTTGAGTAATGAAGTGACTTTTCTTGCTGTTGTGATTTGTAGCGTTTGTTTCATTATAGGTTTTGTTAACTATACCGCTTTTTATTTTACTACAGTAAGGCGATTAGAGAAAAAATTTAGAGAAGAAGGTATAGAACGTCCAGATTGGGATGGTATAGGTATGCGTGTTCCTGGATACGCTATGATTTTATTTTTTAATAATCATCGAATCAATGATGTTAGCTATCCATTGTTGCCAGTGAGCGCGACAAGGAGATTAGCCTCGACCTATGATAGGGTGATGGCATTTATCATGTTCATTAATTTTTTTGTTGGTGTAATGTTATTGATTTTTCTTAGTGTTTTTACCAATTATTTAGATTGATTCGTTTCTTGTCACGTTCTTTATTTGTCTCATTCTGTTGTTTGTAATAACCTTGTTCACGGTTTTCGTTGAAATCTACTCTTGAAACTTATTCTTGAAAACGGGGTGTGATGTAGCGGTTTAGTCGCTTTTTTGGGTTCTGTTGTCTACACATAGTGGTGAGTGTATCGCTTTAATGGACTAAACCATGACCACAAAAACACAAGGACTTGAAGCCGAATGGCTGTTATTGCAAAACCAGTTTGACGCGTATGAAAAATCTTCACTGGTGATCAAATTAGTGAGTGTCATCGTGTTGTGCGCGTTTTATTGGCTCAATAGCGTCACGGCCTTTGCTGTTATGATTTTACTCATTTTGTGGCTGCAAGATGCTATTTGGAAAACCTTTCAATCACGCATAACGCCACGGTTACTCATGCTTGAGCAAGCAATACGTGCCGAGCAAACCTTTGAGCCGACAGCAACAGATGATCACGCCATGTTGCCCTGCCAATTCAATAGCCAATACAGCCTGTCTCGTCCGAGTCAAATGGGCTTAATCAAAGAATACGTTCTACAAGCGCTGCGGCCGACCGTTGCTTTTCCGCATTGTGTGCTGGTGACGATCGCAATCATGATATTCGTCGTAGCAGCGTGAGTGTAACGCAATAAAGCCGAGGTAGTTCTGCACACTAGCCCGATAAAAGAGTTTGGACACACTTCACAGCGATATACAGAGGGATGGCATTTCATTGTCTACCCTTAGCGTATATAAGGAGAAAGTATGTCTAATAATAATTATCATATTGAAACAATGACCCGTGACGCCTTGCTGCAGGCTATCGACTGGGCGGCGGAAGAAGGCTGGAACCCCGGGATACGTGATCTCAACACGTTTTATTCTGCTGATCCGAATGGCTTTCTCATGGGCTATCTGGATGACGAGCCCATTGCGTCATTGTCGGTGGTGAAGTACGACACACATTTTGGCTTTCTGGGCTTTTATATTGTGAAACCGGCATATCGCGGCAAGGGATATGGCTTGGCGTTATGGCAAGCGGGGTTAGCGTACTTGAAAGGCTGCAACATTGGTCTTGATGGGGTGGTTGAACAGCAGCCGAATTACCAGAAATCGGGCTTTCAGTTAGCGTACAACAATATTCGCTTTGAAGGCCTAGGGGGCGGTCGACCACCAAGCAGTTCGGCGCTGGTGCCGTTGGATAGGGTCCCTTTTAATGATATCGAGCGTTACGACCGACAGTGCTTTCCGGTGGCGCGAACGGCTTTTTTGCGTAAATGGTTAATGCAACCGGGGTCGATTGCCTTAGGTATTCAGCAACGGGGTCAGCTAGCCGGATATGGCGTCGTACGTCCGTGCCGTAACGGCTTTAAGATCGGCCCGTTGTTTGCCAATGACGCATTGCAAGCGGAGGTGCTCTTTCTGGCGTTGAAATCCCATGTGCCGGCGAGTCGACCTGTGTTTCTTGATGTGTCGGAAGTGAATGGGGCTGCGCTGGCGTTAGCAGAAAAATACCGCATGACACCGGTATTTTCGACCGCGCGGATGTACACCGGTGATGCACCGAAGATTGCTCTTGATCGTATCTTCGGGGTAACAACGTTTGAATTGGGTTAATGCGGGTTAATGCGGGCTAATACGTGATGACACTGGGTTATTGAGTGCCTCATGGCCAAGGGATGGGTGAGCGAGTGTGATACTCAAATCAGTGCTTATCCGTAGAGATATAAGAAAAAACACCGACCGTCAGAAGTGCAATGGCGGTCGGTGCACACTCACACTGGAGTGTAAACTTCAAGCAAGAAGCAAGGAAACAGCATTCAAAATCAACACAGACGGCTAGCGCGCTGCCTGTTCAATGGCGACAGCAACGGCCACCGTGGCACCGACCATTGGGTTGTTGCCCATGCCAATTAATCCCATCATTTCTACGTGCGCGGGCACAGAAGAGGAACCAGCAAATTGCGCGTCAGAGTGCATGCGTCCCATGGTATCGGTCATCCCGTAAGATGCAGGGCCTGCAGCCACATTGTCAGGGTGTAAGGTACGGCCCGTACCGCCGCCTGAGGCGACAGAAAAATACGCCATCCCTTGTTCGAGACGCTCTTTTTTGTACGTACCGGCCACTGGGTGCTGGAAGCGGGTTGGGTTGGTGGAGTTACCGGTAATGGAAATATCCACCCCTTCTTTGTGCATAATGG
The DNA here is from genome assembly GCF_059941365.1 of Photobacterium sp. 270122K. Classification (NCBI taxonomy): domain Bacteria; kingdom Pseudomonadati; phylum Pseudomonadota; class Gammaproteobacteria; order Vibrionales; family Vibrionaceae; genus Photobacterium; species Photobacterium sp. 270122K. Next base: position 203,165 of record NZ_JBPOEN010000003.1, read on the forward strand.
CCACACCTTCGCGCACGTCATCGGCGCCGTAGCAATTGATCTCACCGCGTGGGCCTTGAGAGAAACGGCGTTCTTCGACCACGTTTAAGGCGCCAGTGTCATAGTCAAACTGCGTTTGTACATAGTTAAAACCGTTAATGCGGGCGATAAGGTAAGCGGCATCTTTGCCCAAGCCATTTAAGATCACGCGCAGTGGTTGTTGACGGACTTTATTGGCATTCAGCGCAATTTTGATGGCGCCTTCCGCTGCCGCGTACGATTCGTGACCCGCAAGAAAACAAAAACACTGGGTGTCATCACTGAGCAGACGTGCGCCTAAGCGGCCGTGGCCCAAACCCACCTGACGTTGATCGGCGACGGAGCCGGGAATGCAAAAGGCTTGCAGCCCTTGGCCGAGGTATTCTGCGGCTTGCGCAGCGGTGGTGGCTTGTTCTTTCAGTGCAATTGCCGCGCCCAAGACATACGCCCATGCGGCGTTTTCAAAGGCGATGGGCTGGGTTTCTTTCACGATGTCGTACGGGTTAACGTTGTATGATTGGCAGTAGGTGAGTGCGTCTTCGAGTGATGCAAATCCATACTGGTCTAATACGGGGGTAATTTGTGCAATACGGCGGTCGTAACTTTCAAATAGTGCAGCCATGATGAAATCCTCAATCAATCTTAATCTTGGTGTCGCGCAATGCGTGTAAATACCGAATGCCGAGTATTAAATATCGAATACTGGCCTACGTAGGTTGCGTGGTGATACTGCGTGTGTGGCGTTGTGACAGCGTCACTCGTGACGAGGATCGATCGTACGCACTGCTTCATCAAACCGACCGTATTGGCCTTTCGCCTCTGCCATGGCTTGTTCGGCAGGTACGCCTTTGCCGATGGCTTCCATCATTTTTCCAAGATTCACAAATTGATAGCCGATGATTTCATCGTGATCATCTAAGGCTAATTGGGTGATATACCCTTCGGCCATTTCCATGTAACGCGGCCCTTTGGCTCGGGTGCCATAGTGTGTACCGACCTGACTGCGCAGCCCTTTGCCTAAATCTTCCAACCCTGCGCCAATCGGCAAGCCATCTAATGAGAAGGCGGTTTGGGTTCGGCCATATACATACTGTAAGAAGATTTCACGCATGGCAACGTTGATGGCATCGCACACCAAGTCAGTGTTGAGGGCTTCCAGAATGGTTTTACCGGTGATCAGTTCAGACGCCATCGCGGCGGAGTGAGTCATGCCAGAGCAGCCAATGGTTTCAATAAGGGCTTCTTCGATAATGCCGTTTTTCACATTTAAGGTGAGTTTAGCTGCACCTTGCTGTGGGGCGCATGTGCCGACACCGTGGCTGACACCTGAAATAGCAATGACATCTTTGGGATTAACCCAACGGCCTTCAACGGGAATAGGGGAAGACGCATGTTGCGGTCCACGTTGCAGGGTGCACATGTTTTGAACTTCACTGGAATATTGCATTGCTCTTTCTCACAGTTTACGGGAAACGGATAGTGAACAATGAATGGGGGAGGATAATGAAAACTAACAACATCGCACAGGTGTGCGTAACCGTTCGCCCATGTAGGGGGCGAACCGTTATCCTCGGCCATTCATGCCGCTGTTGTTAGACGTCATCATCCCAAAAGAGGGCGGTTAAAGGAGGAACATCATCTCCCAGCACGGGCTGTCAGGTCGTAAGCAGCCAAGCTATGAACACCGTGTTAATCACTGTGCTCTGGTATTTACTATACACGCAATAATCCGTCATGCGCCCTCAAATATTGCCAATCCTTGATTGCAATTTTGATGAATAGCGGAGGATGACGGAAAAAAGCGCGGGTGAGATGTAAGGAAATGTAACGGCTCAGATCGGCCATTCAATCACTTAGCACCCGTTATTCATATTTCCACACAGGCTGACAGTTTGCTGATGGAAAACTGACATTAATCGAACATTGTTTCTCGAGTAAATACGTAACCTTTTAGCATAAACGTTCGGAGAAACACGATGCAGCAGAATAAAAATCAAAATATCGTCACGGCAGTACGACCGCGTTTGACGTGGAAAAAACGTGCGATGAGCCATGTGATGGTCTTGGTTGTGGCATTAATGGGGATGATGACGCCTGCGATAGCAGAGGCACATCGTCATGGCGGTCACAAGCACCATAAGCACAAACACCACCATAAACATCATCACCACCATCATCATTATAAAAAAAGACATAAACATGTCGTGGTCGTGAAAGAGCGTCATCACCATTATCACAAGAGTCGTTTACCGGAAATCGCGACATTTGCGATCATCGCGGGGGCGACATACGCCATTATCGATAATCATTACTACAAGCGTCGTGGTGAGAATTATGAATACGTGGCTAAGCCAAACCGATAAACACAGCGGTGGCTGTCTATTTTCGTATTTATGTTCATGCCGCCGCACTTACCGCAAACACAAACAGCCTGTCATGACCTGACAGGCTGTTTGTGTCTCTGGGTCGCCATGCTATTAGATTAAGATGGGCATGACGTTTTCGGGCTTACCGGAACAGGTCACTGCTGCAGGTAGGCATCGCGTCCTGGCCTGAATAGTAAGCCGCATTCCAAAATAGCGAACCTTGTGGCGAGGTAATGTAGAAAAACTCCCCGTTGCGTAATTGGCATGATTGGTACTGATAGTTAGCCAGCGCGTTCGGGTTGCCTATCATGCCAATAGCGGTAGATGCATCCGCTTGGCGATCTAACTGATAAAACACAGGCTGTTTCTGATTAGACGCCGCTTGTTGCTGGCTTGCTAGCGTTTGGCACTGTGGGCTGTCTTTACTGATCACGGTGGTGCGTTGCGGTTGGTGCGTGCGCATGTCGACGAAATGAATAGTATCTCCTGCGCTTAGGGTGGCGTTGTTAACGGCAAAGCATTGGCCCGCGATCCAGCCGATGTGGCTTTTTGTATTCGTGAGCAACGGACTTTGTGCCGCGCTTTTGGGGCTGCTTTGGCATCCTGCCAGTGTCAGTGTGCCGATCAAGGCAGCAAGGGTTAACGTGTTGTGCTGAGAAAACGTAAACATGATCCTACCGTTCTATAAAAAATATGAGCGTGTGTTGGGCGGTAACAAAATAGGGAAGGGAGGCAGATCGTGTATTGGAAAGGCATCGTATATAAAGTCAGTAACAGTTTGTTGCTATTATCGTTTTTATGGTGGCTTGCAGGCTGATTCTTAGGGAATTTACGGATTCGTTAACGCTAATCGGTGTCAGCGTAAACTTGTCCTCATTCAATCTACCCGCATTCAATCTGTCTGCATCAAGCCGCGAGCAGCATGCATGATTCGAATTGCGGTGCGAATACCATCAGTGGGAGAGTGCGATCTACCCCTTGTTATAATGAATATGAGGTCTGCGGTTTTATTGAAATCGAGATCGGGATCAATCCCTTTTCCCACGGGGGAATATAAACCCTATAAAGAGTAAGTGTTATTAAGGTGATACGTGATTATCGGTTAAAATCCCATCAATCACGCCGGTTTTGGGGGATTTAAGCACGTTAAATCTCGGTTAAGTCACTAAATGATAATCATTTTCTGACTACACTGAAGATCATAGTTGTTTCACGGAGGGAGCCATATGACTATTCAATCTCTAAGCGGCGATAAACTGTATCGCACGGCATCCTTATATGGCTTACCTGAAGATTGTAAGTCCACCAAGAACCTGACTCCGCTGGATGAAATTGTCGGGCAGGAAAGGGCGCAGCAAGCCGTCGAGTTTGCGATGTCCATTAAAGAAAAGGGTTATAACATTTACGCCATCGGCCGTAATGGCCTGGGCAAACGTACCATGGTGCTGCGTTACCTCAATCGGCATGATCCGAACGGTAACGGTAATACCCTGTACGACTGGTGTTATGTGGCCAACTTTGAAGAGCCACGGAAACCGAAGATTCTCAAATTGCCAGCCGGTCGCGGCCATGCTTTCCGTAAAGACATCGAAAAGTTAATGACCCGCTTGGTCAAAGCCTTTCCTTTGGCGTTCGACAACGAGATGTATTACAGCCGCTCGGAAAAGCTGAAAAACCAGCTGACGCAGAAACAAGAAAATGCGTTAGTCACGTTAACCAAGGAAGCGCTAGAGCGCAGCGTTAGCTTATCCGTGACTCCGACTGGCGAATATCAGCTGGTGGCTCTGAACGGTGAAGAAGCGCATACGGAAGACACCTTTGCCGCACTGCCTGAAAAAGAACAGAAAGCGCTCGAAGACACCATCAATGATCTTGAACGCCAGCTACGCGGCATCGTACGCCAGTTGACCGAGCTGGAAGAAGAGTTTTCCGATAAAATCCAAAAACTCAATGAAGAAATCGCGAATGATGTGGTGTCACACTTCTTCAAAGTGTTGGTATTGGCTTATAAAGACCTGCCGGAAGTGAAAGCCTATCTCAAGGCCATGCAGACCGACATTCTGGATAACCTTGATATTTTCTTGGAAGAAAGCGAAGAGCAAGTGGCGTTAGCGTATGCGGCGTTGGATAAGAAAATGCCGCGCCGCTACCAGATCAACCTGTTGGTGAGCCAGCCGGACCATAAATTCCCGATCGTGGTGGAAGAGAGCCCTAACTATCATTCTATTTTTGGTTACGTGGAAAATGCGACCTTCAAAGGTACCGTGTTTACGGACTTCTCGCTGATCCGTGCCGGCAGTTTGCACCGTGCCAACGGCGGTGTATTGCTGATGGATGCGGTGAAAGTGTTAGAGCGCCCGTATGTGTGGGATGGGTTAAAACGGGCGTTACGCGCCCGCAAACTGAGTGTCAGTTCGCTTGAGAAAGAAGTGACCCTGTCAGGCACGATTTCGCTGGATCCCGAACCGATCCCGCTGAATGTGAAGATCATCTTGTTTGGTGATTATCAAACCTATCAGTTGTTGCAGCACTATGATCCTGAATTCAGTGAATTATTCCGTGTCACTGCGGACTTTGAAGATGAAATGGTCCGTACCGACGAAGCAGAGGTGCAGTACGCGCAATTCATTTCCAGCATCGTGAATGATAATGGGATGTTGCATTGTGATCGTAAAGCGATCTCAAGGATCATTGAATACAGTTCGCGACAGGCTGACGATCAAAACAAACTGTCACTGCATTCGGCAGATATCGCTAATTTGCTGCGTGAAACCAACTACATGGCGAAATCATCGAATGCGACTATGATCCGCGCGAACCACGTTGATCAAGCGTTGCAGAGCCAAGAAAAACGGGTTAGCCGCTTGCGTGATCACATCATGCAGACCTTTGTGAATGGCACCACCCTGATTGATACTCACGGTGAGGTGATAGGACAAATTAATGCGCTGTCGGTGATTTCTACGTCTAGCCATCAATTTGGTGCGCCTAACCGCATTACTGCCACCACCGCTTACGGTAACGGGGAAGTGTTCGACATTGAGCGCAGTGTGGATCTCGGCGGGCGCATTCACTCTAAAGGGGTGATGATCCTGTCGGCGTATTTGGCTTCCTTATTTGGAAAAACACGGCGCATTCCACTGACGACACACCTGACGTTTGAACAGTCATACGGGGGAGTCGATGGTGACAGTGCCTCGATGGCAGAACTGTGTGCGATCGTCTCGGCCTTTGCATTAGTGCCATTGCGACAAGATGTGGCGATCACAGGCTCAATGAACCAGTTCGGAGAAGCCCAACCCATTGGTGGTGTGAATGAGAAAATCGAAGGTTTCTTTGATGTGTGTTCCATTAAAGGCCGCACGTCACAGCAGGGGGTGATCATACCGCAATCTAACGTGCATAATCTGATGCTGCGTAAAGACATTGTCGATGCAGTGGAAAAAGGCGAGTTCCACATCTGGGCCATTAGCCATGTGTCGGAAGCCATTGAAATTCTTACTCGTCAACCAACAGGCATTCTCACAGCCGAAGGCACATACCCCGTTGATTCGGTACTCGGCCAAGCGCAACTCAAGCTCAATGCGTTGCGGGTGTAACGGGATATCACTCCAGAAGTCATACTATAAGCCAGCGTAAGCTGGCTTTTATCTGCCATTATTTTAGCCTCTCTGTAAAATGATATACTAATACTTTCAGTGAGTTATCATGAATGACAAGGCGTAGATAATGAAGAAAAAATGTATTTATATACTGTTATGGACGATCATATTTACGTTATTCTTCGTGTTATTTCCCAATGTAGCAACCATACACCCCCATATTGAGTATTCGGCACTACTTGCCCCTCTTATTTTGCTAACAACACTCATTGCCGCCTCCAGTGAATTGTTTGACGGTATGTTTCCCGTAGCCCTTTATCCCGGTGTGTTGTTTTGGTTGGTTGTGATTGCCATTTTCTTGCTGCCAATAGACAGGATCAGGCTGGTCGTGAGAGGGTGGTTTGGGTATAAGTAAGCGAAGCCGTTTGCGTTATTTGCTCTTGGTTTTGCTTTTCCTCGTTCCCCGTCCCTAAAAACTAGTCCCTCGCGCTTAAAATAAGCGCTCCTTCCCTCACCGCGCTAACTTATGATGCGCCCGTGAAAAGTGCCCCGCACAGAAGGCGCCAACGATAGACAGCTCTCCTGCTAGACACAGGGCGGCGCAAACTTCCGCTAAAGCTTGGGACTTTCCGTGACCGTGTAACCCCAATAAATCCAGGCAGGCTTTTTGGCTCGGCAATGAGGTGCCGCCGCCTACGGTGCCGATCATCAAATTGGGCAAGGTGACAGACGCATACAGGCCACCATGTTGGTTGACTTCAATGCGAGTCATTCCCACGGCGGATTCCGCCACGCAGGCTGCATCTTGGCCGCAGGCAATATAGAACGCCGCGAGCGCATTGGCGTAATGGGCGTTAATACCGATACTGCCACTTAACGTGCCGCCCACCGTCGTCATACGGGTAAAGTCCGCCATTTTTTCCGGCGTGGTGAACAGCATTTTTTCAATCAAATTCCGCTCAATGTTTACTTCTGCGGTCACTTTTTTCCCACGTACGCTGCGCAACGTTTGTGCCGTGGCTTTTTTGTCACCCGACAAGTTGCCATCCAAAAACGCTTGTAGGGGAGGAATGGGCGAGTGGTGGAGAATGTGCTCAAACACCGCATTGGTGGAAATGGTCACCATGTTCTGGCCTGATGCATCACCGGTGAGGTATTCAAACACCAAATACACATGGTTGCCTTCAATGTTGACGCTAATGTCGGTTAGCTTACCAAAGCGGGTCGTGGATTCGGCAATGGCGCGGAAAGTGTCGTATTGGGTGACAACCCACGCCACAAATTGGCCGGCTTCCGCCAAGCTGTAGAAGGCAAAGCATGGGGTGCGTGTCACGCCCTCGTTAAGCAACATCACGCTGGCACCACCGGCTTGGGTGATCAATTGTGAGCCTCGGTTGTAAGAGGCGACCAGCGCCGCTTCGGTGGTGGCAAGCGGCACATGGTAATCATCACTGGCAAACAAGCCATTCACCCGTAAAGGGCCGGCGATGCCGACGGGGAGCTTCACCGTACCAATGAAGTTTTCGATGTTTTTGCTGTACTGCGCCATCTGCTCGTGGGTGTGAGGATCTAACAATTGCGCCTGCGCGTCAGGGTGATCCAACATCTGCCAGCGTTTTTCTACCGCTTTTGGCGTGAGGTAAGGGGTGCGCGGCTGTCGTTTGATGACCGGGGTGTGATCGGGGCCCAGTCGTTGGGCTAACTCGGTACAGGAGAGATCGCTCACGAGCGCGGTCATGGTGTTTCTGCGGTGTTGGTTAAGCTTAGGCATAGCAGTCTTTCTTTAACAACGATGACGGGATTCTACCTGTCAGGACGGAAAACACTGATCCTGCCAGATCCGCCTTGCTGTAGGCTGACCGCGGTTGAATGGGGCTTACTGGATGGGGTTGATTCTAATTGATTGAAAGTAAAGGAAAAGGTTTGTTTTGTTACCGGCTCTAAGCGTCTTTTTTGTCACACACTGTAACAGTTTGAGGGGAAACGATGGTCTGAATACGTGGAGAAGCGTGACGTTAACAGTGCATCAATTGTGAGCCAATCGTCACTCTACATACTGCCCCTTGAAGTCTGCGGAGGATATACCTAGGATGGATGCCTGTTGTTAATACGAATATGGAGCAAGATCCCGATGGTGGCAAAAGTAGCCCTGACCCCGAATGGGCCGCAGTTTTCTGAACTGGTGCAAGGATATTGGCGTTTAGGTGTGTGGGACATGACCCCGCAAGCGCGATTAACGTTCCTGAAGCAGCATATTGAATTAGGGATCAGCACGGTCGATCACGCCGATATCTACGGCGACTATTCGTGCGAGCAACTGTTTGGTGAAGCATTGGCGCTAGAGCCAAGCATGCGTGATCAGATTGAAATCGTCACCAAATGCGACATTAAGTTGTGCTCCAGCCAGTTTGCTGACCGCAAAATTAATCATTACGATACGGGCAAAGCGCACATCATCGAGTCGGTGAATAACTCACTGTCTCGTCTGCACGTAGAGAATATTGATGTGTTGTTAATCCACCGTCCTGATGCGCTAATGGATGCCGACGAAGTGGCAGAAGCCTTTGCCGAGCTGAAACAGCAGGGTAAGGTTAACCATTTTGGTGTGTCTAATTTCACACCGTCACAGTTCGACTTACTGCAATCACGCCTTGATGCGCCGTTGGTGACCAACCAAGTGGAAATTAATCCGCTGAATATCGAGGTCGCACACGATGGCACCTTGGATCACTTGCAGATGAAACGCACTAAGCCGATGGCATGGTCATGTCTGGCGGGTGGGGAGATTTTCTCGGGTCAAAGTGAACAAGCCGTGCACGTACGCAATGAACTGGAAGCTATCCGTGAAGAAGTCGGTGCAGCGAGTATTGATCAGGTGATTTATGCGTGGGTACGCCGTTTACCTGCTCAGCCGTTACCGATTATCGGTTCTGGTAAGATTGGGCGTGTACAAGCTGCAGTCGATGCGCTGAATATTACACTGACGCGCGAACAGTGGTATCGCGTGTGGGTGGCTTCAAAAGGTCACGGTGTGCCGTAGTCGGTACGCATAGCCATCAATTTTGAAGGGCCTCTGATGAGGCCTTTTTTGTTTTTTGTGCGTTGATGTGGTGGTCTCATCACCCCCTTTATGCTATTGACCAAGCGTGTTTTTATCGGCATTTCATGCTATAACGCGGGGGTATCTATCGAGGAGTGATCGCCATGGCGAGGCAAGCAGGGAATGCAGCGGATAACGGATTACACGCTGTGCAGGCGTTGAGCAAAAAGCAGCAAGCGATTATTGATCGGGAAGCCGAGTTGTTGGAAATAGCGAAAGCCATCGTCATTCGAGAAGGCTTTGCCCACCTCACGATGGACAAGGTTGCTGCCGCCAGTGCCTATTCGAAAGGGACGATTTACAATCACTTTATCAGCAAAGAAGATTTGGTGACCGCACTGGCTGCGCAGGCCTTTAAGCAAGAAATTCAACTCTTTCGCCGTGCATTAGCCTTTGACGGTAACAGCCGTGAAAAAGTGATTGCCATGCATGTGGGCTACTCGTTATTTACTCGCTTAGAGCCCGTCTTATCCCTGTGTGTGTTAACCAGTCGTACCCCGTTTGTCATCGAAAAAAGCTCTCAAGAGCGGTTGGCACAGTTCGCTGCGTTAGAAGAGGAACTGGTGGGGATCAGCGATCAATTTTTAGCGAACGGATTAGAATCCGGCGCCTTGGTCCTCCCGAAAGGGTTTAACCGTGACAGTGTGGTGTTCGCCAACTGGTCGATGGCGTTTGGCTCAAATGCCTTAATGAATAACGCCAGCAAAAGCTGCTGTGTGTCACGTATCGCGCAGAATGATTCCATTCTACAAAATGCCAGTTTATTGCTAGATGGCTTACGTTGGCAGCCGATGTCGGCAGATTTTGACTACTTCCAATCATGGAAGCGGATCGAAGAAGAAGCGTTTGCGACAGAAGTGGCGTTGCTCAACGCACAATTTGATCGCGCGGAGTAACCGTTTTCTAGCCCTTTATTTACCCATTTATTTAGAGAGCGCTTTGTTCTGCCATTAGGTAACGTTGCGTAATGGCTGACGTGTTTGTTTGTCCTTCCTATTTGATGCCTTAGCTTTTCTCGCATCTCGCATCTCGCATCTCGCATCTCGCATCTCGCGCCTTGGCACGTATTGACTCGGCATGGTGGTGCCAGTCAGTCGCTTATTTTCTCCCTCCTCTAAATGTCATTAACGCGCAACATGCATGCTTATTGATGATTTTGACAGCGAAATTGTGCTTGATCTGTCGTTTTTATCCTCTATTATGACGATCTGTCACTTTTGACAAATCGTCATAAAATGCGATGCACCGAAGGGTAACCTCGCAATGATGACGATGAATACAAGACGGAAGAGCCGCAATGATGGGGCTCTTTCGTGGAGAATATGCTTTGCAAAGGAGCTGTAGCCGGAGAAATCCGGTTTTTATCGCAAGGTATTTGACGAAACGTCACAAATGGAGAGCGTGATGAAGTTAAAAATACCCGACATTCCCGTCGATTACCCCAAAACCGTGCTGTTGTTGACCTTGCTGGCGATCATCCTCGCCACATTAGGCATGAAAAACCTCTACTTTCGCGGTGACTATCAAATTTTCTTTGATGCCGATAACCCTCAGCTTCAAGCCTTTCAGGAAATTGAAGCAACCTTCAATAAAACCGATACCATTTCTATCGTCGTTGCCCCAGAAAGCGGCACGGTATTTACGCCGACGTATTTGGCCATGATCCGCGATATCACGGAGACGGCGTGGCAAACGCCGTATTCCAGCCGGGTCGATTCTATCGCGAACTATCAGCATACTTCTGCCGATGGGGACGACTTGCTGGTGGAAGATTTGTTGTTTGAAGGGCGGGCATTAACCCCGTTGCGGATCGCACAAGTCAAAGCGATTGCCACGAATGAACCGCGGCTGAAAAACCTGCTGGTATCAGAAAAAGGCGATGTGGCGGTGATCAATGTGACGTTGCAACTGCCAGCCGGTGACCAAACCGTCTTGGTCGCAGAGATCCACCAGTTCGTGAAAGATCTGACCGCCGACTATCAGCACGCGCACCCAGAGGTACTCTTTCACCTTGGTGGGATTATTGCGTTGAATTATGCGTTTGCCGAAGCCGCGATGGCTGATGGCAGTACCTTGGTGCCGTTGATGTTTTTGGTGGTACTGGTGTTACTGGGCGTGATGTTGCGCTCGGTGAATGGGGTGGTGGCCACCTTGGTGGTGATCATTGCGACAGTGGCGGCCACACTGGGTTTGCTGGGGTGGGCAGGTAAGTTTTTGAATAACGGCACGGTCAATGTCCCGACCTTGATCATGACATTGGCGGTGGCTGATTGCGTGCATGTGATCACCTTAGTGCTGCAGTCAATGCGCCGAGGCATGAGTAAAACCGATGCCATTAAACACAGTTTGCGTACCAACGGCATGGCGCTGTTGATCACCTCGCTCACTACGGCGGTTGGGTTCTTGATGATGAATGCGTCAGATTCCCCCGTTTTACGTGACATGGGGAATTTGTCGGCGGTCGGGGTCGTGATTGCGTTTGTGCTGGCAATTACCATGCTACCCGCGATGTTAGCAGTGCTGCCATTGCGAGTGAAGCCCCAGCCGGATGCGGAAGAGCAAAACGCATTCAGCAGTTTTGGCTGGTTAGCCGATTGGGTGATTGTGCGTTATCGCGGGATTTTAATGTGTGCCGTGGTGTTGGTGAGTATCAGTACCGTGCTGTTAACCCAAAACAGCGTGAACGATGACAGTATTGAATATTTCGATTCGTCGTATGCCTTCCGTCAAGCGGCGGATTTTATGGAAGACAACATCAGCGGTATGACCAATATCAGCATTGCGGTGAAATCCGGTGTGTCGCAGGGCATCAATGATCCTGCGTTTATTCGTACATTGGGCGCATTCACCGACTGGTTACGCCTACAGCCAGAAACCGATCATGTCACCACGCTGGCCGATACGTATGCCCGTTTGAACATGAACATGCACGGTGATGACCCCAACTTCTATCGTTTACCGGAAAACCAAGCCCTCGCAGCCCAATATCTGCTGCTGTATGAAATGTCCCTGCCTTATGGCTTGGATTTGAATAACGAAATCAACATTGATAAGTCGTCGGTCAAGCTCCTGCTCACCACCGAAAACCTCGGCAGTAAAGACATGGTGGCGTTAGAGCAACGGATCTATCAGTGGTTTGATGATCACGCCCCGCAGTACACCGTGTTAGCGTCTAGCCCGAACCTGATGTTTTCCCACATTGGGGAAGTGAACATGACCAGCATGTTGCAGACCTTGCCCGTGACCTTGGTGTTTATCTCGCTGCTACTCATTGGCGCCTTGCGTTCATGGCATTTAGGGGCGATCAGTTTGATCCCGAACTTGGTGCCAGCGGTATTGGGCTTTGGCGCATGGGCGTTGATATCAGGGGAAATAAACTTGGGCTTGTCGGTGGTCGTGACCCTGACACTCGGCATTGTGGTGGACGACTGCGTGCACTTCCTGACCAAATACCAGCATGCCCGCCGCCAAGGGAAAGACGTAGAAGCGGGGATCCGTTACGCCTTCCGCACGGTCGGCAAAGCGCTGTGGGTGACCACGGCCGTATTGGTGTCCGGCTTCTTGGTGTTGGCAATGTCGAGCTTCCGCCTCAATGCAGACTTGGGCTTGCTCAGTGCCTTGGTGATCAGCATTGCGTTGGTGGTGGATTTTATCGTGCTGCCTGCTGTGCTCTTGATGTTTGATCGCAAACATTATGCCACCCAGAACGAAGCGCTTGCTGAAATAGAGTCTGATGACAGAGAGACTGTTGCCGCCGCTGCCGCGTCTTCTGTCACCATCAAACAAGGATGAACCGATGAAAGCAATATTGAAAGTACGGATGAAAACAAGAACCAAAACAACGACAAACATTGCTCTGTTAGGACTGTTCGGTACCGTATTGGCATGGCCGGCTATCACACATGCCGAGCAGCCCCAAACGGCTGTTGAAATCGCCGCGACAGCCTCTGCATCCACCCGTGGTCTCACCATCGCCAAAGAACGTAAAGCACTGGATACCGGTTGGCAGGATTCTGTCGCTACCCTGAGTATGGTGTTAGAAAACGCCCACGGCGAAACCAGTGAGCGCAAATTGCGGATCAAAAGCTTGGAAGTAGCTGACGATGGCGACAAAGGTTTAACCGTGTTTGACCAACCGCGTGATGTAAAAGGTACCGCGTTCTTAAACTTCTCCCACACAGCAAAACCGGATGATCAATGGCTCTATCTGCCTGCGCTCAAGCGCGTGAAGCGCATTGCTTCACGCAACAAATCCGGCCCCTTCATGGGCAGTGAGTTTGCGTATGAAGATCTCAGTTCGTTTGAGTTGGAAAAATACACGTTTACCTACCTTAACGACGCAACGATCAACGGCGAAGCCAGTTACGTGCTGGAGCAGATCCCAACAGACGATTACTCCGGTTATACCCGTCAAGTGGTGTGGTTGGATAAAACCCATTTACGTCCGTTGAAAATGGACTTTTATGATCGCCGCCAAGCCTTGCTAAAAACCTTGGCGTTCTCTGAATACCAGCAGTATCTGGGCAAATATTGGCGCGCCCACAAAATGGTGATGACTAACCATCAGACGGGCAAGAAAACCACGCTGACGACCGAAGACTTACAGTTCCAAACCGGGCTGTCTGACCGAGATTTTAGCCAGCAGAGTTTAAAGCGAGCAAGGTAGGCAGGCGTCGATGATGACAAGCAGAAGAGATAAACGTAGCGAAATACCGTGGGTAACGTGGCGGAGTAACGTGTCGCTGCTGCTCACGCTGTTGGCCTGTACACCGAGTGTGCAGGCCACTGAATTGCGTGGCAGTGTGGCGGTTGAGTATCGGCAATTTTTCCAGACGGGCACTGAAGGGCAAGATACCGCTCAGCCCTCGCTGGTGGTAGAGCCCCAATGGTATTGGGATTGGCAGGGCGTTTTGCCATGGGCAGCGTCTGAATCAGGGGCCGGTCAAGGCGGAGAATCCAGCTTTGCCTTTACGCCCTTCGTTCGCTGGGATGGGATGGATGACGAACGTACCCACGCTGACATTCGAGAAGCGCTGTACCTGTATTACAACGGTAACTGGGAGTTTCGTGCCGGGATCGGCAAGGTGTTCTGGGGCGTGACAGAATCTCAACATCTGGTGGATGTGATCAACCAAACCGATGCTGTGGAATCTGTCGATGGGGAAGAAAAGCTAGGACAGCCGCTGTTACAACTCAGCTATTTCAGTGAATGGGGCGCGTTTGAAGGCTTTGTTTTACCGTATTTTCGGGAGCGCACCTTTGCAGGCAACGACGGGCGACTCACCGTACCTGGGGTTGATCAAGACCATGCGCGCTATGCGTCCAGCCGTGAAGAAAAGCATGTGGATACGGCACTGCGTTACAGCCAAAGCGGATCGATCTGGGATCTGGGATTAAGCTATTTTCATGGCACCAATCGCGATCCGTATTTCCTTGATTCGCCTTCAGAGGGGGATAATCCCATTTATTCCTTAGTGCCGTTCTACGCGCAAATGGATCAAGTGGGCATGGATTTGCAAGTGTTGTGGGGGGAATGGCTGTGGAAAGCCGAAGCCCTGCGGCGCTGGAGTGAGGATGACCACACCGCTTTTACCGGCGGGTTTGAATATACCTTCATTGGCGTCGATATCGGGATGGGTGACACAGCATGGGACGTGGGCGTGTTAGGGGAATACTTGTATGACAGTCGTGGCAGTGAGGCGCCTGTGGTGGGACAAAACGATCTGTTTGTCGGCATGCGCTGGGTGTTCAATGACATGGCGGGCACGGAAGTGTTGATGGGCATCAGTCAGGATTTGGAGGACAGCGGATCGCGCACAGGCCGGATTGAAGCATCAAGCCGTTTCAATGATGCGTGGAAATGGCACATTAATGCGTGGTTCTTTGAGGCCGATGAGGTCACCGACCCAACGTATGTTTTCCGCCGTGATGATATGGTGACCGCACGGTTAACGTATTATTTTTAAAGATAGCAGCGAGTTTCTAAGGGCGAGTTTTCGAGGGCTAGGAACGCGTTTCGAGGAAGGGCAAGAAAATCAGAGGCGAGGAAAGTAAGAAGCAGGGCTGAAGTGTGTCCAAAAACAACAGTGCGCCTGTGATGGCGCACTGAAAACTGTGTCATTAAAAGCAGTGTCACTAAAAGCGGTGTCACTGTGGTTGTGGTATCACCATTCGCCGGTATTCACCATGGATGCCCACGGTTCTGCTGGTGCTAAGGCTTCGCCTTTTTGTAGCAGCTCAACAGAGATACCATCGGGTGAGCGAACAAAGGCCATATAGCCGTCGCGCGGTGGACGGTTAATGGTCACGCCGCCCGCTTGCATTTTTTCGCACAGGGCATAAATGTCATCAACACGGAACGCAAGGTGACCAAAGTTACGGCCGCCGGTGTATGCTTCAGGATCCCAGTTGTACGTTAACTCAATCAACGGCGCATTGTGGGTGCGAGCATGTGCTTCATCGCCAGGGGCAGCCAGAAAAACCAGCGTAAAGCGGCCTTTCTCGCTCTCTTTACGGTGGGTTTCTACCAAGCCCAGTTGGTTGCAGTAAAAATCTAAAGAGGCATCAAGGTCGCTAACGCGTACCATGGTATGTAGATATTCCATTATACATCCTGTGAGAGAGTGATTATCGCAAAGTATCTGTTAGGTAGAGATATTACCATCAATTGCTTACCAGTAAACGGGCGACCGCATGTCCGACGGCAATGGCCGACTGTGGGTTTTGTCCCGTGACCAGTTGACCATCCACCACCACATGTTCTCCCCACATGGCAGTTTGTGAAAAGTTCGCATTGGCAGCTTTGAGCGCATCTTCCAATAAAAAGGGCACCACGCCTGTTAACCCCACCGCATCTTCTTCGTCATTGGTAAACCCCGTCACCTGTTTGTTGGCAATTAGGTGGTCACCATTGGGATGGCGCAGGTTCACTAACGCTGCGGGGCCATGACAAATGGCCGCGACAATTCCCCCTTTTTCATAAATGGCTAACGTGACGCGTTGAATGTGTTCGTCATCCGGAAAATCCCACATGGTGCCGTGACCACCTGCATAAATTACCGCATCGTAATGGGAAGGCATCACGCTGTTGATGGATGCGCTTTGCTTGAGGCATTCCACCAATTCAGGTGTGGCCAGAAAGCGGGCATTGTATTCGTCTTCTTCATCCCAACTTTTTGGGTCGACAGGGGTTTCACCGCCCGCCACCGAGACAATATCAACCTCAATACCCTGATCGACAAGCGCATAATAAGGGTGGGTGAGTTCAGACAGCCAAAACCCCGTTTGTGTACCAGTATTGCCCATTGCCGCGTGGCTGGTGAGAACCATCAGTGCTTTTGCCATCGTATTCCTTCCTCTTTATGCGCATAACGTGCAAGTCAGGGAAAGTATAGTTGGGAGAAGAAGGAGGGAGGGGGCGAGATCATTAAACCACAATAGTCTAGTGCTTAACGATGATCAATGTATGTATTCGGATAGGCATCGATCGCTAATAGTGCCTGCTTTACATCTTCTATATCATAGAAAACGGTAAACCAAACAGACCAGAGGCCTTCTTCTGCTTGATCTAACACTTCTTGTAGGCTTTGGTGACCTTCAAGATATTTGATCTTAGCCATTTTTGCGACTTTGAATTTCCGTTTTCTTGCCAAATTAAGCGTTTGTTGTGGCTGTGCGCCGTCATCTAGACAAACTAATTTAATAGTATTTTCAGTCGCTTTCTTGATATTTTGAGCTAAGCCTGTAGCTGCTTTTACTCTTCCATCTTCATAATAGGAGAGAAGAGTAAAGGTGTTTTGCGTATCAGGCCATACATAGCCATTACGATTGTCGTTGTGAGATTTTTTGAAATCGCGGTTACAACGCGGGCAACCGAGCAGCAAGTTACTCCATTCAGTTTCTAAATCTGGATTTTTGGATTTTGGCGCTACGTGTTCAACATCGAGTTTATCCTGTCGTTCGCAGTAGGAGCAATAGTTGCCAAAGCTTTCTAATAGTGTCGTTAGGAAGCTTTTGTATTCTTTATATTTGATGCCATTGAAGGGGGGACGTATTACTGGTCTCATTTATCCCCCTTGTTTTTGGCTCGACGCTCGGATTTTAGCAATGCAGTTTCAGCAGGGTTATCGCCAAATTGTTCTTCTATCTCATCTAGGCGGGATTCAATCTGTTTTACTTTTTCAGAATTAGGATTGTGACCACTATCTAACAAACGATAATATTCTTCCGCTAACTTCATGCGTTGATTGTATTTGGCGCTGCGCTGTACACCTTCAACGCCCATGACTTCTTCCGTGATGTCCTCGACGCTGAGAGGTTTACCGGGTTGATAGCGTGATTCAGTTGTACAGTGATCAAGATCCACAAGTTTTCCATCATCAACGGATTGGATAATAAATGGGGAGTGAGTTGTAACGATAAACTGAATATTCGGGAAAGCATTAACTAACTTAGGTAGAAAGTCACGCTGCCATTCAGGGTGAAGATGCAAGTCAACTTCATCGATGAGGATAATTCCACTTGTATTTAGCGGATCATTCATTTCGGGGTTGGCTTCTGTCATTCTTGCTGCGATATCCATAACCATGGCAAGAGTCGTACGATAACCATCGCTGAGTTGTTCAATTTTTAGAGGTTTAACAATATCACCCTGTAACCAGTCGAACATCAAACCTGCGGGTGCGATTGTGCGAGGATTACTGAATTGAGGTAAAATACGTCCGATTGCGTTTCGGATCGCTTTTAGCTCTGGTAATTCGATATCGAATGAGCGGTGTTCTTTGTGAAGTCTATTTTCCTCATCTTCAAGAAAGTAGAAATACTCGACAAAGCGCTTGAAGTTAGTCCTGCTTTCCAACGCGCCTGAAAGTGCTTCAAAACGAGGAAAGCTTTTACCAAACGAACGTTTTCGTTGTGGAATATCAAATACACCACGACCTGTGCCGTAGTGTATAAATAATGGTAATTGGTACTTTTCACCTTCATTCTGAGCATCGATAAAGGTATCGACAAATTCGTTTAGGTGCTTTAAACCGATGCTATTAGGGATTTGTGATTGAGTTTTTTTTGTTTTATCTCTTTTTTCTGTGCGATCCCACTCAATGCCCTCTACTGTTCGGCAGTAGATACGCATATACGGGGGCTTATCGCCCTTTTCGTTAACTCTAAAATCAGCTTCTTTGAAATTGCTACCAGATACTCCCGGTAAGCGAGTAAGAAATGCGGCTAAATTCGTACTTATAGCATCGAGAACACTGGACTTACCTTGGCCATTACGAGCAATGAGCACGGTGAGCTTAGGATCGAATATTAGTTCAAGCTCTTCAAAGGCGCGGTAGTTGGTTAGTTTTAGTGTCTCTATTTTCACTGATGGATACCAATTTGTTTGATCTGGCGATAGTTTAACATGCTGAGGGTAAGGTTTAACAGTAAGATACTTTTGATATGGGGGGGGGGCATCAGGACGAATATTCGTTGTCTTTTTGGCTCCACTTGCCTTTTACATATGGTTGCTCTCTGTTTATCTATTTAACGTCGCTTATTCGGCACGGCAGAGAATCACATATACGCTTGGCGGCAAGGCCTGCCTCAGGAGCGACTTCGCAAATGGGCTTACACACTCCCATAGAAATGTGTGATAGGGCTTTGGGTCAGCGGCTCTCCGCTCCAATAGTCATCCCCGTGATTCTGATGTGAATCTGTTTTTGTTGTTAAATCCTTTATATTCAGCGTGTTAAATCCACTTGTTTACAACCATTCGTTTTAGATGAATAATACCGCCGCTCTGCTGTTCAGGGTTATTAATGAACCATCAAGTAAAAGTAAAACTCTTTGAATAGCTGCATTTTTGTTGTAATCCTCAGTGTTTCCCTTCGCTTCATCGTCACATTCAATAATTCAAACTCTTAGCACATCGCATTGTATCAATGCTCATGTTCATCAATTTAACGTTAAGGGATACCTATGTCTCACAAAGCAACGGGTTTAGTGAAGTGGTTTAACGAAGAGAAAGGCTTTGGCTTTCTAACGCAAGACACCGGTTTTGCGAATGTCTTCGTTCACGTCAGTGCCATCGCTTCTGACGATGTTAAGGCTCTTTCTGAAGGCCAAAAAGTGTCTTACGACGTAGAGCAAGGACCAAAAGGTCTTCAAGCTGTGAATGTTGTCGTTTTATAATTTATCCAAGATGATAAATAAGAAAATGCTGGCGATGGCCTGCTTTTTTAGGCCATGACACATTGACGATGACAGAGGGCGACCACCGTAATGTGGTCGCCCTTTGTGTTTTTAATGCCGCTTATTCGGCGCGGCAGAGAATCGCACGAGCGCTTGGCGCTCGGTCAATCTCAGAAGCGGTCTCGCAAACAGATTCAAACACTACATCAAAATGCGTGCATGGGCTTTGGCTCAGTTGTTCACCGCTCCAATAGTCATACCAGTGTGCAGGCTGCGGTGCTGTTAGCGTGAATGTTTGATGATCGCGATTGAAGTGAAACAAGCAGTGGAGTACACGGTTTTCCGGCAAGGGCAGCTGGGCATGGGACAGATCGAGCGAGCTAAAGGTCGCGGTTTGCTGGCTCAGTTTTTGTCGAGCAATGAGCTGGGTGAAGCTGGTTTTGGCAAACGAGGTGATCGTAGGTAAAGGATCGCCCGATAGCAACATACCCCCACAGGCCAGCATGGCGGTACGGTGGAAATGGTAGCTGGTGGCATCGGTCGCTTGATCAGGTAGCGAAGTCAGCGTGACGCAATCAGGGTCAATTTGCCACAGCTGGCGATGTTGCCAGGCGCGATAAAAGGTCTCTTTGGCGATTTGTTCAAAGCGGTGTGGGTGGCGCTCAACATCATCTGAGACTCGCATGGCATCCACTAAACCCAGTGACGGCCACATCGGTGCATTACAGCCCAGCAGCCATGCATCGCCTGCACCTGCCGCAATGGCTTCCATGCCCATGCGATAGGCCTGTACGCCAGTCACGCCCGACTGATAACGCACGCCTTTAAGGGTACCCCAGTAGTTGGCATCCAGTTTGAAGAGTTCGACGCCCCAGTCTTCACGCATGGTTTTTACCAGATGGGTCAGGTGCGCCTGTACCTCAGGGTGGGAGGTATCCAAAATATACCACGGGGTACAGCGCCAACCGCCATAGGTGATGTCTTCCGCTTTCAGTAAGGTGCCATCACGGTGTTTCACAAACCAGTCGGGATGCTTTTGAAATAACTCAGATTCGGGTTGAGCGATGAAAGGCGCCATCCAAATAGCAGGCTTTTTGCCTTGTGCTTTAATGGCGTGAATTAACGCTTTAACGCCACCGGCGAATTTGTCTGACGGGGTGAGCCAGTCCCCCATGAAGGCTTGATAGCCGTCATCGAGCAGCACCCATTCAATATCATCCAGATCACCGTGCATCTCCGCGACATTTTGCTGGATGTTCTGTGCAGTCACATCGGCGTAGTAGGCATACCATGAACACCAGCCAACCGGTGCGTTTTGTGTGACGCCAGAACGGCGAGGGTGGTGGGCTTGGATCAGTGCGGCATACTGACCATAAAGCGTGGCCAGTGAATCACCGGTTAGAATGCAAACGTTTTCAAGCTGATCGGTTTCCCAGCATGGTATCGGGCTATTTTCACCATCAAGGTAAGCATGAATGGCCGTACCTGCGGCAGTGGTGGCAATTTCAAAGTACCCCGCAAAGCGATGGCACGTTGTGAAACCAAACAAGGTGTAGCCGCTGGCTTGTTCAAACACCAAGGTGTTGTAGAAGCGCTTTGGGGCATCGTGTGGATAGAGACGGTAGCTGTCGTTATTGTCGGGGCAGCGACCGATATCAATCTGTTGACTGACCGTGCCTGCGGTCTGAGCCAGCATCTGGAAGCCGTCGCCAATCAGTTTGGCATTGGGGTCTACCGTATAGGGAATGGAAGCAATAAGGTAACCTGCAGGAAGAAACGGGCTATCGCTACTGTGGTCTTTACCATGAAAACGCAGGGCTAATTCATTGTGGTTGATGTCATAGGACACATTCGGCTGCAGGCACTCTACAGTGCAGCCATTTTCTAACATGACTGTTTGGATCATAACATGACTCATTCAAAAGCAGACGCCTGTTGCGTCGGCTGGATTAAATCATGGAATCGTTTACACCATCTGTGAGTCGGCGTTTATTTCTTCACTTTGTGTCACGTTTTTTACGCAATAAAAAAGCCAGCGCACAGAGTGGCTGGCTTTCATCATGCTTAATGACGTGGTTAGTCTGCTTGCTTGACGCGAATTTTGCTTTTCGCTACAGCAGTTAGGTTCAGGCTAGCAATCGCTGCTTGGGCTTCTGCCTCGTCCGGCATTTCAACAAAAGCGAATCCTTTTGATTTCCCCGTGTCTTGGTTTAAAACAAGGGTGCATTCAGCAACAGCACCGTGGGCAGAAAACAGATCACGGATTTCATGTTCAGTTGTTGTGCGAGCAAGATTACGAACTAAAAGTTTCATAGAGAACCATTTGATATAAAAGTTACCGTACGATTGTCTCAGGTTAGTCTGCCCAAACCAAGGAATTACTGAAACCAAGGCCTGATAGCCTTGAAATTAGCCTAAAGTAGCACGTGAGGCGGCCAATTACTCAACGGTTTCAAAGTAGAACTTGTAGCCACGTACACCGTCTATCTGTACGCCTTTTTCTCTTAGTTCAAGGTACTGTTGAAGTTTAACCGTTCTGAAATCCATTGCTTTCAGCGCGAGGATTATTCGCAGTTCATCCATGGGGCGTGACTTTGCGGCGGTGCTGCACGTACCGCACACAACATGTGTTTTGGCTTTAAAGCCCGTCTTATCCAGCCAGTTAAGTGCTTTCGGTGCTTTCTGCTCACCACAAAAATAACAGCGGTTGTCTTGCTGCAAGGCGGCCTGTTCCCTTAACGCTTTCGGGCTGGGTGCGGGTGCTTGTTTGGGCGATTGCTTGTGTGAGGTTGAAGAGGCGGTGTTGCTGGCCTGCTTATTGCCACTAAACGCAGAAAATTGAACGATATTAGACATGTAGGATCACTCTGTTTCATCAAGCTGTACTTGCTGAATTGGCAACGTATAGCCGCATATTATTGTCTAATTAGGATGTAAATTAAAGCCGCCGATAGGCGGTGCATGTGATGCAAGAGAGTCGAGAAGTCGTGTTTGTCTGCAAATGTAAATTTTCTTTTCTTTAAATGTAATGCTGATAATCTGGCGAGCTAATCCTTTTTTACCCCCTTTTCAGATGGACAGCTCATGCTAGCAAACCGTTTCTCCGATGGATGGCGAACGCCTCAAAACTTTCTCATTCTTATTTCTATTATCGTTCCGGTTGCCTTTTCAAGCTGGCAAGCACTGTTGAACAACTTCGTGATTGAAAAAGCCGCGTTTACTGGTGCGGATATCGGTTTGCTGCAAAGTGTACGCGAAATTCCGGGCTTCTTGGCGTTTACGGCGGTCTTTGTGCTGCTGTTTGTCCGTGAACAACGGTTTATTATTGTGTCGTTGGCGATGCTGACGTTGGGTGTCGCGATTACGGGGTTCTTCCCGTCGGTGACTGGCCTGCTTGCAACCACCATGATTATGTCCATCGGTTTTCATTACTTTGAAACGTTGAAACAGTCGTTGTCATTACAGTGGTTGAACAAGGATGAAGCGCCGGAAGTATTGGGTAAGCTGATTTCTGTTGGGGCGCTCGCGTCGTTGTGTACCTACGGTGCGTTGTGGGTGATGCTGGAACAGTTTCAGATGGAGTACAAGTGGGTGTACTTGATCACGGGCTCAATCGCGTTCCTGTTGTTGATTTTCGTGGCGATTGCGTTCCCAAGTTTTCCAGAGGGTACACCGCAAACGAAGAAACTGGTTGTGCGTAAGCGTTACTGGTTGTACTACGCATTGACGTTCATGAGCGGTGCGCGTCGCCAGATCTTTATGGTCTTCGCTGGCTTCTTGATGGTCGAAAAGTTTGGTTATTCTGCTGCCGATATCACGCTGCTATTCTTGGCCAACTACTTCTTTAACTGGTTATTTGCGAAGAAGATCGGCCGTTTCATTGGCCGTGTGGGTGAACGCAATGCATTGATGTTTGAATATGTAGGTCTGGTGTTTGTGTTTGTGGGTTATGCATTTGTGGAAACCGCTGAAATGGGTGCTGCGCTGTATGTGATTGACCACTTGTTCTTTGCGTTGGCATTGGCCATGAAAACCTACTTCCAGAAAATCGCGGATCCAGCAGACATGGCCTCTACGGCGGGGGTGTCATTTACCATTAACCATATTGCGGCGGTGGTGATCCCTGTAACGTTTGGTGTGTTGTGGCTAACGTCGCCTGCGACGGTATTCTTGGCGGGTGCCGGCATGGCGGTAATTTCGTTCTTGTTGTCGATGAATATTCCGACTAATCCGGAAGAAGGCAACGAAGTGCGTGTCCTGATCTGGCGCTAAGTTGGCGATAACGTCAGCACTTTTTGCCCGAACAGGTCGGTTCAGTGCGTGATTCCGTGGTAAGACTTGAGCCTGTGGCGTAAGTTTTGCAAAATGTAGCCATTCTTGTTGCTTAACCGGTGCGTCTTTTCCGTTGACATGGGGGGACGGTGGCGATTGGGCGACAGTGCGTCGCTAATGATGAATAAAAAAGGTAAAGAACATGATTTCAAAATGGGCTGTGCGCTTTTTTCAGATGGCTGAATTGGTCGCGTCATGGAGTAAAGATCCCTCAACGCAAGTCGGTGCGGTGATCACACAGGGTAATCGCATTGTCTCTGTGGGCTTCAATGGCTACCCACACGGTGTGTCAGACAGCGCGGATACGGATGACCGCGAAATGAAATTGTTGAAAACGCTACACGCAGAAGAGAATGCGATTCTGTTTGCTAAGCGTGATTTGGCGGGGTGCGAGATTTGGGTGACCCATTTCCCTTGCCCGAACTGTGCGGCGAAAATTATCCAAACGGGGATTTCAACCGTGCATTGTCCAGAACAGTCGGAAGATTTCCTTTCGCGTTGGGGCGATAAAATTCGCGTTAGCCAAGAGATGTTCGCGCAATCTGGCGTGGCGGTGAATTGGTTGCCGTTAGATGAATTGGTGCCAAGTAACAGCAAAGAGTAATCGTGCGGGTGACGGTTTCGTTATCGACGGTTCAACGAGAAAAACAAAAAGGAGGCTGAGAAAGCCTCCTTTTTTTGTTTGTGTTATCCGCGTTTACATACGCCGCTATAAACGCAAGTGGCACGATTAAAGAGAAGTGTTACTAGGAGCAGAGATGGCACTAGGAACAGAAATGGCAGTTCTCATCATCAAGACCATGTAAACCTTGCAAATTACGCATATGGTGTTGGCCGGCCTCAACACCCATTTGGTAACCTTTATCTAAATGCGCTTTGTTCATAGTTAAGCGCTTAATGTCGAAATCTTCCGGCGGCGCCAGCACTTTTACTGTGGTATCCGCAGGCGGGTTACGGATAAAGTCGAGTGCTGCGTTGTAATGCTCGGAACGGTGGATGAGTGCATCTGCAATACCGGGATAACGGAACAGCATCTTTTTCATCATCCACGGGTGTTTCGCCGGGTTCATATGGTAACTGAGCGGGTGCGATAAAATTACCGTAATGTCACGCGCCCCACGGCGATAGGCTTCTTTCACCGGAATAGAATCGGCCACGCCCCCATCGGTATAACAGCCGCCAGAAAAGCACGGTGGTGTTTTTACCGCGAAGGGTAGAGCAGCGGTGGCGATCATGGCATTTCTCATGTTGTCGCTGTTAATGCGGTAGTAGTCCGCACGCCCGTTTTGCACATTGGTGACGGTCGCCCATAGCGGAATGTTACCTAACAGGGTGGCTTTATCGATAGGGAAATGCAGATCGGCTGCCTCCCATAACCACTCGATATCGACTAAATCGCCCCCTTGCAAAAAGCGGCGTGGATTATAGAACGTTTTGCTGGTGGCAAGTTCGGTAATGACGCGATAACTGCGTTGCGGTGCTTGAGAAAGGTATCCCAATAAATTGGAGGCACCGGCTGAAACACCAATGGCAAAGTCATAAGGTTGGAATTGTTCTGCCATGAAAGCATCCAGGACTCCGCTGGCAAAAATCCCTCGCATTGCGCCGCCTTCAACAATTAAGGCTCGACCATTTTCAAAATACATACTTACCTCTGGATCTGGTTGCCGGACAAGACTACGCCTCTTTTTATGAGAAGGATATTCCATTTCAGCAATCACTGTAATCGGAAATACCGAACATGCATCATACGAAAAAGGCGTTTGAAACGGGCTTGAGGAAACCCGTTAATGTGATTAAATGCACGTAAAGGCAATCTAAACAAAGGAGTGTGAGGATGCGACAGCATGTGGTGTGGGGCACTGGGCCAAGCCTGATTGTATTGGGATGGGCCTTCTATTACTGGAGCCACTTTATGTCTCAGGGCGTCAGCGGGTTTACCCAGTTGATGCTGCAATGCGCGTTTTATGCAGGCATGGCCGGGGGGGCGGCCTTAGTGCTGGCTTGTGTATGCGAACTGATACGCCGCTGGCGACAACGTCGGCAAGACAAAAGTATGGGCAGCAAAGGACTGTTTTGGCTGGCGGTGGTTTGTGGCTCCAATGCATTGTGCTTATATGTACTGGCTTTCTTGCCCCATGCGTAGGTAAATGCGTAGGTGAAAGCCGAGTTTATAGACAGGAATAACCACAGTCTATCCCCAGAAATTGTGGATAACCTTACCTCTGTGGGGGATATTACGTGATACAAGCAAGGAGATGGTATCAAAAATACCAAATTGGTTATTTTGTAATCAATTGTTGCGTCAGTAAAAAATGCCACCCATAAAGCATTAAGTAGTGTTTATGCCTGTTTTGTAGCGAAAACTTGCTTGTTTACGTGGCATTTCCCCATTACTATCTAGCCCTAAGATTGATGACCCTCGGGGAACTGTAATGGATTTTGTTGTTGACGTATTAGGCTGGACGAGTGTTGCTTTTTATATCTCTTTAACCGTGTTTAACAGCATGAAAGCGACCCGCTTTGCGGCTTTTGGCTCTGCGGCCAATGATATTATTTGGGCTTTCTTGATGGGTTGGCATGCGAAGGTGATCCTTAACCTGTCAGTGGCAAGCATCAACACCTACCGTTACGCGAAAGACTTCACCACGGTTTCCCATAAGTTGATTATGGCATTGGGGGCGGTGATGGGTGTCGGCATTGCGACTATCCTGTATTTTGCCGTGTCATCGTTCATTGCGGAGCCTACGCTGGCGGTGGCATTCCAGTTTGCTGATTTGGGGGTGATCCTGGCGGCGATTTACATGACCAGCCTGCGTAAATACCGCGTATTGATGCTGATCTCTGGTGTGGTGGGCATGGTTGGTTATTACGGTAACCCGCAGATGATGATCATCAAAGCGATGGTGATCGGCATTATGTCTTATAAGCTAATCACACAGAAAGAAGACGAGCCCGTGGCGGCTGCCGCGTAATACGCACGATACCGATAAAAAAATACCCCATCACGGGTTAACCGTGATGGGGTATTTTTGTTTGAGCACAATGTGGATGGATGGCCAGAGCGGGGGAGGCTGGCCTTCGCTGCTCGCGCTTAAAACTCAGCATCCACGTGGAATGACATCGGCTCGTTTGTGATCGGATGAACCAGCTCCAACGTTTCCGCATGCAAATGCAGACGATCGGCTTTTACGCCGTACAAGTCATCGCCGATAATCGGCATGTTCAGACCCAAGCTGTGGGCACAGTGCACACGCAGTTGGTGAGTACGGCCGGTTTTTGGGTACAAGCGAACTTTGGTGTACTTATCCGTACGACTGAGTACTTCATAGGTGGTTTCTGCCGGTTTACCGTGTTCATAACACACCAGTTGACGAGGACGGTCATGCAAATCACCACGCATCGGCAGGGTGATCATGCCGCTGTCTTGGGCCAGTACACCATCGATCATTGCGGTGTAGCACTTTTTGACGGTGCGTTGAATGAACTGTTTTTGCAGGTTCTTATTGGCACGCTTACTGATAGCGATCACCATTAAGCCTGACGTTGACATGTCCAGACGGTGCACAATCAAAGGGCCTGTCGCATCGGGAAACTGCTGCTTCATGCGCAGGAACACCGAGTCTTCCACCATTTTGCCCGGCACCGATAAAAACTCAGCCGGCTTATTCACTACCGCCATGTCCTCATCTTGGTAGAGGATCTCAATAGTTTTGCCTTCTGCCGGGTTTTGTTGCAACGGGTTTGCATCCACATCCATACCAGAGAGCATGTGGGTCAAGATTGGCTGGCATTTGCCCTGACACGCAGGGTAGAAATTCTTGTGTCGACGAATTTCGGATTTGGGTGAGGTGCCCCACCAAAATTCCGCCATCGCTAATGGGGTGAATCCCCACTTGAACGCATACTGTAACAGTTTTGGCGCGGCACATTCACCGGCAGCGGCAGGTGGAACACCTTGTGTGGTACCTGCGAACAAATCACCCAGATCCTTTTCTTCCCCTGTGATATTGAGGAAGCGGTATTGGGCGAACAATTTTTTCTGCAACGCGGATGATCGGTTTTTACGCGCTTGTTTTAACGAGGCAACATTGGCGGTTAGGGCCTCAAGCTCGGTTTGACTTGATCCAATACGCGCTTCCCATTCCAGCTTCAAATCACGCAATTGCAGCTTTTCGATCACACTTTCATGGCTCAGACGCTGCTTAAGTTCGTGACGATCTTCTGGCGTCATTGACGCGCTGTTTTCACGCAAGGCTTTACGCACTTTACGGGCTTCGACCATTTTTTCACGGTGCGCTTTCAGGGCTTCATCACGGGCATGGATGTCTGCTTTCACGCTTTTCTTGAGCGCGATAACCACAGGGTTCGATGTCAGAGCTTCAACTTGCTGGCTGATGCCATTGATTTCGGCTTGCTCAGTAATGAAGAAGCTGTTTTCGGTGAGCATATCAAACACTGGCGGCACAAAGTGTGGCAGCAAGTTTTGGTCGGCAATTTTGCCTGAGAATGCCGATAAATAGCCGATCTCACCGTGTGGATTACGCACAAGGAGTACCCCAAACATTTTGCCGATCGCGTTGCTGGTATCCCCTTCGACACCAAAATTATGTTGCCAGTCGGTTTGCGAGGCAAGGTGTTGTTGTAACTCGTCGGCCGCCAACAAACACAGTGGGTGAGGCTCGTAATAGAAGGGGAAATTAAAACGCTCAGGTAATGCATAGGCATCAATATTGGCGTTAAACGGGGTAAAACAGTGTTCCGGGGAATGCATAGGCTGATCTATCGTTGCAGGTATGTGCGGCGCAGCAGCTACGTCGCGGCATATACGTCACAAGTTTCGCCACATCGAATGGTATTGATGGGCACATAAACGGGGGATTTTACCCTGACCGTTGGCAGAGATCATTAACTGTGCGAGATAATTTATGTGATGAGGGCGATCATGGTGGGCAATAGAGGATCTCTCTGCTGCTCAAAACGCAGGATGTGCTGTTTATTTGGCGTATATAGGACTGGGGTGGATAAATGTTTTTCTTGCGCCATTATTTTGGCGTAAAGACTAGGTGATGATCGGGCGGGAAAGCGCATGTAAACGCATTGAATGTGCTTGTTAGGTTAAATATTCCGCAAATCACACGTAAGTTAGAATATTTTATTATTTTTTAACAAAATTTGTTTCAGTATCGCCCCTTTTTGTTGTTTTAAAAATGAGTCATATTAAACGCGTTTGGTAATATTTTTGTTGCATAAAGCGTGATGTGTCACTGAATTGGCGTTATTATCTCTTTTGTACAAAAGAATAGCGTTTATTTTGACTAGTTAGTAACCAAGGGGGATTGGATCTCGCGTGCAAAAAATATTAAGGACGAGGCAAGAATTAGAACACTATGTGACGTGCCTTGAGGACGGTTCATGTTGTGCTCAATATCATCATTTATTGCTGAAAAGCGCTTTTCAGCCGATCGTTACCCCAACCGGAGAGCGGTACGCCTATGAAGCGTTAGTACGTATGTATACGCCAGACGGTGAGTTAGTGAACACTGGCGATGTGATCAATCTTTACCAAAATGTCGAATCGCATTTAATTAATATTGATCGTTTAGCGCGGGTTATTCACTTAAGAAACTTTGCCCGTTTTCTGCCGAACTCGAAGTTGTTCATCAATATGACCCCAGTGGCGATTATCGACAGTTTGAGCCCTGCCTTTCAGCAGTCTCTGCTCATTCCCCGTATCCTTGAATTAGGTTTGTCTCCTGATCATATTTTTATCGAGATCCTCGAACATTATTGTGATGACGATATCAACCTAGTTAATGCCATTCGTACCATGCACCAAGGGGGGCTGCAAATTGCGATTGATGATTATGGCACGCATGCCTCGTCGGAGTTTCGTACCCGCGCCGTAAAGCCGGGGTTGATTAAAATTGATCAATCCCTATTGCAACAACACCTTGATGGCAATTCAGTGCCCATTTTTGAGGCGATACAGGTGGCACGTGATATTAATGCTAAGGTTTTGATCGAAGGGGTGGAGAACAAGCGGGCGTTTCAGGCTGCCGTCGCGTTAGGCGCCGATTTACTGCAAGGGTATTACACCGGTCGCCCTGCACTTGTTTGCCCGCAGAAGCCGCTATCCACACGAAGAGCGATGCCCGATGCTCTGTTAACGCCTCTTCCTTAATGAGCTAACCATGACATGGTAGCTCATTTTACGTTTGTGTTTTTGAACACTACTCACTACTTCGCCACGCCACCTTGCGTCAGGTGATAAGGGTTAAGCAATTCGGCTAGCTGCTGGTGGGTCAGGTCTGTTTCTTCTGCGGCCACATCAATAATATTACGGTGTTCGGCATACGCTTTTTTAGCAATATTGGCGGCCTTGGCATAGCCAATAATGGGGTTTAATGCGGTTACCAGTATTGGGTTTCTCGCCAACGCATGCTGTAAGGTGGTTTCTTGTACAGTGAACGTTGCCAGGGCTTTATCACACAGTACGGTCAGGCCATTGGCCAGCAATTCAATGCTCTGCAAAATATTGTGGGCAATTAACGGTAGCATCACATTCAATTGAAAATTACCCGACTGGCCAGCCACAGTAATCGTGGTGTCGTTGCCTATCACCTGTGCTGCGATCATGGCGGTGGACTCCGGGATCACCGGATTGACTTTTCCCGGCATGATGGACGATCCCGGCTGTAATGCCTCCAGCTCAATTTCGCGCAAGCCTGCCAAAGGCCCCGAATTCATCCAACGTAAGTCATTGGAAATTTTCATGAGTGCGACGGCGGTGGTTTTCAATTGGCCAGACAGGGCGACGATGGCATCTTGACTGCTGAGGTTATAGAAAAAATTGTCACTGACGGTAAACGCTACTTCCGTTGAGATGGAGATATTGTTGGCAAAAATGGCGGCAAACTCCGGCGCCGTGTTAATGCCTGTTCCAACGGCCGTTCCTCCCTGTGCCAGTGCTGTCACGGTTTCCAAGGACTGTTCGATCCCCCGCCGCGCTTTCATCAGTTGGGTTTGCCAACCGGCCAATTCTTGCCCAAGGGTGATGGGCATGGCGTCCATCAGGTGCGTGCGGCCAGTTTTAACGGTATCACCTATAGCGGCAATGCGTGTATTGATAACGTCAATCGTATGGTCAATGGCGGGAAAAAGCAGAGTGTGACAGGCCAAGGCGCTGCTCACTTGTATCGCCGTGGGGATCACATCATTGCTGCTTTGTCCTCGATTCACATCATCATTTGCATCGACTTTTGTACCTAATTGGATGCTGGCGAGTGTTGCGATCACTTCATTGGCGTTCATATTGGAGCTGGTGCCAGACCCGGTTTGAAACGTATCTATCGGGAACTGGTCGAGATGATGCCCTTCGATGATGGTTTGGCAACTGTCGATGATGGCGTGGGCGGTAGCATGTTCGAGGAGTCCCAATTCGAGATTACTGCGGGCGGCGGCCTGTTTGATAAATCCCAATGCTTGAATAAACCGCGGAGGCAGGGGAATACCACTGAGCGGGAAGTTGTCGATCGCACGTTGGGTTTGCGCGCGGAATAACGCGTTTTTGGGCACATTGACTGTCCCCATGCTGTCTGTTTCGGTGCGAAATGCAGAGGTCATGGTCTCTCCCTATTGTTTCCCTATTGTCTCCCTATCAGGGAGAAGGGGTGTCTAACACATGCGAATACCTACATCATAGGTGAGGATGTTGGTTGAAAAGGAGAAAGGGGCAAAAAACTGGTGCGATCTCGGTCATTTCTCTGCTGAAATCTACGCAATGGCGCATAGCGACACCGTATCATGGGTTAGAATAAGGCGATTGCGTGATGTAATTCACAACTCATAGTGTACTAATTGCAGATAATACAATGTATGAGTGTTAGGTACGGTGCTGTAAGACCGGTGTGCGTAACACGAGAGCGTCTAACATGGATGCGATTGGGTAAGCGGGAAGCGATTCCCAAGTAAGATCAAAAGGCAGGTGAATATATGATGCAAAAACTAAAATTAATGCCTGTGTTGCTGGTGGCAAGTACGGTGGTGTTTCCTGCATGGGCTGATCCGGTGGAACCGAAGGTGCAGGAATTAACCGTGCCCAAGGCCCTACGTTTATTGCAAAGTCAGGGATATCACGATTTTCGTAAGATCAAAGTCGAGCGTGATGAACATGAAATTGAAATTGAAGCTCGCAATGCCGATGGGCACGAAGTTGAAGTCGAGTTAGATTTGTTCAGCGGCAAAGTGCTGGCGGTCGAACGCGATTAAATCGACGCGACATACTGCATAGGCGTTTGGATAAATAAGCCTCGCGGTATCAACGCGAGGCCTCCTCACTGTGTTAGCGTAGAGCCGCGTGTTTCCCGTAACTCGCCACGTTAATCAACATGACACAGTCTTTTCCTGCAAGCGTGATGCTGCCTGCTACGGTATCGCCATCAACGCGCGCTTCATCAGCGGTTGCACCTGTGCCTGAAACGGCAACTAATGCATTGTGGTAGTGTTGCCCTTCGGGTAGCGGCAGTGTTATTGCGCCGTCACCGCGATTGATGGCCACAATGCCGTGCTCACCTCGGCTAAACAGAATGTAGTCGTCACTCGCAGCCAAAAGTGTCATAGGGTAAGGGTGCATGTGATTATGGAAGGCAATCATGCGCTGCAATTCGGGATTTTTCCAGCTATCCATCCAACGTGGCGTTCCTACTTCATCCTCTATTCCACTGGTATCAAGATCGCTGTATATCAATGGTACACCGCCATCTCGTCCAAGAATATAACAATACGCCAGCCGTTCGTGCTGCTCCGTCATCACCTGGTTGATAAACACCGCATTATTGGGGATATCATGCGTGATCGCAAAGGTAATAGCGCGATCAAATGCCAGTGCCTCACCCACTGAATAGGCATGATCTAAACTGGTCATCGGGGCGTTTTTTTCAAACACATTGAACAGTGAATGAAACAGTGGAAAATCGTAGGCGCCGAGTCGGGTATCTTTCAGATACGGATCCAGATAAAGGGCATACTCGGTTTTACTGACGCCGCCGTCGGTAATAATTTCCCCAAATACATGCATCCCGTCACAGATCGCTGGCGTCCAGACCGCTTGAATGTGTGCCAGCGTTAAATGCTTGGCAGCATCAATTCGAAATCCCTTCACCCCTAACGCTTTCAACGCGCGCAGGTAATCTTGTTGTTTTTTTACTACGTTATCGTGACTACTCAGGGTCGGTAAACCGGGGTCACTTTTCCCGCCACTGAGGCGCCCGTGTTGTACCTCCCACGGATTGTCCCAGTCTTCAATGGGAAACGCAGTGATAAAGTCGTTGTCGGTGAACAGTGGCTGCGAGAGATCGCCAAACAGCGTGAGGTTGTCGTAGTACCCTTTGCGATCTTTGTAATCCTTGAGCACGTCTTTGGACGGATAGGTGAGGTCGGTACGAAAGGCAGATTCATTGGCCATGTGATTGAACACGATGTCGGCGTATACATCGATACCATACGCTTGCAGTGTGTTGATCATATGCGTGAAATCAGCCGTGTTACCGAGCTGATTATCAATGACCCGATAGTCCTGCGGCTGATAGCGTTGCCACCACGGGGTGCCTTCTGGGCGGTGTAGTGACTTCATGGGCGGGGAAACCAGTACTGCTTTAAAGCCGGTTTGATGGATTGCCAACGCGTGTTCCGTGACACGGGTGTAGGGCCAGTCAAAGGCATGAAGAATGACATTGGTGGCTGGTGGCGTCAGTGAGAGAGAAACAGTTGTCATCATGAGATCCTAGCTATGCACTGCGGTCAGTTTACTGACAGATACTCAGGAAGTACTCAGCTTTTTGATGGGGTCGTAGGGCGTAGAAAGAGGGGGGAGGAGATGGCGTAGTGACTCACCCTGAATGCGTAATCTGTCGCGGTAGGGAGGAGATTATCCCCGTTTTTTGTGAAAGCGGTAACTTGCGTGTGAATTTAATATTCTCTTAACAAATGTATGTGTTTGCACCGAGTGTGATCCTTGTCGAGTAATTACTAACCACGCAAAATGGGTATTTTTGTAAAAAATTAACGAAGTTTTAAGGAAATACCATTCTCAAAGAGTATTTGTTTATGGTATATATGTATCCAGTTGCTTACTAACAAGGAGTCACACCATGGCTGGTGTTTTAGGAATGATTTTGGCAGGCGGAGAAGGTTCTCGTCTACGCCCTTTAACGGATTCAAGAACGAAACCCGCGGTGCCATTTGGTGGTAGTTACCGATTAATTGATTTTGCATTGAATAACTTTCTTAATGCAGATTTGATGAAAATTTATGTGCTAACCCAGTTTAAATCGCAATCTCTGTATCTGCACATGAAGAAAGGGTGGACTATTTCCGGCATTTCAGGGCGTTTTATTGACCCTGTTCCGGCACAAATGCGTATGGGTAAGCGTTGGTATGACGGCACCGCCGATGCCATTTATCAGAACCTGCGTTTTGTGGAATTGGAAGAACCTGATCAAGTGTGTATTTTCGGCAGTGACCACATCTACAAAATGGATGTGAAGCAGATGCTGGACTACCACCTAGAGAAAAAAGCGGACCTGACCGTATCAGCACTGCGCATGCCGTTGCATGAAGCGAGCGCCTTTGGGGTGATTGAAGTCGATGAGCAGGGTTGCATGATCGGCTTTGAAGAAAAACCGGCCAATCCGAAATCGATTCCTGGTGAACCGGATTTCGCGCTTGTCTCTATGGGGAACTATATCTTTGAAACGGGCGTGTTGCGTGATGAGTTGGAAGCTGACGCGGTGAATGAAGCGTCCAGCCATGACTTTGGTAAAGACATCATTCCTAAACTGTTCCCACAAGGCAAAGTGTTTGTTTATGACTTCACAACCAATGTGATCCGTGGTGAGAAATCGACCGGTTACTGGCGCGATGTCGGTACGATTGAATCTTACTGGCAGGCTCACATGGATCTTCTGTCGGAAGATGCGCCATTCTCGCTGTATAACCGTCAATGGCAGCTTCACACGTATTACCCGCCGCTTCCGCCTGCGACCATCCTCGATAGCGACACCTGCAAAGTGGATATCAACAATTGTATGATTTCTGCGGGCAGTTATATCCGTGGTGCGACGATACATAAATCGGTGTTGGGCTTTAGAACCAACGTCGAACAGTGTACAACGATCACTGAATCAATCATTTTAGGCGATGTGAAAATTGGGGCGAATTGTTCGATTCGTCGCGCTATCATCGATAAAAATGTGCAGATTGCACCGGGTACCGTTATTGGTGAAAACCTTGAAGCAGATAAGCAAAAATATCATGTTTCAGACGAAGGGATCGTCGTTATTCCAAAAGGAGCGAAAATTGGTTACGAGGAATAAGCCGAACAGTCAGCCACTGCGTATTTTGTTTGTGGCGTCTGAGGTGGATGGTTTTGTGAAAACCGGTGGATTGGCGGATGTTGCCAAATCCCTCCCTGCGGCATTGCATGAGATGGGGCACGATGTGCGCATCGTGATGCCACTGTACCGACAAATTGCACAGCGTGAAGGCGGTGAAAACGTGCTGTCGACGGCATTGCATGTGCCTACACAACCGCAGGCGGTACCGTATCAGGTAAAAACACTCGCAAGCGGTGATATCCCGTTGTATGCCGTGGACGCACCGCAGTATTTCGACCGTTCTGACATTTATGCGGAAAATAACCAAGGTTATGCTGACAACGGTGAGCGTTTTGCCTTTTTCAGTGCCGCCGCATTGGATTTGTGTGAAAAAGTCGGTTTTCAACCGGATGTGGTGCATTGTAATGATTGGCATACTGGCTTGGTGCCGTTCTTACTGCGCACTCGTTATGCCGCAGATGCGTTTTTTGCACAAACGCAAAGTGTGATTACTATTCACAATGCGGTGTTCCAAGGTATTTTCAATTACGACCAGTACAGCTTGATCCCAGAGCTTATCCAGCAGCGTTATGTGCAGATTGAAGCGGATCCCGCTCATATCAGCATGCTGAAGGCCGGTGTGGCGTATGCGGATAAAGTGAATGCCGTCAGCCCGAACTACGCCAAAGAATTGGTGACAGAGTTAGGTGCGCATGGCATGTCGCAAGATTTCCAACAGCGTGCGAATGATCTGTATGGGATTGTGAACGGCTGTGACTATGGTGATTGGAACCCAGAAACGGATCCGTATATCAAGCAAAACTACAAAGCCAACAAAGTTAGCCTAGCCCGTGGTAAAAAAGCGTGTAAGCGTGATTTGCAGCAGCAGGTGAACTTGCCACAAGCTGATGTGCCGCTCTACGGCATGGTATGCCGTCTGACAGAGCAAAAAGGTATTCATTACTTACTGCCGATTTTGCAAGACTTCTTGCTTAATGATGTGCAGGTGGTAATTGTGGGCAGCGGTGATCCAACGTTGGCGGCAGCACTGCGTGAGATCAGCGAAGTGTACTGCGATAAGTTTGCGTTTGTAGAAGCATACAATAACCCGTTGGCACACTGTGTGGAAGCAGGGGCCGATTTCTTCCTGATGCCATCTGAATTTGAGCCATGTGGGCTAAATCAAATCTACAGTTTGGTCTATGGCACATTGCCGATTGTACGCAGTGTGGGTGGCTTGAAAGACACCGTGATTGATTACGATGCAACGCCGCAAGTGGCAACCGGCTTTATGTTTGATGCCCCAACGCCGGAAGCCTTGTTGATTAAACTGCAGCGTAGCTTATTGCTTTACTGCCAGAAGCCACAAGAGTTTAAGCGTTTGCAGCAAAATGCCATGGCATGCCGTTTTGAATGGTCTGAAGCGGCGGAGCAGTATGTACGCATGTACGTAGGCGAAGAACAAACCACGCACGTTGTCGAATCTGACAGTGAGCAAGTCTAATGGTTTGAAGCTGTAAACATCGTCAGTGAATAAAGAATAACGGTGTGCTATCTGAATCAGATTGTGCGCTTATAAAGCTAGGTATGGTGCCATTTAACCCTCAATGCGTCTGTGTTGAGGGTTTTTTATTACCACGCAGTTATGCAAGCAGAAGCAGGGCATGGAAATAGAGGATGCTCAGCGACTGAGCATGTATTGCAAACTACTGGCTTTTTGTGCCATTTGTTGGCTTGCTGCGTTTTGCAATGAGAATATTTGTTTGTAGATCGTATAGTAACGATTGATATTCCCAACGTACGTGATGGGCTCCATGCCGACTTCTTCTTTCACGATCACTTCCACATTGTTGAACCACTTCGTGGGGTCAAAACCGCGTTCCTCTGCGACGCCACGCAGTCGCCGAATGCGATTGGGCCCTGCATTATAACTGGCGAGCGCAAAATAAAGTTGATTAAGTGCATCGGTTTCGTCATCCGCCACATAATGCGAACGGATATAGTCCATGTACTTCACTCCTGCATGAATATTGTTGTCGATACTTCTTCTGATATTCGAAATGTTGATATACGGCTCTGCCGCCGTTTGTGGCAGCACTTGCATGATGCCGACGGCCCCCGCGTGCGAGCGCTTTGATTGATCAAATTGTGATTCTTGAAAGGCTTGCGCCGCAATAATCAGCCAGTTCATGTCATACATCTCTGAGTAATGCATGAATTTAGATTCGAGCTGCTTGAATTTCTTGATGTTGCTTGGGCTAACAACACGTTGAAACCAGGTTTTACTGTTGAGGTAGCGATTGAAAATGATGTTGCCGTTCAGGGTGCCGCGGCGGTTTTTTTCGATGAATGCATCGACAAGGGTGGCCAATTTCGGACTTTGTTGGCGAAAGCACCACCCGATAGCGCCATGTTGACGCACCGGAAATTCATAATGAATTTGCAGATCATTGGTCACTAAATCCCAAAACTCCGCTTTGTGCGAATCCAGCACCGTCATGGGCACTAATCCTTCTTGGATCATTTTGAGTAGCTCGTAGTCTTGCAAGGTTTCTTCCAGAAAATGGACATACATGGGCTCTTTGCCCGTTTCGGTGAGTTGATGATTGATGCGGCGGATACTCTGGTAATAACTCGAACTGGCGCGTACCCAAACGCTTTTTTCGGAGAGTTGATCGATGCTGGTGATGGGATCCATCATCGCGTGAGTGATGAAGAGTTCTTGAATGTCACTGATGATGGGGGAGCTGAAGGTGACTTGTTGTTGGCGTTTAGCCGTGATCGTTAAGTTTGCCGCCGCAATATCCCCCAAGCCGGCGTTCAACGAAGGGATCAAACGGTCTCTGGGAACGGGAATGATTTGAATGCGCAGGTGCTGTTGGGTTTTGGCCAGTACAAATTGCTCAAAGAGAAGCAGCATTTCTGACGTCATGCCCTTGGGTTGGCCGCGGTCAAGGTAGTAAAACCCGAGGTCGGCAGAAACCAGCACGCGGATCACGCCTTTTTCTTCCATGATCGGTAAATCACCGGTGTACGTTTCCGGCGGAACAGGGGCAACTTCAAAGGCGTGACCGAAACCACTCCAAACCATGAAGAATAATATGCAATAGCGCCACATCGTTCGCATAAACCCTACTCATCCGCGTAATGCCATTGAGTATAGGCGATGAGACAAGACGAGACGGTTATTGGGCGTAAAAGGTGTTACGCCCCTGCGCTTTGGCCAAATACAAGTGATTGTCAGCCCGTTCAATCAGTTGGCTGGAACACCGGTCGTCATGCATGGTCGCAATGCCTTGGCTTACGGTAACCCGTGGGCTGATTGTGGAATGCGGATGAGAAAGGTTGGCTTGCGCCAATAGGGATTGAATGCGTATCGCCACTTTTTGTGCACCGTGTAAATCTGTGCCAGGCAGCAAGACAATAAACTCTTCACCGCCGTAGCGCGACACCGTGTCGGTTGGACGTAAAATACTGGATTTTAAGCGATGTGCGACTTGTTTTAAGCAGAAATCACCTTGCACGTGTCCGAGGTTATCGTTGTACAGCTTGAAAAAATCGATATCTATCATGATCACAGAAAGCGGCTTTTTCTCACGTTTGCTCGCGCGAAATTGTTTCTCTAATTCATACTCAAAAAAACGTCGGTTGTTGATGCCGGTGAGTTGATCCAGCGAAACTAGCTTATTTAATTGATTGAGCAAGAGTTGTTTGTCGTGTTCCTTGGTGATGCTGTTAACAAACCAGTAGTAGAGCGTTTTACGGCCGGTATATAACACCAGCAGCGTAATCACAAACTGCTGGCAGGCGAGTGACAGGGAGTGATCAGCGCTCAGATAGGTGATGTAACTGCTGATGGTTAAGACCGGTAAAACGGTGATAAGGGTGGCTCTGGCTGAAGCATAAAAACCCAGCAGGCTCATCATGATCATCAGTTCTGCTAACAGTTCTGCACTTGTCAGCGAATGGCTAACGAGCGAGACATGATAAATCACCGCCGTCCAGGTCAGACTGAAAAGGGCGGTAAAGGCAATAACCAGTGGTTGCCAGTGCGTGAAGGGCAGGTCTTTTTTTCGTGAAAAAAAGACGCCACAGGCACACAACAGGGCATGCCCGCTATAAAGCAGGTAACTACTGGTGCGATAGTGCGTATGTGTTTCAATGTAATTCAGCAGCATAGTGGCCAACATGACCCCCATGATAAGCAGTGAAATACCCGATACCCAGCGCACGCCATAACTTAATCGCAGGTAGGATGCATATTCTAATCGGGCTTTTCGTGTATCAAATTCCATCTGCCTCATCTTCTTTAAAACCGTGCAGCAGGTAGTGTACATGAAGATAAAATTGCAAGGGAAAAATTTGTGTTTTCTTTGATTCTCGTAGAATAAATCGGTTGACTTTAAAGGGGTATAGAACTCACTTTTTTTTAAAAGTGAGAGCGTGTTGGAAACATCGGTCGCAAGGTGTACGGCCTTAGTGAAAGATTGATTTAGATCAATGTTTCCTTTTCCGATTTCTCGCCTAATACCCCGCATCTAGTACCACTATCACTGTTACACCCTATATGTTGTGTTTTTAGTGACAGTGTCATTTTTTAGGAGCGTTGTGTGAACCCTGTTGTGATTAAGCGTGATGGATGCCGTGTCCCATTCAATACTAAGCGTATTAAAGAAGCTGTATTGGGTGCAGCCGAATCGGTAGAAGCGATGAATGACACCTATGCCGAATCTGTGGCAGAGCAAGTGTTATCTCAGTTTGCTGGTCAAGATCAGGTTGAGATCCATGCCATCCAAGACGCCGTTGAAAATCACCTAATGACGGGTCCACACAAAGCGGTTGCGCGTGCGTACATCGAGTACCGCCATGACCGTGACATTCAGCGTGAAAAAGCGAGTGCGCTAAGTGCTGAGATCACGGGCTTGGTTGAGCAGAGCAATGCTGACCTATTGAATGAGAATGCGAACAAAGACAGTAAGGTGATCCCGACTCAGCGCGATCTTCTTGCGGGTATTGTGTCTAAGCACTATGCAAAGCATCACATGTTGCCACGTGACATTGTTCAGGCGCATGAAAGCGGTGAGATCCATTATCACGATCTTGACTACTCGCCGTTTTTCCCAATGTTCAACTGTATGATTGTTGACTTGGAAAACATGCTGACCAATGGTTTCCGCATGGGTAATGCTGAAATTGATACGCCAAAGTCGATTCAAACGGCGACCGCTGTGACGGCACAAATCGTTGCACAGGTGGCAAGCCACACTTACGGCGGTACAACGCTAAACCGTTTGGATGAAGTGTTAGCCCCGTATGTGACCGTTAGCCACCAGAAGCACCTAGCGACAGCAATGGAGTGGGACATCCCTAATCCAGAAGATTACGCGAAGAAGCTGACGGAAAAAGAAGTGTACGATGCCTTCCAGTCACTGGAATATGAAATCAACACACTGTTTTCAAGCAATGGTCAAACGCCGTTCCTGAGTGTGAATTTCGGTTTGGGCACCAGCTGGGAATCGAAGCTGATCCAAAAGTCGATTTTCCAAAACCGCATTAAAGGGTTGGGCAAGAATAAGAAGACGGCTGTTTTC
This sequence comes from Photobacterium sp. 270122K, assembly GCF_059941365.1. Lineage (NCBI taxonomy): Bacteria > Pseudomonadati > Pseudomonadota > Gammaproteobacteria > Vibrionales > Vibrionaceae > Photobacterium > Photobacterium sp. 270122K. Next base: position 243,725 of record NZ_JBPOEN010000003.1, read on the forward strand.
CCTAAACTGCTGTTCTCGATCAAAGATGGCATTAACCATAAGCCTTCTGATCCTAACTACGACATCAAGCAACTGGCTCTTGAATGTGCAACTAAACGCATGTACCCCGATATTCTGAACTACGAAAAAGTGGTTGAGGTAACAGGGTCATTCAAAGCGCCAATGGGTTGCCGTAGCTTCTTGGGCCGTTGGACGGATGAAAATGGTAATGAAGTACACGAAGGCCGTAATAATTTGGGCGTAGTGAGCTTGAACTTGCCGCGTATTGCGATTGAAGCCAAGGGCGATGAAGCGAAGTTCTTCGAGATCTTGGATGAGCGTACTAAGTTGGTTCGTCGTGCACTGGAAACACGTATTGATCGTCTGCGTGGTGTTAAAGCGTGTGTTGCACCGATTCTGTACACAGAAGGTGCGCTGGGTGTGCGCCTTAACCCAAATGATGAAGTGCTTGATATCTTCAAAAATGGTCGTGCTTCTATTTCAATGGGTTACATCGGTATTCACGAAACCATTAATGCACTGTATGCACAAGATGGTGAGCATATCTATGACAGTGAAACCCTTCGCCAGAAAGGTATCGCCATTGTTAAGCGCCTGAAAGATGCGGTTGAACAGTGGAAAGAAGATACCGGTTGGGGGTACAGCCTGTACAGTACGCCGTCAGAAAATCTATGTACGCGTTTCTGCTCGCTGGATACCAAAGCCTTTGGCGTGTTAGAGAATGTGACTGACAAAGGTTACTACACCAACAGCTACCACCTTGATGTAGAAAAGAAAGTGAATCCTTACGATAAGATTGACTTTGAAATGCCATATCCTGAACTGGCAAGCGGTGGTTTCATCTGTTACGGTGAGTTCCCGAACATGCAGCGCAACGTTGAAGCGCTAGAAAATGTGTGGGACTACAGCTATAGCCGAGTGCCTTACTACGGTACCAATACACCGATTGATGAGTGTTACGACTGTGGTTTCACTGGTGAGTTTGACTGTACCAGCAAAGGCTTCACATGTCCGAAATGTGGCAACCATGATCCTAAGAAGGTGTCAGTAACCCGTCGTGTTTGTGGTTACCTTGGTTCACCCGATGCGCGCCCATTTAACTCGGGCAAGCAAGAAGAAGTGATTCGCCGCGTAAAACACATGTAATCACACACTGAGTGAATAGTTATAGAGTGCCGATCTTGATCGGCACTTTTTGTTTTTTGGAGTTAAGTGCATGAATTATCATAACTACTATCAGGTTGATGTGGTGAATGGCCCAGGGACACGCTGCACCTTGTTTGTGTCTGGCTGTGAGCATAATTGCCGAGGCTGCTACAACAAGTCCACCCTGAATCCCACCTCTGGCCATCTGTTCACACAAGCGATGGAAGATCAAATCATCGCAGATTTGAATGATACCCGCATCAAACGCCGTGGCTTGTCGTTGTCAGGCGGTGATCCGCTGCATCCTGCGAACGTATCGACGGTACTGAAGTTAGTGAAACGTGTACGTGAAGAGTGCGAAGGGAAAGATATCTGGCTGTGGTCCGGCTATGAGCTAGCAAACTTAACCGAAGCGCAAAAAGCCGTGGTTGAATGCGTAGATGTGCTAATTGATGGGAAATTTGAGCAAGATTTGCACGATCCAGAGCTACTGTGGCGTGGCAGCAGCAACCAAATTATCCATCAATTCACGTTGTAATCTGCCGCCTTCAATCGACTATTCACCATAGTTATCCACTGTTTCTGTGTATAACTATGGGAGAAATAGGTGAGTTATTTCTCACATTCTTCTGACAAGGCATCCGTTGGCGCCTCGTTAAGCATGCTGAAATAAATAGTTACATATTTATTCCTATTGTAGTGCCGCCTGTTTTTTCGTCTTTTTCCTTATGTTGGGGTTAATTTACATTCCCATCTCAGCGATTCATTGCGATTTTCGTGCAAGAAACATAAATCCCCAATTAACGACAAAAAAAATTTATCGTTAAAATATGGTTTTTTAATGAACAAGTAAAAACCGACACTCTGGTTATGATTCGTTACCTGCCAAATAAAAATCAGGGTGTTGATGTAGTATGAATTTGTTATGATTAGCCAGCTATCGTGTTCTGCGATGGATAGATTCACAGAAGGTAAGAGATAAACTTGGCGCTCAATCCAAAATAATCCGGTGCATTTCACGGTGCATTCCGTATATCTGTAATCTGATAGCTTGAATTAATTAGAATAGAATCATACGTCTAATTCTTGACGCTATGTGATTGTTATTCTTTGACGTTTTAATTGAGTAACAATATGAAATATATTGCATTAAATATAAATGAATGATGAATAACTATTTATATTTCTGTGGATGCAGTGGTGCTCTTGCATGACGTCAAGCGTATTATTTGGTTGGAAGTAAGCTTTGAATTCTATTAAGCCGTTATTGAAAAAGTTGATACCTGTTCGCGCGGGATACCACATGTATCTGCGTGATATATCCGCTATTGCTATTTTGTTGTTGCCACTGACGTTGGCGAATGCGCTGGCTGTGCTGTTAGGGCATGGTTTCCGCTATGGCGAGTTTTCAGACATCGCGAGCATGTTCTTCCGTTTGTCGGATATGTTGATTAATATTTACCCACTCTCGTTGTGCGTGGTGACAAGTTATTATCTCTCCCATAAAACGAACGTGAACAGCGCCATTTTCATCATTTACTCGGTGGCGTTGCTATATGTTTTCTCTATCGCTAATGGAAGTCTATCTGTCGAGTATCACTTGCCGAATAATCCATTGGTAGCGATGTTGAGTGCTTTTCTCACGTTGGCTTATTGTACGCGGATCAATTTGCAAACATTAGAACCGCAGGCGGTGAACTTCGCACCGACGTTATTCAAACACGTCATCCACTTCTTTATGTTTAGTGCATTGGCTCTTGCATTATCCACATTGAGTTTGCAGTTGGTGCAGGTTATTTCAGCGCAAATAAAAGCGGTACAACCGGATCCTCTGACATTCAGTGGCGGCCTGATGTATCAGAGCATCCTGGGCCTATTAGGGGCGATTGGCATTAACGGCCACAACCTGTTGTTTTCCGTTAAGCAAATGCTGTATGCCGTCACACAAGATAACTTGGCCGCATGGCATGCTGGTGAAGCGTCACTGAATGTGATCAGCCAAGGGTTCTATGATGCCTTCTTGTCGATGGGCGGATCGGGTAACAGTATCAGTTTGCTGTTGTGTATTTTGCTGTTTTCTAAAGAACGTAATCACATCATGCTGGCCATTGCGGCGATACCCATGGTGATGTTTAACATCAATGAAGTCTTGCTGTTTGGTTTACCGATCATTTTTAACCCGATTTTGATTGTCCCTTTTGTATTGGTGCCGCTTGTTAGCTTCGTGATCGCCTATTTGTCGATGTCTTATGGCCTAGTGAGTCCGGTCACAACCATTGTTGACTGGATGACCCCACCGCTCTTGAGTGGATACATCGCGATGGATAACAGCGTTGAAGGCACGTTGCTGCAATTGGTGATCATTGTGGTAGGTATCTTCATTTACCGTCCGTTCTATCTGGCGTTTGCCGGGCAGGGGTTATCATCCATTAAATCGGTGGCCCAGTTCTCAAGCGTTGAGCGTATGACGTTCAGAAACTTGCTGAGCAGCATTCGTGCTTCGGCCGAATCGAGCATCAGTAAGGCGACAGCACAACAACGTATGGTCAGTATGTTGCGTGAAGGGGACTTGGTGATGCACTACCAATTGCTGCATAACTTGGCGGCACCTCACAAGGTGGAATTTGAGGCCTTGCTGCGTTATCGCGATCCGAGCGGCAAAGTGTATTTCCCAACGTTTATTCAGGATTTCCAATTGTTGGATGCGATGCCGATTTTGGATAAAGCGGTCTTGGAACAAGTGCTGACAGACATGCAAAACATGCCATTGGAACACGTCCGTCGTGTGGCGATTAACATGTCGGTGGCGTCCATTTCTGAAGCGGATTTTGTCTTGCATTTGAAATCACGGTTGGCACATTACAATATTGCCCCAACGTCGCTAGCAATTGAAATCACTGAAGAGGCGATTTTGAGTGACAGTGTGCATTTGCGCAAAACCATGGAAGAGCTGCAAGCCATCGGTACCATGGTGGTGATGGATGACTTTGGTGCGGGTTACGCGTCTTTCCCGCATTTATTGAAGTATCCGTTTGATAAGATCAAACTTGATCGCTCATTGCTGGTCGATGCCACGACGCAAAAAGGCAAAGATTTGTATCACCTTGTGGCGCAGATTGGCCAGATTGCCCACTGTACCGTGGTCGCGGAAGGGGTGGAAGACGAGCATGAAATGGCCTTTGTGGCAAAATGCGGTGTGGATGTGATTCAGGGATACCATATTGCACGTCCACAGCCTTTAGCTGATGCCATGGCGTTAATTAAGGGAAAATATCTTAAAAATGAAACAATTGCACAGTCTGCGTAGGCATTGTAAGTTAATGTAGTGTGATAAGGTGACATGAGGTAGCCTGTATTGCTAGTAGGTATACAGGTTGCCTTGAATGGGTGTTATAGGGAATATAAAATGTTCAGGATGAAAGTGTGTGACTCAGCTGTTATCTAGGTTGTCGACGAACCCATATATTGTGGCGATCAGTAATGTGTTTATTATGGCATTACCGATCTCACTATTAGCTGCATTTTTTAACTTGCTGGCGATTTTTTTTGCCAGCGTTGGGTATGACACACTCAGTCTGACCTTAGGGTATGCGGGCAACATGACGGCGCACATGTTCCCTGTGCTACTGAATATTTATCTCGCGACGTATTATGCGAATCAGCGGCGACTGCCCAAGGCCGCGGCGATATCGTGCTCTTTGGTGGCCTTCTTTATTATCTCCCAGCAGTGGGGATTGATCGCTACGGAGATCATGCTGCCGAATAACTTTGCCTTATCTTTAGCCTCTGCTTTTGTTGTCTGCACCATCATTCATCATTTCAAGAAAGTCCGTTTACTCAATCTTTCGAGTTACAACAATGTCATCGACACATCAGCCAACATGTTGGTGGCGTGTATGATGGCGTTGGGTGCATTATTGGTTTTCTGTTACTTCATCGAGTTGTTTTTTAGTCAGTACATTTCACCGTATTTAACCCTCCCAGAGCTGGATCCAACCTCGTTTTATGATGGGTTGCTGTATGAGTTAATTCGTGGGCTATTTTGGAGTGTGGGCGTAAATGGCCATAATGTGCTGCACATGTTCAAAACCGAGTTGTATGAACTAAGCATGGCTAATATGGCGGATTGGCGTAATTTTGGCACCGATCTCAATATTATCAGTACGAACTTTTATGATTTCTTTACTGGGATCGGGGGAAGCGGCAATACGTTTTCGTTGGTGTTGTGTATGCTCTTTTTTGCCAAAAGTAAGGGGTATCAGATCTTAGCGCGAACGGTGCTGATTTTGACCATCTTCAATATTAACGAGCCCGTGCTGTTTGGTGTGCCCATTATTTTCAACCCGATCATGATTTTGCCATTTTTAGCCGTGCCCTTGGTGAGCTTTACCCTCGCGTATGCGGCGATGGCGTACGGTATCATTCCGCCATTGAGCGAAGTGCACAGCTGGATCACGCCACCGATCATCAGTGGCTACATGGGATCCGGCGGATCGTATGCCGTGGCTGGTTTTCAAGTCTTTCTGATTGGGGTCGGGATGCTGATGTATTACCCCTTCTTCAAAATGATGGATCAGCGCTCTGCGGGTATTGATTTGACGGACATGTTCAAAAACCGTTTCTTTACCAGTCATGAAATTGAAGTGCGGACTAAACTCACCAGTTTTATTCCTTCTATGCAAAGTAATTTCGATGCACAAAAGGAAGTGGAAGCCCTGCAAAGTAATGGATCGTTTTTACTCTACTACCAGCCTCAGATGGACATTATCACGGGGAAGGTGGTGGCTTTAGAGGCGTTAGTGCGCCATCAAAGCCATGATGGAAAAATTTCACCCCCGACGTTCTTACCATCATTTAACCAGCTTGGGCTCATGCCAGATTTAGACTTTTGGGTGTTGGAACATGCCATTGCTGATGCGGAATTGCTTTCGTTAGCGCCTGATTTTTGTTTGTCGATTAACGTATCGTCAGAGACGGTATTAACCAAAGGGTTTGTGAAATCCTTAAAGCGGGTAATTGATAACAGCGCGTTTGATTACTCACAAATTGAAATTGAAATCACGGAAGATTTGTTGATTGAAGAAGAGCAGCGTACGGCTTCAATCATCAATGAAATTAAACAACTCGGCGTGTCTGTTGCTTTGGATGATTTTGGCACGGGTTACTCTTCGTTGGCGTATTTGTCCCGTTTTGATTTCGACAAGATAAAAATTGATCGCTCTTTGGTGACTGCGCTGGATACCGAACGGGGTAAAAGCCTGTTTGAAGTGGTGGTGCAATTGGGGCAAATTACCCAATCTAAAATTGTGGTGGAAGGGGTGGAAACAGGGGCAGAATTGGCGTTTGTACATAGTCGTGGAATACGCTACGTACAGGGTTATTATTTTTACCGTCCGATGTCGGTGGCGCAGTTAGTAAATGCAGAGATAGTGTGTGAGAGCCAGAATGTCCTTTCATCTGACGCTGATCTAAGGTAAATTCGCCCCCCTAAAATCGTGCTGTTGGAGGCGTTATGTCACGCACTATTATTTATACGTATAAAACAGAAGAGAAGACGCTGTCGTTTTCCTATTCTCAATATCGTTCTATTCACGAAGCCGTGGCGGCAGCCGAAGGGATTGATCTGACCCAGTACCTGAAAATGGAACAGCAGGTCGAGATGGTATCATCTGGCAGCAAAGCCGTTCGTGATTACCGCGATAGCCATTTCCGTAAGCTGGGTTTTGGTAAAATTACCCTGGCACAGAAGGTTAACCGCGGCGTCGGCGAGAAGTAAGCCTAGGCGCTCTTACCCATACGCTCAGATGAAAAAATACGAAACCCTGTCACACTGTGGCAGGGTTTTTTATTGTTAGTGCTTTATTGTCAGTGATTTTTGTCAATGGTTTGTCGACGTGGCATTGTGTGGCTCGCAAGCAGCCTTCATCATGGCTAATCCACTTTGAAAACAGGCGCGCCATGCTGTTTCGATATCATCATTAAACAGGGGATCACTGATCGCCACAGTTTCCAATAAGCTATCTAGCCAGAGGTCAAAGTCGATGGGGGAGACGTTCAGGCCACCTCGCCCGTGCCGTTCTGCATAGGTGTTGAATAATTCACGGCTTTCTTTTGAGGACGTGGAGAGCATCAAGAGCACAATAGAGAGCTTGAGCATCTTTATTTGTTTGTCCATGTCTGTATTAGCAAACATGCGGCGGAACTTCTCGTCTTTCTGCCAGAAAAAATCATAAAACGTATAAAAGAACTGTTTGTCTTTTGTGCAGCGTTGATAGCTATCATTAAACACTTGCTGTGTATCCATACGGCAACTTTCCTTTCTATCCCTTCATTGGTTTTTTATTGTTTTCTTGGTGCCTGCTGTTTGATGATTGTAGCGTGATCGCGAGTGATCATTGATGCATTAAGTATGGAGTGAGACGAGAAGCATGCAATGGAAATCGTACGAATGAAGGGAAGCGCGTGAGGAAGTTGTGATAGGTATCCCCCAGCAGCGCACTGCTGAGGGATTGTCCATGCCCGACTGTTTTACACAGGACGAATACGGCGGTGGAACATGTTGCTGATGGCCTCAAGGCTGCACAAGATAAGCCCGAGCCAGATAAAGCCGAAACTGATGGCTTTCACATCATCAAAGACTTCACCAAACAAGAAAACGGCCAATAAGAATTGCAGCGTGGGTTCAATATATTGCATTAAACCGACCATGGTGAGACTGGTACGGCTGATGGCTAAGGCAAAGAAAATCAACGGTGCCAGTGTAATAGGGGCAGAGCCGATATACAGCAGTAAGGTAGAGGTGTCCCCAGCCAACGCTGTGCTGGTGCCAGCAAAGCCCGTCATGAGCACGTAGACCAAGGCAATTGGCGCCAACAGAGCGGCTTCCAGCGTGACAGACGTTAACGCATCATATTTGATGAATTTCTTACACAAGCCATAGAGCGCGAAAAAACTGCCCATGATCAGGGAAATCCATGGCAGTTCGCCATAACTCCATACCTGATAAGCGATCCCCATCGTGGCAAGAACCACAGCGGCTTTTTGCGCGGCAGATAATTTCTCTTTTAGAAAAAGCACGCCCAGTGCGATAGCAAACAGTGGATTAATGAAAAAGCCCAGGCTGGCCGCGAGCACTTGATCATGCGTCATCGCCCAAGTAAAGGCATACCAAGACACGCACATGATCAATCCGGCCAACGCCGTCATGATCAACGAACGTTTGTCTTGCCAGACCGTTGCAAAACTCGGCATTGGACGGCGGAGGATCACCATGACGGCAAACATAAACGGCACTGAAAAGATAATACGTAATGCTAATAAGTCATTGATATTAGCTTGGGGCAAAAATTGGTAATAAAGCGGTAAAATACCCCAAAGCATAAAAGAGAACGCGGCCAGAGCATTGCCGACACGGTGCGTTTGCATAGATGAAAACCTAACAAAAGAGAGGAAGAATTAGGCAGTATTTTGTCATGAATATTTCGCGGCAAGAACAGAAATCTATGCTTTATCCATAACATTTTTGTGGCTTATTTGTTGCGCTTATTATTTTTTCATTGCGATGATGGTGTGAACCAACCAAAGACGTTTTTTTCCTGTTAAATTGGCCGAATACTCTTGCTTTTTCTTCCAAGATATAATGTAAAACGGGGCGAGGAGTTGCTCTAATTCGGCTTGGCTATGCGTTAGGATGGGCAGGCTCTCTTGTGGCTCGAGTGTTTCAGAACCCAAGAAATGGCCGCAAAAAATCCCGTTGATTTGTAAGCTGTGCTCGATGCGAGCCCAGAGCGTTTTAAAATCTTGCGGCGTGCAAAAAAACAGGCAAGCACTGGCATTGATCAGGTGTGCTTTGGGGAATTGATATTCTGCAAAACTGCTGATTTGAATATCGAGATTCGGATTTGCACCCAGCAGGGGATGCTCTGAGAGTAGATTGAGGCGGGGGACGTCATTATCGAAGGCAAATACCCGGTAGCCTTGTTCCAGTAAGTACAGGGTATCCCGTCCGGTACCACAGGCGCAGTCGACGGCGACGCGGTGTGCCAGATCCTCACCTAAAAAGGCATGAGCCTCCACTAAATGTGAACGGGGTGTCAGCACAGGTTGGTTATTAAAGTGCGTTAGCCAATCGGCGGTTGCCATAGACACCTCTTAGTGGATGAGAACGTGGCGGATGAAACAGCTCGGATAAAAGCGACGAAGGTCCAAAACCGTTTGGCAGACCGTGAGCCAGCGATAACAAATCAAGTATAGCGAATGGATTTTCATTAAAACGTCATTCTCTCAGGGAAGTATAATTAGCATAGGTATACCTGATGTAAACTCTGGTATTATAGGCGTACATCAAGCCGTTGATGTCATATATAAAAGACAAGAGAGAATAGAATGACTAAGTTAACCACAGATATTAAAGCGAACTGTGATCTGTTTGTTGCAGAGACAAAAGAAACCCTACAGGTTTGGGGCCTTTGTAATGAAGAGGGTGACTGGCTTTCTGTTGACTCAAGTGAGTTTGAAGCATCAGAAGTGATGCCATTCTGGTCAAACCAAGCAGATGCTGCATTGCATTGTGTGGATGAGTGGGCAGAATTTGTTTCTGTGATGATCCCATTGGATGTGTTTGTTGAAGATTGGATGATCACACTATCTGAAGATGGTGTATTGGTTGGTCTTAACTGGACGGCTGAACTACTAGGTTCAGAGCAAGAGCCATCTGACGTGGCGAAACTGTACCTGTAATTTTCCGGTTTAGTGCTGCAGAGAAAGGCTACGAGGCATAACGCCCGTAGCCTTTCTTGCTTTAACCCCATGCATATTTTGTGATTCTCTCTTCTCTCTTCTCTCTTCTCTCTTCTCTTTTCCCTTTCAATTATATTTCCAGCCCAGCCCAGCCCAGCCCAGCCCAGCTTTGCTTTTCTTCTTCCCTCTTGGTGTCAGTTTCTGTGTTCCGCCTTTTTTGCATCATGCTATCTGCTGTGGTTTGCCATTTTGCCCCTCCGGCATGCTCAGCTGTATGGCAGAGCGATCAGCTATACTTTTGCTAGAACGACGCTGTCGAGCGCGATCGCTAAGTGAGATAACTAAGTGAGATAGCTATGCGAAATGACCACGCGGAATAGCCACGCAGAAGAGCCAAGCGAAATAACGGGAGGTGACGTATGGTGCTGTCAGAATGTCGCCAGCTAATGGCGGATCAAACCATCGTAGAAGCGAAGTTGGTACACGATTTTCTTAGCGCAGGTTGGAGTGTGCATTTTATGGATCATGAAGGTAATGATTACCCCCTTACCGATACCTATGGCATCCCCTGTAGCTACGATTCATTGAAACAAGCGCAAGATATGGTGCAACAAGTGGGTGAGTGCCCAGTCACCATTGATAGTCTCTTTCGTTTTGCGGAACGATAAGCGGAATTGACCGTCAAGGCGTCCTGTATCTGAAACGCTGACAGTGGTCGGAGTTGAATTAAAAAGTACGATCGTGCTAAAACAGTGCTAGATGAAAGAATATCGATCCAAGATGAGCGATCACCCAAAGGTGCAATGAATAAAAAACAGCATACCCGCGAGCACATTTTAACCACGGCCTTTGCCCTTGCAAGCCGCGATGGGCTCGACAGTTTAACCATTGGTGAATTGGCGAAAGCTGCAGGGTTGTCCAAGAGTGGGGTGTTTGCCCATGTACATTCTAAGGACAACCTACAACTTGCCGTGTTGGAATTTGCCGGTCAGGCCTTTGTGGCGCGAGTGATCCAGCCGACCCGACAGATTGAACACGCAAGTATTGAAGCGAAATTGCGTCAGTTATTGTCACTATGGCTTGCATGGAATCGCTCGTTTCAGGGCAGTTGCATGTTTCTTGATGCGTGGAAAGACGGCGCACAAAGTGATGATCCAATTCAGCAAGGACTGGCTAATTTGACACATCGATGGTTGACGTATCTTCATCGCCAAATTGAAAAGGCCAAAGCGTCTGGGGAGTTCTCGGCGCAATTAGATAGTTGGCAGTGTGTCTACCAGTTGTACGGTGTGTATTTAAGCAGCCATTTGTTTCGTTCACTGGCGCTTGAAACGGAAGATCACCAGCGGTTTTGGCACGGTATTGATGACCTATTAAGGCAATGGCGATCGTAAGATCGCTATTGTGGCACAGCATAACGCAGCTACACACAATTTGCGCACCATGAAAAAGCACGACCGTTCTTTTTGTGTGTACTGCCAGTCATATTGATGTTTTTGTTTTAAAGAGGCAAGGATGAGTAGCAAAATTTATTTCCAGAAAAATGCAACATTTAACCTCCGCAGAAAGATGGTTAATCTTTCGACCCGTTTACATCACCGCCTTGCCCCTCAGCATGCCAAGAAGGTCGCGATGAAAGTGTTGTTGACCCCTGAACGAACTCGCCGTCAGATTGATGCTCCCGACGGCCTGGTTCGTGAACCCATCATGACCTCAGAAGGCACCATGATGACGTATCGACTCGGAGAGGGACCAACTTGGGTGCTGGGGCACGGCTGGTCAGGGTCGGCGGCACAGTTCTTCCCGTTAATGGCACACATAGCGGCTGCAGGGTACACCGCATTAGCGTTTGATAATCCGGCTCACGGTGAAAGTGAAGGGCAGTATGGCCATTTACCGGGCTTTATCCGGGCATTGGATGGCGTGCTTGAAGCACAAACGCAGATCGCAGGGGTTGTGGCACACAGTATGGGCGGCGCCATGGTATTGGAAAGTGCGCATGTTGCTTTGCGCGGTAAGCCGGTATTGCTGGTGGCGCCTGTACTGAATTATACCGAGAATCTGGTTTCGGCGGTGCAGCATTCGGGGTATTCCATGAAGCTGTTTAACGAAGTGGTGGAGGACATCGCCCAAGCGTATCAAAGCCCGTTGAGTTCGGTTGATCCGGTGGCGAAATTACAACAATGGCAAGGCAAAGTGGTGATTGTGCATGATCGCCAAGACCGTTTTGCGGCTTTTACCGAATCAGAAACGGCTTCGGCGCTCAATCACGTTACGCTGATTGCGACAGAAGGGCTCGGCCATGGCCGTATTTTGCAAAGCGATCAATTACGCCACGGTTTCGACCTATTGTTGGCGTCGTGATGCTTTCTGCCTGAAGCGGTGTAACGAACAAAAAACGCGTGTTGTGCACGATGCATAACACGCGTTTTTTCTTTTGAGCGCAGAGGCGGGAATGACAATAATGGTGGATGATGACCTTATCCGTTGACCTGTGCGTTTTGTCTGGCAAGAGCCTGTTCGCGTTGTGCCACTTCTGCATCTAATTCGGCAATTTTTGCCGCCATCAGTTGATGGCAGTGTTCCGCCAATTTTCGCGCATCTTTAAGCGCATAGCCTGACACATCAATCGGGTCGAGCATTTCTGTGATTACAATGCCATTGTTCCGTTTAGAGAGCACAATCTTATTGTGAATAGAACTGACACAGACCGGCACAATAGGAACGCCCGCTGCAATGGCCATACGAAATGCCCCTGTTTTGAACGGCAGTAATCCGCGACCTTTACTGCGCGTCCCTTCTGGGTACATCCAAATCGATAAATCACGTTCATGAATGGCGGTGACAACTTGCTGGATGGTGTCACGGGCTTTGGATTTATTTTCTCGGTCAATCAAGATATTGCCGGTGATCCAGTAAAGCTGTCCGAAGAAAGGGATCCAAAGTAGGCTCTTTTTCCCGATAGATACCGTGCGAGGTGGCAACATACCGGGCGAGGTGACGAAATCAAACACGTTTTGGTGGTTGGAGATGTAGACGGCACGCGGCACGGTTTGGGCTTTCTCTAACCCACGTTGGATCAGCGTGATCCCGACCAGTTTATGAAGTTGGTTGAACCAACGGCAGAAAAAGTAGACATGCTTGGGGTCGCGGGGTTTGAAAATGCTGCAATAGATCAAAGCAAAAAGGCTCATCACAACCATAAAAATAGCAGCCAGTAAAAGTCGAATAAACGTCAGCACGCACACTCCTTAGCATATGGAACAAGAGGATGTTTATTATGTGTTTTTTTGGCCAGCGTGACCAGAGTAATACTGTTACTTTGAGGGCGCGAAAGGAAGAAGTGTCAGTGTTGGTCGAAAATGACGTTATTGATACGGTAAAGTATTGTAGATTCACAAAAAAGAGGGTATTCATAAATCTCATTTCTATTTTGAGAGTCACCTATTATACGCTAGCGGTGACAATCTGCTTATGGGTGAACAATGACATCAAATTTATGCCGTTTTCTGCTTGGAATGCTGTTGGCTGGGCTGTGTGTAAAACCAGCGATGGCACGGCCATCATTAGACATGATGATCACCGGCGGACAGGTTTACACTATGCCGCCAGATACCGTCATTGGCATCACTAATGGTAAATTCAGTTACTTGGGACCGTCTGATGAAGCGAAGTCGTTAGTTACTGCGACAACGCAGCACATTGACGCCCAAGGCAGTGCGATTTATCCGGGGTTTATTGATTTACATACCCACCTTTTCGACCTGATCAGCTTTGAAAATGTGGCCTGTGAGTTAGATTTGCATGCCGGAACACCATCAATTGGTGCGTGTCAACAAACCGCGAAAAAGCTCTCGCAAGGGCAATGGTTAGTGGGGTTTGCGCAAGGCTTATTAACCGCTGACTTAGACGGTTTGACGCCAAGAGAATGGCTGGATGTGCATTTTACACAAACTCCCGTAGTGATTTTCGAACCGCATTCTTCGGTGATTTGGATGAATTCCACGGCGTTGACACTGATGAAGATCACCAAGCACAGTGTGGATCCTATTGGTGGGAAAATACTGCGAACCTCAGAGAACATCGCCAGCGGTACCGTATTGGGGTCGTTGTCAGAGCTGGTATTAGAAGAGGCATTAAAAACCTATCCGCTAGATATGGCGGAGGTACTGCAGCGCTTCGACGCCTTCTCATATGATCTACAACGATGGGGTATCACCAGTATCGGTGAATCCGGCGCTGTTTGGATTGAAGACGGCTTGCAATTCTGGCAACAGGTCGCGAAGGGGTATGATTTGGATGTGCGTCTATCGGTGCGCCCACGCTTATCGCCGTTTAAAGGGGTGAATGATCAGTTGTCACAACTGAAAAACATGTATCGCAACGATTTAAATGCACGTTTATTGCTTAATCAGGTCAAAATCAACGTCGATGGTCAATATCGATTAGGGACTGCACGATTAAGCAGTCCTTACCGTACACCAGTGGTTGCATCAGAGCCGAACGGCCTTTTCTACTTTACGCCAACAGAATTAAATTCTTGGCTTATGCGATTGAAAGAAATCGGTTTTAGCGCGTATATTCACGCAGAAGGGGATTCGGCCGTAGAGGCCGCGCTGTATTCTATTCAAAATGCACGCCGTAATAGTGACGATCAACGTTTTACTGTGAGTGGCATGCAGTTTATCAAACCCGTGCAATACCCCTTGTTTAGTGAACTGGGCGTAACCGTCAATTTTCTTTTCCATGCAGAGAAAGGCGCGGAGCTTGAGCATAACCAAGCGAGTCATGCCAAGGTGGTCAGTGTTAAGGCACTGGAGAAGTTTTCAACGAGCATTGCGTTAAGCAGCGGCGGGGTCGGGCAGCAATACACCCCGCCTCTAGAACGTATCAGTGGCCATTTGCAGCAACCTGAACGCTATGCGCTGAATGATATCCATAAAGCGATTGATAGCTACACCATTGAACCGGCGAAATCCCTCGGGATTGAATCGGTCACAGGCAGTATCGTGATCGGTAAGTCGGCAGATTTAGTCTTTGTAGATAAGGATTTAACGAAACTGACTGCCGCACAGATCGCAAAAGCCACCGTATTAATGACCATGTTACAGGGGGATGTTACCTTTGTTCATGAAGAGATGAAATCGGCTAATACGCGCACTAATTCCTTGTTTTGACCGAGTTTTATTGACAGAAAGAAAGAGAGCGTGAAGCCTGTCGCAGTTGTTTCTTGCTTGGTAAAAAACAACTGGATAACACCCTGGATACAGGCGATAACTACCCTCAGTAGGTACAGTCATTAACCCATAGGTTGTGTTTTCGTATCTATTTCTTCTGTTGTGTGGAGTTTATGGGCTAGCATTGTTTGCTAGCCTTTTTTTTGTTTTTCGCGATATAACCCGTCTCATTCGCTTCCTTTCTCTTCATTTTATTCTTTCTTTACTGCCATCTTGGTGGGGTGTTTTTTGCTATCAATATGTCTTTTTTTATGAGGATTACATGGTTGGTAGGGTCTAAACTTGATAGAATCCACAATTATATACCATAAATAATTGTCATTTCGATTGCAGTGAAGGAAGCGGAAGCGGTGAAAATAGCAGTATATTCGATGTTAGTGGCAGGCTTGGTTACAGGTTGCAGTTCTGCCCCGGATCATAATCTGTCAGTATCCCAGACACTAAAATCACAGGAGCACGCTGCAAACCACCGCACCAGTGGTAACGATCCTCGCTATACCTATATACCGATGGATGTACCGCTGTCATCAGCACCCACGTTTGATACGGTTTATCGTCAGTGGCAAGGTACGCCATATAAATTAGGCGGTACCAGTCGCAAAGGGATCGATTGCTCGGCGTTTGTGCAAGTGGGCTTTTCTGATGTCCTGAAAATGCAATTGCCGCGTACGACGGCAGAGCAAGTGCGTAAAGGCAAGTGGGTGGATATTAAAGCACTCAAAAAAGGGGACTTGGTGTTCTTTAAAACGGGTCGTAACCTGCGTCATGTTGGGATCTATGTGGGTGATAAACAGTTTTTACATGCATCAACCTCACAGGGGGTCATGATCTCTAGTCTGAACAATCCCTACTGGCAACGAACATATTGGCAAGCCCGCCGTATTAGCCCGTAAGGCGGCGGTGTTGATTTCGATAGAGTGTATGAGACGTGATAGATAGAGGTCGTGATAGACCGCTATACTCTAGGTGCACCAAGCGTAAAAAAGGTGATCCTATGGCTATCGCAATCACTGTCGAACAGTTTCTGGACAATCACAATATCGATTTTAATCTTACCCAGCATAAGCACACCGACACATCTTTCAGTTCCGCTATTGCATCTCACGTGCCGACGGCGCAAGTTGCTAAAGCGGTGGTGCTGAAAAATCAGCAAGGCGAATTTTTAATGGCGGTGGTGCCCTCTAACCGGCGGGTGATGATTGATAAAATCAGTCGCATGCTCGGTAAACCGTATTTCTTGGTCGGGGAGCATGAATTATCGACGCTCTTTCAAGACTGCGAACCGGGGGCTGTACCCTCATTAGGACCGGCTTATCAGGTGGATATGCTGGTGGATGATATGCTGCTCGAACAAGACGAGTTGTACATTGAATCCGGCGATCACAAGCACTTGATCCATTTGGATCAAACGCAATTTCAGAAGATCGTGAAAGATGTGCCGCACCAAAACATCAGCGGCTATCGTATGCTGTATTCACAAGGGCATGAAGGGCGACACTGGGAATGGGAGTGAATCACGTCTCAGTTTTTCTCTGAGTATATCTATGGATGACAGCACTGGCATCCTGTGCAAGGCATTGCCGAGACATACTTAGGTAAAAAACAGCCCACGGCATGATACCGTGGGCTGTTTTTATTACATGCGCTGAATATGTGGCGGTTATTGCAGTCTCAGCCATAATCCTGGCAGGCTGGTAAAACCGGTGGTCACACTGCTGACTTTGCCTTTATCAATGATCACAACCGCGGGTACCGCTGAAAATCCCCACGCTTTCATGATATCTCCCTGTGGGTCATTGACCGTCGTAAAACGGTAATCATGGTGATTCAGATAAGCCGTGAGTCGGCGGTCATCGCCAGAGTTTAATGCTACGGTGATCACTTGATTGTCGTCGGCTAGCCAGTTGACGGCCGGACTTACAAAGCGGCAGACAGAACACCATGAACCCCAGAAATACAGCATCACCGGTTCATCTTGGCTAAGAGCCACTAAGTCCACTGGGTCGCCAAGCAAGGTTTGCAGGTATGGTGTTGGCAGCGTGTCCGTCGGCAGGTTGCGACTGCGCCACATGTCCACGCCCATACTGACAACCGTAACCAATATCAGCATCCATACCGCTTCTTTCAACCAGCGTTTCCAGCGGGAGGAAGAGGGGGAATTCTCTCCCGGTTCAGGCGCTCCCGGCTCCGGCTCTGCTGCTGCGTGTTTATCGTGTGATGTGGTCATCAGCGTTCCTTACTGTGTGGCGGACTGTGTGGCTGATGATAGTGCATTGAGCACATCATCATTGGTCAGGATCACGGGCAGAGGAATGCCTGTCGGTGCGTTCGGGCCATAGACGACATTAAACGGTACCCCATAACGGCCATTCGAGCGCAGGTAGCCGGTAATGTAATCAGACGGCTTGGTCCAATCGCCACGCATCAGTACGATGTTGTCGCCAGCGAGTTGGCTGTGTACCGGCTCTTGCAACAGAACACTCATCTTATTGACCTTACAGGTGATACACCAGTCGGCTGTGACATCCACCACCACGGTTTTGCCGGCTTTCACATAGCCATCAATCGCTTCTACATCCAGAGACTGCCACGCATGATCTTGCGGGAGCGGCGTTGACCAGTTATCGGCCGTCATGCTGCCTGCGATCAGACCACCACCGGCACCCAGTACCACCATCGCTAACGCAAAGATCACGGGCTTGCGGCCTTTGGCTTTACCCAAGCGCCACAGCAATACGGTTAGCATCAATACGCCAATAAAGACCACAACAGGCGTGCTAAGGAAGTTGGTCATCAGGCTAAGTAACCACACGCTGGTCGCGAGCATCATGAAGCCAAACAGGGTTTTGACTTTGTCCATCCACATTCCTGGCTTAGGCAGCATTTGCGCTAAGCGTGGGAAGAGGGCGATCACCAACCACGGCGCGGCCATACCAATTGCCAGTGCAGTGAAGATAGCGATCAAGGTCAGCATATCGGCGCCCAAGGCAAAGGCCACGGCGGTACCCAAGAATGGTGCGCTGCACGGCGTAGCCAACAGGGTGGCGAACATGCCTTGTACAAAGTGACCGATGTAAGACTCATCCCCCTGAGTGGCTAACCAGGTATTGGTATTGCTCGACAGGCGGATCTCAAACAGCCCTAGCATGTTGGCTGCGAAAAGCGCGGTGATGATAACCATCGCCCCAATGAAAAACGGGCTTTGGAACTGAATGCCCCAGCCGAGCGCTTGTCCTGATACTTTTAACGCGATCAAGAAGCCAGCTAATAGCCAGAATGACGTCACGATACCGGCAGCAGATGACAAAAACTGCAAGCGGATCTGTTTTCTTGCTAAGCCTTCAGCCGCAATCACGCTACTCAGTTTCATCCCCAATACCGGGAGAACACACGGCATGATATTGAGGATTAACCCACCCAGTAGGGCAAAGCCAATGATTTCCCACAAGTTGGTGCTGCTGTCGACAGGCAGAGCGATGGGCTGATTGGTTACGACTTCGGTATCTTCGACGGAAAATCCGTTATCACTGATGGTGACATTCAAGGTTTCGTTATTCAGTTTCGGCGTGCCAAACCAACTGCTCACTGCCATTTTGGCGATCAAGGTATTACCGTTCACCTCAACGCTTGGCTTTAAGAAAGATGCATCTTTAACATTTTGTGAATCGCCATCGATAAACACATCCGGTTGTTGCCAGCCTAACGTGTTCGTTGCCACCAAGGTTAATTCGCGGTTTTTCTCGTCCCAGCCTGCCGCATCAATCGTGACGGACGGTTGTGCTTGCGGTACATGGCTCATGCCTTGGTTGTACAAGTGCATGGCTTCTTCGTTGTAATCGATAGCATCAGGTTTAAAGCCCAAAGCGATCTCGTAATTGGTCAGCACACAGATGTTGGTACAGGAAGACATCACTAATTTACCGGAAACGAATACTGGCTTATTCATGTCGTCAATGTGCAGCGTCATCGGGAAGTTGATGTGGTGCTTATAGCCCAAGGTTTCCACACCCAAAAACTCATAGCGCTTAGGCATCGGCCAGTGCCAGTCCACACTGCTGATATTGTTGGAAAGAGACCAGTCAATGGAAGGGGCGACGCCACCTTCACCGGGGCTACGCCAGTAGGTTTTCCAATCATCATTCAGTTGGACTTCGAGCAAGCCTTCTACGGTTTTAGCGGCTGGATCGGTTTGTCCCGTGAGCATAAAGCGCACTTGAATCGGTGGATGATCCGGATTATGTAACCAGCCAGTAGTGGCCGTTTTGGCCCATGCCCCCAAAGACATGAACAGGCTAAGTAATGCCAATAACAGCACAATGGGTGTACGGGCTGCTGATTTTCGGTGGCGGGAGGTGCGACCGTGTGGGGTTGAGTAATTCACTGTGGTGACTCCAAAAATAAAAACGTTACAGAACTCGCTTACGCGATGGCCAGCATGGACTCTGCCGGTTTCATTCCCGGAAGACACAAAAAGTCAGGTGACGCCGCTGCGTCGGAGGGATCGGTTCAGTGAGAACCGGTACAAGTAACCCTGCGCCTGCAAAGACAGCAAAGGTGAGGACGATAAACAGTATATTAATGATGCCGTGTTCAAGCTGGGGAGGATGCCACGGTAGCAGGTGGTCAGTGAGCGAACAGGCTTTGCTGATGTCACTGCTGGCGATTCGGGTGAGGGCATCATTTTGTTGCGCTTGAGCGTGCAATGCGTCGATTTGCATGGCAAGGAAAGCGACGATAGGGTTTGATTGCGCCAATGCCGGTGTATTACCGCTGATAAAGGTCGCGTCAATCGTGTTAATCGCGTTGACGGAAGGTGATGCCGAGCAGATCGTTGTTAGTCGTGTATTTTGGCTGGTGCACACAAAAATCGCCATGGCGATTAACCATAGCGCGTATTTGGCAAGCTGACGGTGTGTGGCAGTGGAATACATGAAAAACGTTTTTGAACCTTACTTCAGTCAGCGTGTTGCGTATCAACAGGCTGAAAATAAACATGCTTGAACGAAATCAGACCGGCCGTAGCACGAAAAGTTTCTCTATAACCCTAAACTTCCTCAAAATGTGACTTTCAGGGAGAGAATATGGGCTGTGCTGAACACGCGTGAACCCTGTATTGGACGGTCACGTGAGTATGGGCTATTTTCTTTGTTTTTTTGCAGGGCTGCAAGGGTGAAAAAGCCACCTGCCGCTCAGTGCTGGTGGCTCAATATTGCATGACGGCGATGCTATTTTTGCAATGCGTCTATTTTACTCAGACGCGGTCGTGAAACTTAGCGTTTGTTACGCAAGTAACGCTTACGGCGTTCTTCTTTCACACGGATCTTTTCTTCAGCCTTGCGCTCACTTTCTACTGCCACATTGATCAACTCTTGGGTGATCATTTCTGGGCGTTCCATCGTGATGTGACCAAGGGTGCCATTGCGCAGTTCATTGATCAGAATTTCAGACGCTTTATGCAGGTCAACACGGCCACCGGATTTCAGGCAACCACGTTTGCGGCCGATCTCTTCCATCATTTCGATTTCAGATTCTGGCAGTTCGTCAATGTCGTAGCGGGCTTTCAAGCGCTCAGGGTAAGCTTGTGCCAAGTATTCAACGGTAAAGAAAGCGACATCGATGTAATCCATCGCGGTATCTTTCACTGCGCCTGTAGCCGCAAGGCGGAAACCACTGTGCGGGTTTTCCACTTTTGGCCACAAAATCCCTGGGGTATCAGATAGCACAATGCCGTTTTGCAGGTTAATACGCTGCTGCTGACGGGTCACCGCTGGCTGGTTACCGGTAATCGCCACTGAACGCCCTGCAAGGGTGTTGATGATGGTGGATTTACCGACGTTTGGAATACCCATGATCATGGTGCGAATATGCTTGCCCATGTCTTCACGGTGTGGGGCCAGTTTGCGGCATAACTCAGTGATTTTATTCACTTCGTTGATGTTTTCTGTGGTGATGGCAATGGCTTTTACGCCTTGCTCTTGTTCAAGGTGATTGATCCACAGTTCCGTCATTTCCGGATCCGCCAAGTCGCGCTTGTTCAGCACTTTAACGACAGGCTTGTTGTTCTTTTCACGGAACGTTTTGATCAGTGGATTTTCACTACTGAAAGGAATACGGGCATCAAGCACTTCAATGATCACATCGATCTTCGGAAGCACTTCTTCAATCTCTTTACGCGCTTTGTGCATGTGGCCCGGGAACCACTGGATTGTGTTACTCATAGGGAAACTCTATTTTCTTTTTCCGGCTTGCGCGCACGTTAGGGTAAGCGCAACCGGTGGAATTCATGTCGGTTATTTGCAGCAGTCGGCCGCATCACCAACGATTACGGTTTGTGAGGAAGTGTAACGTACTTCTTGATATACATAAATCTTTTCAATGATTATGGGCTGTCGGGCAATCAGCCATAGGCTTGAGGTGGTTTGTTAGGCCGTGTACATTACGCAACACGATTACTATTGAGTGTGAAATTTTGATTATTCGTTTAATGGTACGGTATTGGGTTGCCGTGACTATTCTGATTCTATTGGCGATCACGGTACTGTCGCTCTCTCCGATGGCGAGTTTACCGCCTGTACCGGGAACGGATAAAACCCCCCATTTTATCGCGTATGCCGCGTTAATGTTTCCGGCGGCGTTTGTCAGGCCGCGTTATTGGCTCGCGCTGGCCGGTGCTTTCTGGTTGTGGAGTGGGGCCATAGAACTGATCCAGCCGTATGTGAACCGGTATGGTGAGTGGTTGGACATGGCCGCGAATGGTGGCGGTATAGTGTGTGGCATCGTATTGGCTATGTTGGCTCGTTATGTCGTGGGTCACTTTACAGACAGGAATGCGCCATAGAACCTCTAAATAAAGTGTTTCGACCCACAGAATCAATGTGATGCAAGTTTGATATGTTGCACTTTTATTGAAAATTGCTACTATCGCAACAGTATAGTCGGGGGGCCAGTAGGCTGAGATCGCATCGCGAGACCCGTTGAACCTGATTCAGTTAACACTGGCGTAGGGAACTATCTGTCTTGCTGATGATGACCTCTCCTTCCTCATTATTCATGTCTTGGCTTGATAAGTCCTAGAACGTCAGTTCGAGGAATGATTATGTCAAATTTATCGTATGTTCCCCAAGCGCTTGACGCATCGACCCCCATTGTTCTGACCATTGCCGGTTCAGATAGCGGTGGTGGTGCCGGTATTCAAGCCGATATTAAAGCCATTTCAGCCACTGGCGGTTATGCCTGTTCGGTGATCACCGCTATCACAGCGCAAAATACGCTAGGCGTCTCTGCCATTTGTCCGATCCCGGTTGAACATGTGGAATACCAATTGGATGCGGTGTTCTCTGATCTCAATGTTGTCGCCGTTAAAGTCGGTATGTTGGCCGATAGCGAGATCATTAAGGTGGTGGCGGCCAAAATTCAGCAGTACCGTCCTGCTCATCTTGTTGTTGATCCCGTTATGGTTGCTACAAGCGGCGACTTATTATTAGAAAACACCGCGATCAGTACATTGAAATCCGCGTTATTGCCGTTAGCCGATGTCATCACCCCCAATTTGCCAGAAGCCGCAGCACTTATTGGGGGGGTAATCCCAACCAATGAAGATGAAATGGCGGCAATGATTGCAGATCTGCGTCAACTCGGTGCCAAGAGTGTTTTGCTGAAAGGTGGCCACTTAGAGCAAGATGAAAACAGTAACGATTTACTGATCCTCTCTGACGATGTGCAACGCTTGAGTGCGAAACGCGTACAAACGCGCAATACGCACGGCACCGGTTGTACCTTGTCGTCAGC
This sequence comes from Photobacterium sp. 270122K, assembly GCF_059941365.1. Classification (NCBI taxonomy): domain Bacteria; kingdom Pseudomonadati; phylum Pseudomonadota; class Gammaproteobacteria; order Vibrionales; family Vibrionaceae; genus Photobacterium; species Photobacterium sp. 270122K. The sequence goes on from NZ_JBPOEN010000003.1 coordinate 266,635, forward strand.
CATCGCCTCTTATTTGGCGCAAGGCAACGATTTGTTGCAAGCCGTGACCTTGGGTAAGCAGTATATCTCGCAGGCCATTTTGCATGCGGATGCGTTAGATATCGGCAAAGGCCATGGCCCGGTTAATCACTTCTTCCCTGGTCATAACGATGTCCGCTAGTGTGTCATCGATCACTCTCCCGTTATCCCTTGATGATCATCATGGGGTGGCGGTGAGCATTGAAGACGGCTATTTACATTATCTCGACAGTGAAACGGCAACGTTGGCGGGGCTGAATATGCAGATCCCCGCTAGCCAGTGGACTTGTTTATTGGGGCGCAGTGGGTGCGGTAAAAGCTCATTACTGCGTTATTTAGCCGGGTTATTGGATAACAGCGTGGTGTGGAACGGGCACCTGACGACGACGCCGGCGTGTGATTTGCATGCGCATATTGCTTATATGGGTCAGCAAGATTTGTTGATGCCGTGGCTAACGGTGCTCGAGAGCGTCATGTTGAGTACCCGGTTTGGTGATTCTGCCTCACGTCAAATATCAATGTCAGCGAAACAAAAAGCCCTCGCGTTACTGGCGAGTGTAGGGTTAGCCGACAAAGCCCATTATCGACCACAACAATTATCCGGCGGAATGCGTCAGCGGGTGGCATTGGCTCGCACCTTGATGCAAGACAAGCCCGTGGTACTGATGGATGAGCCGTTTTCCGCGCTTGATGCGGTCACACGCCATAAATTGCAAAACCTCGCTTGTACGCTGCTGAAAGGTAAAACCGTGGTGCTGATCACCCATGATCCGCAAGAAGCCCTGCGTCTGGCCGATGCGTTGTACATCCTGCAAGGACAGCCTGCTAGGGCGATGGCGCTTGACGTGCCTGCGTCAGTGACACCGCGTGACTACAACGCCGATTGTGCCCGCTTGCAGCAAGTGATCTTGACGCGCTTGGAGCAAGACGATGACTAACCTGACCCGATTAACTTCAGCATCCTCCGCGGCGCAATCGTCATCCTCTACAAAGACGGCCATTTCTGTCTCCCCGTTATCGCATCCATTGGTGCGAGTGGCGATCAGTACGGCGGTCATCATCGGCCTTTGGCATGCCATTGTGGTGGTATTTGCGATGCCGTCTTTTATTTTACCGGCACCGCTGGATGTGTTTGAGCGCATGATACAGCGACACGATGTGTTGCTGAAACATACTTGGGTGACCGCACAGGAAATCGTATTTGGTTTGTTGTTAGGGTTGTCGATGGGGCTGTTTTTTGCCCTGCAAATGCTGCTGTTCAAACCGTTGAAGCGTTGGTTATTGCCGCTGTTGATCGCTAGTCAAGCCATCCCCGTGTTCGCCATCGCTCCCGTGCTGATGTTGTGGCTGGGTTATGGGATCGGTTCAAAAGTGGTGATGGCCGCGTTGATTATCTTCTTCCCCGTGACGACCTGCTGCTATGACGGCTTGCGTAATACGCCAACGGGATACCTTGATTTAGTCAGCACCATGGGCGCCACGAAATGGCAGCGTTTGCGCTATGTGCAGTTGCCGGCGGCGTTACCTACCTTGGCGTCCGGCATTCGTGTCGCGGTCGTCATCGCCCCGATCGGTGCGGTGGCCGGTGAATGGGTCGGCTCCAGCGAAGGGCTAGGCTACCTGATGCTCCAAGCCAATGCCCGCATGATGATTGATGAAATGTTTGCTGCATTATTCATCCTTTCCGCGTTATCAGTGTCGCTGTATTTCATCACCGACAAAGTGCTTAAACGCCTGATCCCTTGGGAAGCCGATTAATTATCCAGATTATAACAATGTTAATTATTTGCCACACAGAAGAAGGACATAGCATGAAAAAAACAGGCATGAAAAAGACAGGCATGCGATACGCCGCCTCGGCGGTTTCACTCCTCGTATCGCTCATGATGTCGGGTACTGCGCTTGCGGATACCGCAAGTAAAACCCAACCGCTGACGTTGATGCTGGACTGGTTTGTGAACCCCAATCATGGCCCTATTGTGATTGCGAAAGAGAAAGGCTATTTCAACGAGAATGGCTTAGATGTCACGATTCAAGAGCCTGCCGACCCAAGCATGCCGCCTAAGCTGGTGGCGGCGAATAAAGCGGATTTGGCCATCACTTATCAGCCGAATTTGACCATTGATGTGGCCGCCGGTTTGCCCTTAGTCCGTGCCGGCACGTTGATTGCGACCCCCCTGAATACCTTAATGGTGCTGGAAGGCAAAGGTATTAACAGTATGGCTGATTTTAAAGGCAAGAAAATCGGTATTGCGATTGCGGGCAATGAAGAAGCCACCATTGGTACCATGCTCAACAGCGGCGGTGTCAGCCTCGATGAGGTGAAAATCATTAACGTGGGCTGGGCGTTATCGTCCTCGCTGGCTTCCGGCCGAGTGGATGCGATTTGGGGCGGGCTGCGTAACTTTGAAACCAACCAATTGGCGTTAGAAGGCTACAAAGCAAAGGCATTTTTCCCCGAAGAGCACGGTGTGCCAGCTTACGATGAACTGGTGTTTGTCGCCAATGCGAACACCTACGATAAAGCGGCGATTCAAGCGTTTAATCATGCCCTTGAGCAAGCCACTACGTACATAGTGAATCACCCGGAAGCAGCATGGAAGACCTTTGTTGCTTACGCCCCGGACACGTTGGATAACGAACTGAACCACCGCGCATGGAAGGACACGTTGACCCGCTTTGCTTTGCGCCCATCGGCGGTGGATTTGAAGCGATACGATGATTATGCCGTGTTTATGAAGGCACATAATATTATTGAAACCGTGCCTAAAGCCCAAGATTACGTACCCGTATTGTAATCGCGTTATACCGATAAAAAAGAACATAAGGAACGCCACAGATGAATCATCAGGATTTGATTAACGCATGCCAAGCGGATTGGATGGATTACACCCAACATGCGTTTGTACAGCAACTGGGCGCGGGCACGTTGGCTCAGCCGTGTTATTTACATTACTTAAAGCAAGACTTTTTATTTTTGAAGCAATACGCGCGCGCCTATGCGTTAGCAATTTACAAAGCCCCGAATTTAACGGGGATGCGTAAGGCACTCACCAGCGTACACGCGTTGCTGGATTCAGAAATTGCTCATCACGTGTCGTATTGCGCGCAATGGGGACTGACCGAAGCCGACATGGAAGCAGAGATGGAGGATGTCGGTACCGTGGCCTATACCCGCTATGTGCTCGATGCCGGTATGACGGGCGATATTGTCGACTTGTACACCGCATTGGCGCCTTGTGCATTGGGTTATGCAGAAATTGGCCGCTTGTTGGCCGCCGCGCCAGAAACGGTAAGAGACGGGAATCCGTACGCAAGTTGGATGGCGCTGTACAGTGGGGACGAATTCCAGCAGGGCGTGGCGAATGGGCGAGATCACCTTGATAGTCTGCTGCACGATATTGATGTAAACAGTCCTCGCGGGCAGCACCTGATTCAGGTGTTCAAAACGGCGACCCGCATGGAAGTGGCGTTTTGGCAGCAAGGCTTAAACGCCGTAAAGGAAGGATAATGATGAGCACACAAGCTAACTTGCAAGCACATACACAAACGCAAACACAACGCATCCTTGATGCACTTCACGCGGTACGTGCGCAAAAACCCCTTGTGGTGAATATCACCAACTATGTGGTGATGAACAATACGGCGAATGCGTTACTGGCGATTGGTGCGTCGCCGATCATGGCGCATTCGCAGCAAGAAATGGCTGAGATGATGACCTTTTGTGGGGCATTGGTCATCAATATTGGAACGCTCGACAGCCAATGGACACCGCGTATGGCGTATGCCATTGAACAGGCGAACATAAATAAAAAATGTGTGGTACTGGATCCGGTCGGGTGCGGTGCCAGCACGTTGCGAACAGTAACCTCTCGGCGTCTGGCAGAGGCCGCTGAGACCTTGATCATTCGTGGTAATGCGTCTGAAATTATCGCGTTAGCCGGTGAAGAAGGTCAAAACAAAGCGCAAAGCAAGGGTGTTGATGCGCTGGACAGCAGCGAAGCGGCCGTTGGCGCCGCGCAGTATTTGGTTAAGACTTACCGTTGTTCTGTTGTGATTTCGGGTGAGGTGGATTACATCGTCACAGCCCAGTGCATCACGGCGTTGCACAACGGCCACACCATGATGCCTTACGTGACGGGTATGGGGTGCACCTTGTCGGCCTTAACAGGTGCGTTTGCCGCGGTTGGGGAAACGACAGGGTTAGCTGCGGCGGCGGTAATGGGCGTCGCGGGTGAGATCGCGGCAGAGCAATCTGCAGGACCCGGTAGCCTGCAACTTAATTTGCTGGATGCGCTCTATCAGCTAGATGAAAACACGTTAGTACAACGTTTGGAGATGGTGTAACGCGATGACCGAGATGAATCCGTACCGTCTGTATTTAGTGACGGATGATCAGCAAGATCTCGATACCTTGAAAACGGTGGTAGCAGAAGCGGTTGCTGGTGGTGTTACCATGGTACAAGTGCGAGAAAAACACGGCGATGTGCGCGCATTCATTGAACGCGCTCTGGCAGTGAAAGCCATTTTGCAGGGAACCGGTGTGCCGCTGATCATCAATGATCGGGTGGATGTGGCGTTGGCGGTTGATGCCGATGGTGTGCACCTAGGGCAATCGGATATGCCTGCGGCGATCGCTCGACAATTGATTGGTGAGCAGAAAATTCTCGGCTTGTCGGTGGAAAATGAGCAGCAGCTAGTGGAGGCAGAAGCCCTGCCAGTGGATTATTTAGGCTTGAGCGCCATTTTTGCCACACCCACCAAAACCGACATCAAGAAAGCGTGGGGCATTGAGGGCCTGGCGAAGGCGGTGGCACAGAGTTCGTTTCCGATCGTAGCCATTGGGGGCATCAATATGTCGAACATCACAGAAATTGATGCCGCCGGCGCTGATGGCATCGCCTTGGTGTCTGCCATTTGTCATGCAGATAGCCCAGCACAGGCGGCGCGTAATTGTCTCGCGACCTTGAATGGTGAACCGCCGTTGTCTGCCATGCCATAGTATGATGGCGAAAGTGGCATTCGACACATAAAACCAAGAAAAATGACGAGGGTAGCAGCTCGTCATTTTTTATGTCTGTTTATGATTCATCACAGCCAATTATTGCCATTATTTATACTGAACGCGTTATCGCTACATCTTGCCAGTATTTTAAGCCTTCCAATACCCCTTCTGCGTGCGATGCCGTACTGGTGTACACATGATTTAAGGCTGATAAGTGCGCCACTTCCGGGTAATGATTCGCGACTAAAATGGCATTGATGCCGGGCATGGTCAGCATGGCGGTGTCGTTGGCCGAATCGCCCGCGACACAAATTTCGTGGACAGATAAACCGTGTTTTTGCATCAAGTAATGAATGGCCGTCGCCTTATTGACCCCTTTCGGGGTGATGTCTAAATACCAATCATGTGAGTAGGTTAAATCAACATCAATCTGATGGGAGAGTAACTGCGCTGCAATCGCATCATATTGTTTCGGGCTAAGTTTCCCTTCAAACGTCAGTTTATAGTCCCCCTGGTGTAGTGCATGGCATTCTCCCAAAAACGGAATGTGACTGAGTGCGTCTTGAATAGCCGATTTACGCCATTTGGTTTCTAAGTGACGTTGCCAAAGGGTATCCGCCCCCTGATCGTGGTCATGATGTATCTGAGTACCCACATCGCTAATGATACAGCGAGGTGTCGGGTAATTTTCGGTGGTGAGTCCATCGGTAATGGAAGGAAAAGTTCGGCCGGTCGCGATGACAAAGTGCAGATCAAGTTGCGTACTGAGGTAGTCAGAAAATTCGTGTACACCGTGTGACGGGCCACCATTGATTGTGCCATCGAAGTCGCATACCAGCATTTTTATCATATGAACACCTACACGCTGAGGAAAAACAGAAAATAGCTTATAGCTATTAATTTATACCCCTCAACGCGTTGGTGAAGCTTTTTTAGTGATTTAATCTTTATTTTGTTAACTACCCAGTGTTTCCTTTATTTCATCGGCACTAAAGCCATGCGAATACAGGTACGCATAGGCTTTACTTTTGTCTTTTGAATCGCTCAAATCAAAGCGTTTCTTCTCTAAGCGTAAGCGGCAGTTTTCATAAAAATCGATACTGCCATCCAACTCTAACTTTTCGACTTGTTCATCAAAATGAGACACATCAATCAGCTTTTGCTGCAGCTCTCGGCGAATGGTCGATTTGCCTTTTAATTTACGGGCAAGCCTTTCAATCTCTTTGGTGATGTCGGTTTTATCCGCCTTGATTTGCATTTTAGACGGCAATGAAGCCGCCACTGGGTGTGCTTGAATCGCGTCACGCACATCGGATGATCTAAACCCATATTTTGTTAACGTGGCATGCAATTTATCACTGGATAATGACTCAAGCCGCATGTTCGCCAGACGGCGCTGCAATAAGGTTATCTCGCAAATGTTGTCACGCTGCATGACGTACGAGATGGCTTCATTAATGGTTGCTTCGCTGATGCCTTTTTCTTTCAGTTTTGATTGAATGAATTGGCTGCCTTTCTCTGCACTGAAGGCCATTTCAGCGAAGTTAACTGCAAACTTGTCATCGGATTTTAAATACCCGCGATCAATCAAGTCATTGATGACGGTATCAATCCATTCTTGGTTATCGGTTTTGGCGACGAGTTTTTTTCTGAGCTCATCAATGGTTCTGTCTTTGGCTTCAAGGTGATAAAACGCACTGCCGTACACATTATCAATGGTTTTGGCTTGCTTGATAGGACGTTGACTAAACATGATGGCCTCGAAGAATGATTGATCTGTATGACCTTGACTGTAATGCAGATCAATCGTGTTTACTATGAGAATGCGGTGCTTCGCCGTATCCCGAGAATGGAAGAGGGGCAGGCGTTGCACATTAAGAACGGAATGTTGCCGTGTTTTAGCCTCTACGGCAGGCCAGTATTTCAGCAATGTCATCCGTTTCACGGTACAAGCTCAGGCCTTCTTCTTGTGCTTCAATAGCAATAATCGACATTCTATCGGCCAGTTCGTTACCCTCAATACCCACGTGTCCATTCACATGGTAAATGGTGATTCTGGCAGCAATCTCTTGGTATAACGCATACGCGGGTTTGATGATATCGAGGTTTTTGATCTCACCACCGGGTCTCACCCAGCCTTTTGCTGACCAGCCTTTTGCCCACTTAGTGATGCAATCAATGGTGTACATCGAGTCACAATAAATAGCAACCGAACGGCCTTGCGCAAGTTTTGTTTTTGCCATGATTAAGGCTTGATACAGACCATTGAGTTCCGCGGTATTGTTGGTGCCCATGGCTTGATAAATGCCATACCATAACTCGCTTAACTGGTTTTGTTCATACACGGCTAACCCAGTGCCGGATTCGCCCGGATTCGGCTCACTGGCACCGTCTGTGAATATCTTAATATCAAACGGCATTGCGGTGATTTGTGCTTGAGACAGCGGAGCCGCTTTCTTTTTCGCTTGAGGGGCGGTGCGACGGGATGAGGCTTGAGATGATGACGGTGACGCTTTCTTGCCAAACGCCGCTTCGGCTTCATCTAGCGTCGGAAACGATTTGAATCGCGCGCCATTAAATTTATCGACTTGTGCTTTGCAGTCTGCCCAACTCGTAAAGATGCCGGTTTCACGACCTTGCCACACAACATAGTATTTTTTAGCCAAACTGATCCCTTACTAAAATGATTCGGTGACACACTGTCTTAATGAGCATGTATTACTTGCCACGGCGATAGCCGGATGGGGAAGTGTGTATCAGGGGTATTAAATGTTAATCGTTCGCCGATGACAAGGAAAGTCGTGAGAGAACGGAAAGAGGGGCATGAAGACAATACAAGTCGGCGAGGGGATGAGCAAGGAGGATAATGCGAGGTGGCTGTGCCATTGCGGCGCAATATCCTCCTGAGTGCTGATGATCAAACGTTATGGTGTGTCATTCAGTGTTTTTGCTGCGTTTTCATTGTTTAAGTCCATCTCAGCGGTTTCCGCGTTGCTATCCTGCGTGCTCTCATCGGCATAAAAAGTGAGCATCGCATCCGGAAAGGTGGTGGAATGCGATTTAATATAAAGCCCTGCGGTCGCTACGTAACCGATGATAAGTAGGGGCATGGTAATGACTTCTGAAAAGTGGAGTAGCGTTGAAGCCACCATGATCAAGCTGCCCCATAACTGATAGGTCCCCGCGGCTTTAATCTCCTCACATCTTGCTGTCAGGGTGGTAATCCCTTCGTTATCTAACGCCAGTTCACCGTTGCAGGACTGACAGTTTGTCGTCTTATCTTTGATAAGCTTATCAATTTCTTTTAATTCAGCCGTTGATTGCGTCGTGCACAAAGGGCACAGGTAATGAAGTGACGGTTTCATTGCATTCTTCCTTGAATAGTACGTCGTGTTAATCCGTATCGGGCAAAAGCCTATATTCGTTATAGTATTCCGTCAGACGTAAATACTCACAACCTGTTGTTTTCAAAGATCATGAATCACTCGAAAGTTTGGATGAACAGGATGAAATTTCTTTGCTACAGCATGGTGAGAACCACTTCTTTGGCAAGACGGGATTTTGGTAATTTCGCGTTGTAGTCTTCATCAGCATGGTGGTAACCGATGGCCAGCGCCACGTTACACACATAGCCGCCTAATTCCGCTGTAAATACCTCGCTGATGCGTTCACTGTCGATGCCTTCCATGGTGGTAGAATCAATGCCTAAACGCGCCAATGTATGCAGGGTATTACCCAGTGCGATGTAAGTCTGTGAGTTCGTCCAACCACCGTTATACCCGTTCTCATCGGTATTTAGGTCGGCAAAGGCATAAGAGCCAAAGGCTTGCTCACGGTTTTCTGGCTGTACGCGGCCATCGGCAATCCCTTTATCGACCACGTTGGCGTAATCATCACGGGTGTAGTGTGGGTTATGGGCAAACAAAATGATGTGTGATGCGGATTTTGCGTGGGGTTGGTTGAATTGGTGTTTATTGTTAAAGGTATCGTGAAAACGCTGTTTGGCGGCATCGCTTTCAATCACAATGAATTTCCAAGGCTGTGAGTTAATGGACGAGGCCGACAGGCGCATCGCTTCATAGATCACATCCAGATCAGCTTGTGGAATACGTTTCGATGCATCGTAACGTTTAGCGGTGTAGCGGCTGTTGAGATCAGAAATAATAGGATGTGTCATGATTCTTCCCTATAGCAGTTAAGGCAACGCAACATCATTCTTGCGTGTGGATGAAAAAACGCCTTCACCCTACCAAAAATACACACGGAATCCTATGTTGTTGCGGATGATAGGCGATGATGACGTTTCAATCCGATGTCACTGAGTAGCGGTACGATTTTTTAGCATTTTAGAGGCTATCCTCACCCTGATGAAAGTGAAATGCGTTTTATCATCAGTAGTTTGAGGTCACTACAAGCAATGCATCAGAGGCATTGTGTTTCTTACATTTTATCGGGATTGTAGGGTATTCATTCGTGAAATGGCCTACTACTCGTCACCCGTAGGTTACGTCGCGGAACCGCTTACCAACACACTATTGAGATTAACAGTGAAGAAAACTCTCCTTTTATTGTCAGCGTTAATGCTGTCGGCACCACTATTGTCCGCACCAGCGATGGCGGCAGAGCCATCGAAAGCCAGCCAGTGTGTGTCCTATGCCACTAACATTTATATTATCTTGAAAAAATCTGGTCATCCGTCGGATGATTGGTTCAATGAAGCGATTGCATGGCAAAGCAAAGGGGCACAAAAACAAGATGTCGCTGTGATGATGGTACGTTTAGTTGACGAGTTGTTTGCGCCTGACAGTAAAGAGCGAAAGCGCGTGGGGCGCGCACTGACAGAAGATGAGATTTTGCAGAGCCTGTCGAACCGCTATAAAGATGCGGGGTGCGTGTCAGAGAGTACACCTGTCTTAAAGGGCTAACGATCTATGGGCTTAAGACCGTCCGATTTAAAAGTAATGGCTTTATAAGTGATGTTATTGAACGTTAAAAAAATGGCTCGCCATCGCGAGCCATTTTTCATTTTATGACCGGTTATCTCAGTCAGTGAGGCGGTGATACCGCAGAGAGCGATTCCTGCTTACACGCGCTCTGTAAACGTACGGGTGATCACGTCTTGTTGCTGCTCACGGGTCAGTGAGTTAAAGCGTACCGCATAACCAGATACACGAATGGTTAACTGCGGGTATTTCTCTGGGTTTTCCACCGCATCCATCAGCATGTCACGGTTCATCACGTTCACGTTCAAGTGCTGACCGCCTTCTACGCTGACACCTTGTTTGTCCGCCTCGTGGTGGAAATAACCGTCCATCAACGCCGCCAGATTTTGCTTCTGGGTGTTCACCTCTTTACCCAGTGCGTTTGGCACGATAGAGAAGGTGTAAGAGATCCCATCTTTGGCAAAGGCAAACGGCAGTTTCGCGACAGAGGTCAGTGAGGCTACCGCGCCTTTTGTGTCACGGCCGTGCATTGGGTTCGCACCCGGACCAAATGGCATACCTGCACGGCGACCATCCGGTGTGTTACCGGTTTTTTTACCGTACACCACGTTAGAGGTGATGGTTAAGATAGATTGTGTTGGCGTTGCGTTGCGGTACATGGTCATCTTCTGAATTTTGTTCATGAAGCGTTCGACCAAATCACAGGCAATGGCATCAACACGGTCGTCGTTGTTACCGAAGGCTGGGTAGTCACCGTCAATCTTAAAGTCGATGGCAATGCCGTCTTCATCGCGGATCGGTGTCACTTTGGCGAATTTAATGGCTGCCAAAGAATCCGCTACGACAGACAGACCCGCAATACCACAGGCCATGGTACGATGCACATCGCGATCCATCAGTGCCATCAGTGACGCTTCATAGCTGTAGCGATCGTGTGAGTAGTGGATGATGTTTAATGCGGTCACGTACTGGGTGGCCAGCCAATCGAGCATTTCATCAAAGCGTGGCATCAGGCTGTCGAAATCCAATACCTCATCGCTAATCTTGCCAAATTGTGGGCCAACTTGAGCCTTTGATTTTTCATCGATGCCGCCATTGATGGTGTACAACAAGGCTTTGGCCAAGTTGGCACGGGCACCGAAAAACTGCATGTCTTTACCCACAATTTGTGGGCTCACACAACACGCAATGGCGTAGTCATCATTGTTGAAATCTGGACGCATCAAGTCATCGTTTTCATACTGAACAGACGAGGTTTCAATAGACACTTTCGCTGCGTATTGCTTAAAGGCCACCGGCAATTGTTCTGACCACAGAATGGTCATGTTTGGCTCGGGGGCTGGGCCCATGTTGTGCAGCGTGTGCAAGTAACGGAACGTGGTTTTGCTCACTAAGGTACGGCCATCGACACCCATACCGGCCATCGCTTCTGTTGCCCAGATTGGGTCGCCAGAGAACAGTGAATCATAATCAGGCGTACGCAGGAAACGCACCATACGCAGTTTCATGATGAAGTGGTCAATCATCTCTTGCGCGTCAGATTCGGTGATCGCACCGTTCGCCAAGTCACGTTCAATGTACACATCCAAGAAAGTCGACGTACGACCCAGAGACATGGCTGCACCATTTTGTGATTTCACCGCTGCAAGGTAACCAAAATAGGTAAATTGGATCGCTTCTTGTGCGGTGCGGGCAGGGGAAGACATATCAATGCCGTATTTCAGGCCCATGGTGCGGATATCTTCCAGTGCCTGTACCTGATCTGCCAACTCTTCACGTAGGCGAAGGGTTTTCTCTAGGTCTTGTCCTTGTTCCAGGAAGGCTTGAGTTGAATTGATTTGCTCAAGTTTGTCTGCTTTTAGGAAGTCGATACCGTAAAGCGCAAGACGGCGGTAGTCACCGATAATACGGCCACGGCCATAAGCATCAGGCAGGCCAGTAATGATACCGGATTTGCGGCAGGCAATGATGTCTTTGGTGTAAAGATCAAAACACGCTTTGTTGTGTGTTTTACGGTATTCCGTGAAAATTTGCTCAACACGTGGATCAAGTTCGCGGCCATACACTTCACATGAGTTTTTCACCATGCGAATACCGCCATTAGCGATAATGGCACGCTTCAGTGGTTTGTCTGTTTGTAGACCAACGATGGTTTCGATATCTTTATTAATGTAGCCCGCATCGTGAGAAATAATGGTTGAAGGCAGGTCCGTATCAAAATCTAACGGCGCATGTGTGCGGCTTTCTTCTTTAATACCTTCCAGTACGTTATTCCAAAGCGTTTTGGTCGCCTCTGTGGCTTCAGCAAGGAAAGATTCGTCACCCTCATAAGGCGTGTAGTTCGTTTGAATAAAATCACGGGTATTGACGTCTGTTTGCCATGCACCAGCGGTAAAGCCTTGCCAAGCGTCTAACATTGCTGTGGTTGGAATGGTCATACCTAATTCCTCAAAATAATGGGTATTTGAAAACAGCAGGCGTGAAACAAGAAAGGCGGTATCCATCAATGCTTTCATGAATATTTTGGCTCAAATTCAGGGTGTAAAAGACCCGGCCCAAGAGGCACAACCTATTGAAACGTCAATGGGAATACGTGTTTGCTTCACGTCTTTAACTTGGGAGTGATACTAAACAAATCTAATTTATGAGTAAAATGAATGGTTATCATATTTACCATGCATTTTGTGCATTTATTGATTTTTCTTTTATCAGGCGCTTGCTGGCAATGAAGAGGGCTGAATAGAGAGTGACAGTGCGGCAGTTAATACAAGAATATCAGGCGAAAGAAGCGACAGATAGACACAGAGCATATCAAACAAATTGCATCACATTGCTTTTAATTTGACCGTTTAGGTTAGGGCAAGTAATTTTTTGAAACCAATTGTAAATACTATAGTCATAATGAGCGAAATAATAATAGGATGGGAAAGTCCGTGTTTAATTATCAAGCAAGACCGCACGTATCTATCAATAAACTGCCGATTATTTTGGCGCTCTACTATACCGTTGTTGTGAATCTGCCGATTGCCCATGAGCTATGGCGGATCATGTCAGCCATGGATTCTTATAAACAGGGCTTTGTGTTATCACTCCCCGTGTTTTTCTGTGCCGCTTTTCAGGCGATTTTTCAGCTATTTAATTGGCCGTATTTCTCGAAGCCTTTCTTTATTTTCTTATTATTGACGTCAAGTTTAGTCAGCTATGCCATGTATAATTATGGCATCTTCGTTGATTACGGGATGATTGAAAATGTCTTTGAAACCAACGCCGGAGAAGCGAGTAGTTATTTGAGCGCTTATTCCGTTGTCTGGTTTGTGTTGATGGGGGGGGGACCTGCCTGCTTATTGGCGTTCACCAAGTTGGAATTTCCCGGCGCAAAATCCTTCTTTGGCTGGAAATTGGGCGGTATTGCGATTTCATTGATGGTAATTGGTGCCATTGCCGGCCTGTACTACAAAGACTACGCATCCGTTGGTCGTAATAACCATCATTTGAAGAAAATGATCATCCCCAATGAATACGTGTGGGGAACCTATAATTATGTCCGTGATACTTACTTTGTTGATCCTGTGCCTTACAAGGAAATCGGCACCGATGCGAAGCAAACAGCAGCGGCCAAGCCAACGTTGCTGGTTTTTGTGCTAGGCGAAACCGCACGTGCGTATAACTATCAATATCATGGCTACGACAAGCCAACCAACCAGCATACTGCGCCGGACAATCTGATTTTCTTCCAAAATGTCACCTCCTGCGGCACAGCGACAGCCGTATCTGTACCTTGCATGTTCTCTAACATGAACCGTACAAATTACGATAAAGAGACGGCTTATAACCAAGATAATGTGGTGGATATCATGCAGCGTGCCGGTATTCACTCGATTTGGCGTGATCATGATGGTGGGGATAAAGGCGTTGCGCACCATATCCGAAAGTTAACTCAAATGCCGAAAGATGCGGATCCGCTGTGTAATAACGATCATTGCTACGATATCGCGATGCTAGAAGATTTTGCGGAAGATGCGAAGGGGTTAACTCAAGATAGTATCATCTTCTACCATATTTCAGGCAGTCACGGTCCAACGTACTTTAAACGTTATCCGGAATCTCACCGTGCGTTTACGCCTGATTGCCAGCGTGCAGACATTGAAAACTGTACGAATGAAGCCTTGGTGAATACGTACGATAATACGATTTTGTACACTGATTACTTCATTGCGCAGGCCATCGAGAACCTGAAATTGGTTTCTGACAAATACAATGTGGGTTTGATTTATCTGTCTGATCATGGTGAATCATTAGGCGAAGATGGGGTGTACTTGCATGGTATTCCGTATGCCATTGCACCCAAAGAGCAGACTCACGTGCCGATGCTGATGTGGTTCTCTGATGATTTCAAACAGCAAAAGCATTTGAATGACGACTGCTTACGTCAGAATGCGAAAGAAGCGACTTATTCACACGACAATCTGTTTGATTCGTTGCTCGGTATCATGGATGTCGAAACGGATGCTTATCGCCAGCATCAGGATGTATTTGCTACCTGCCGCGCATCGTAAATAACCCGAACGATAAAATTGAAAACGCCTATCTGTGTTATAGATAGGCGTAATATGTCACTAGTTGATAACTATAAATTTAAATTGTGAATGTATTTTATATTTATTTATAGAGAGTCAATAGTATCAAATTGGATGCTACGCTCACGAGGTTTATCTTCACCAGTATTGAGATCCATTATACCTGTAAGAGGGGTTCCTTTAATAGTTTCTGCGACATAATGCAATTTGTTTCCGCTTAAATCAATATGAAGCACATTTAGGTTTTCTAGTACGGAGGAAACGCTATTATCTTTCAAGTTTAATAGTGTTACGCGATCCAAACCTCGAACAGCAACCCAGCTTTCAGACATAAATAAAACTCGATTACGATTAATTCCATGTGACATTGCAGAGATATTCACATTTGTATCTGTATCAATCAATAGAGTTTCAATACCGTTTGCATTAACATGCTTAAGATACCATCCGTGAATGCCATTAATGGTATCTTCTGAAATATAAATAGCACCATTCCCACCTTTTAAAGGAATGTTTTCCCATTGAATACCCCAGATGTTTTTGTTTGAGCGTTCACCTGTTTCCATGTCAACATATGATTTTATATTGCAATCATCAACGATAGCGTATCTATTGGATAGTGCAACGATGTGATTAGAGTTGCATCCTTGAATGTTGAATCGTGTACCTGTCTCAATACCATGAATTTGGTTTACAGAATTATCATTAGATCGTAAAACGAAAAAATCTCCCGATACATCATGAATATACTTTTCTCCATCAATCACAGATTGTAACTTAGATACACTTTGGCTTCCTGGTTCATAGATGCTACCATCTGAAAATATGATTTTTCCACTTTCAGTTAGAGATATAGGCATTGAGGTTACGTCAAGTCTTAGGTGACTTCCATCTCTCTGAACTACATAAAAAGCTGGGTTGGACTCATCTGAGTTTAAAACTTCAAAAAATGTTTCGTTGCCAATTACTTTAAAATCTACAACTTGATATTGAGGTTCAGTGATATTATCAAGTTCCCCTTGCTCTGTAATTTTATAAGCAGAGTTACTTGAACGACTTTTTGTTGAAAGAACAAGAGCTGTAGCATCATCCATTTTAAATGTTATGCCTGAGCCTGAGCCTGAGCCTGAGCCTGAGTCTGAGTCAGAGCCTCCACATCCTAGAAGTGACAGTGAGATTAAAGTGGTAAGAAGTAGTTTTTTCATTGTAATTATGCTTTAGTTAAATATTTTTATGGTTGCATATGCTATTGGTAAATGAAAATACGTTAAATTAAAAAATTTCATCATTAAGCTGTTTGGTTGTATTTTGGTCGCAGGGTTTGTTTGTTGTTTGATTTTTGTTCGTTATTGGTGGTGAGTAATTTGATAGTTATGGGGCCGTTTTGACCCATATTCGGCTGTGATGAGTGCAATTTTATTTTATGCGTTGAATGATGATTTTTCTATTGTGTGGTGGTTTGGGTGCCAATTTATGGATTATTCATTCCCGGCACCCATTGGAGCAAATATTAGTAAAGCGCCTCAAACGCATCGATTTTCTCTTTGCCACGCAGTAGTAAGAAATTCAGGAATCGACTTGGGCATGTCGTGAGTAGGTACTCTTCTTCCACCTCGTGTTTTTTCAGTAGGGCAATCGCCAGATCGAGTGTAGCGATCTCTTCACAAAAGTGAGCGTCTGAGCCGGTCGTGAATTGCACGCCAATGGCTTTGCCGCGTTCCACAATGGTGTTGCAGCGTACATCACTGCCGTGACGGCTTTTGCCGGTCAGCGAGGTGTTATTGACTTCAATGGCCACGTTGTATGTTTTGGCACATGTTAATACCGCATCAATATCAAACGGGTAGTTAGGGTTGCCTAAGTGACCCAGTACATCGACACGGCCGCTTTTGATGATATTAACGAGTGCCGTGGTATGGTCCGCTTCTGTGCTGGGTGGGAATACCGGTTCATGGAAGCTGGCAATCACCCAATCAAGGTGCTGGTCGGAAGAAGGGGGCAGGTCTATCTCGCCCTCAAGGTTGAGGATGTTGGCTTCCACACCTCGAATGATGCCCACATCGTGCAAAAAGCGCGGCAAAATGCGCTGGTTGTTAAAAAACCAGTAGTGTGGCGCGCCTGGCATGCTCGGGGCGTGATCCGTGGTACATAATAGCTTGAGGTTTTTGTTTTTGGCGGCCAGTGCGTTTTCAATGATGGTGCTGTACGCATGGCCACTTGCGAGAGTGTGAGTGTGGGTGTCAATCACGATGTCCATCATAATCTCCTGCTAGGTGAACAACTTATTGAATGGCAAATGAACCGTCTTGGTTCAAGAACAGGGTGAGATCGGCATTGACGGAATGCTGGAGTACCTTTTCAACATTGACCGCATCTGAACGCTGATAAAACGCCAGTGCCTCTTCTGGTGATGTCCCTCCACGTATTTTGCGACTGACGAGACGCGCTTGCAAATATTCAGGTTGTGTATCAATAAAAACAGTGAAGTCGGCAAGTTGGTGCAGTCCGCGCCATACGGGTTCGTCTAATAGCAGCCAGTTACCTTCCACCACCACAATGTTTTTCGTGACCGCAATGGCATCATCTACCGGATCATGCAGGTTGCGATCGTAATAAGGCCAAGCCGGATCGCCCGTTTTCAATTGCTTGAGTTTGGCGATGAGTTCTGTGAGGTTAAAGGTTTCATATGCGCCTTTAATGCTACGCAATAATATTTGTTCGCCATTTTTCTCAATGGTATTGGCATCAAGAATGTCATTGGGGTAGTGGAAGCCGTCCATCGGTAAGACTTGCAGCGGCTCAAGGTCGGGCTGTTGTTCAGACAGATATTCCCAAAAAGCCGCAAGGGTGGATTTGCCGCTGCCGGGAGGGGCGGAGAGAAAAATCACCACACGTTGCTGGGTTTCTTGAAATAAACGGGTAAATTTTTCGACCAGCGGCTGGTGGATGCGTTGAATGTCTTGGTCGGGGAAGTCGGCTTGGGTCTCAAAGCCGCTGATATTCAGGTTCACTTTCATGGCGAAGCCTCATTGATTAATTTCACTTTCGAGATTTTCTAATAGCAACTCACAAGAGAGGTTAAGGACGGTTTTGATCAGCGATTCATACCGCATCTGTGAAAATTCCTCGAAAGAGGAAAACTTAATCTTGTTGATGGACTCAAGGTAATAGCCGTCTTGCTGGGATGATAATACCGCCTGACTTTTAATGAAGTCGTAGACGACGTCATCGCCAAATTGCAGCGCATCGGGTAGGGAGGCGGCGTATTCTAGCGTCTGGTTGTACAGCCCGATGTCAGCATAGGTTTTGAGCGAAATTTTGCCCATCGCAAACATCAGTTTTGATACCACATCGGTGGTTTCCAGCGGGCCATCTTCCCGTAATAAGGGTTCCACGGCATACTCCATCACCAGTGCATCCTGAACAAACACGCGAGGGAGTAACGCCTTTAACTTGAGGTTGATCACTTGATTTGAAATCTGAAGAAATGACGAGGCATTCTCGCAATCTTCCAGTTTCTTAAGTAGTGCATTTTCACGTGACAACGTTGGTAAC
Source organism: Photobacterium sp. 270122K (assembly GCF_059941365.1). Taxonomy (NCBI): domain Bacteria; kingdom Pseudomonadati; phylum Pseudomonadota; class Gammaproteobacteria; order Vibrionales; family Vibrionaceae; genus Photobacterium; species Photobacterium sp. 270122K. Next base: position 284,733 of record NZ_JBPOEN010000003.1, read on the forward strand.
CTCTTGATTATGTGGCAGCGCAAGGCTACCACATAATGTCATTGTGACTAAACCGTCAAGCTCACGTTGTAGAAGGCGAGCAGCGCTTTTTCCGCTTCCACATTCCACACATAGTTGTTGGCTTTCAGAATGGCATCCAGTTCTACAAAGAACGGGTCGTTGTCAGCCAAAGAGAGGAAACCATCAATGGCTGTCAGCGGCAGATCAATGTGCGGGTAGATAAGCTTCTTTCCGCCGGGGATGTCCAACTGATTCAAAATGGTGTGCGGTGCGGCTTGCAGCCCGCCCACGTGAGTGATCATGAAAGACGGGTTGATTAAACGATCTGAAGACAGATTCAGTGATTCAATCATGTCACCGGTTGAGCCGCCCGATGTGCCGACAATGTGGGTTGCTTCATAATGCACGTTGTAGAAGTTAAACGGCACTTTGAAGTTTTTGTCTGTTGGCCCTGCGAAGAAATTCAGGCAGCCGTCATTCCCCAGTAATTCATCGGCTTGCTCCAGCACTTGTGCAACGGCCGCGTAAACCATGACATCGTCATAGCCTTGGTCGTCATTCAGTGATTTCAGATAAGCAACGGGGTCATCGACGTTGGCCGTGTTCACATAGTGAAGTTCAATACCTTGCGCTTGTGCGGCGCTCACCGGGATCAGGCTTTCTGCGCGATCAAGGCGAGCTTGGTCGATGTCTGTCACCACAATGCGTTTCGGTTTGATGGAACCGTTAATCGCATAGTCGATAGCACCAATCCCCATTGGGCCGGCACAGGCCAGTAGTGCCAGTGAGCCGTTGGCTTTGATGCCCATATCATGATCATACACGTACGGTTTAGTGTGGTAGCTGGCGTGGTACGCGCCAATGATACAAGACATAGGTTCGGCCAGTGATGCGTCAGCAAAATAGTCACCGCTGTATGGCAGGACACAGCCTAAATCAATGGCGATTTTTGGAATGATGGAGTAAGTCGCGTTACCGCCGAAGGTTTCGTAGCTGTAACCGGCAGAGTAGCCAGAAGGTAGCCCCATCGCTGGCTGCAACACAAAGTATTCGCCTTTCGTGAACTGATCTTTGAGGTTGTCGCCGACTTCTACAATCACACCAGCGTATTCATGACCGGTCATTACGGGCACGTCTTCGATATTCTCGGGTACACGCTTGTGTTGGCAGCCTAGCAATGCGGCTTTGTAGGTAGAAAGACAAATACTGTTTGAGATGTTTTTGACGAGCAGTTCGTCTGGGGAAATTGCTGGTAAATCAAAGGTTCTGAGTTGTACGTTCTTTTCGCCACAAATAACCGCTGCTGTTGTTTGTACCATGATAGGTCTCCTGAAGTCTTTAGAGTCGGAGCGGTGAACCGCCCCGGACTGTTTGATTAGGCTTGTTGTTCGATAGTTACCATCAGCTCATCAAGAGCAGGGTCATTGAGGAAGTTCTTAATCGTGATGACGGGTAGCCCGGTTGCGTTCACGGCACGGCTCTCTAGGCTCTCGTGGGTGACGACAATGTCTGCATCACTGGGGACTTTTTCGATAGCGAAGTTCTTCACTTCAATATCAATCCCCGCTTTGGTGAGTTTGCGCTTGAAGGTAGATGCTCCCATGGCGCTCGACCCCATACCCGCATCACAAGCGAAGGCGATAAACTGAATCGGTTTGGCCTGTGCGTTAATCGTATCCAGTGCATTGGTTGCGATTGCTGTTGCAGGTTTTGCCGCGCCTTCAGCTTTCATGTCTTTCATGTCGGTGACAGATTGTTCAAAGTCGCTTTCTTTCACTTCTGACTTGCTCATTTTCAGGATGGCGCTGGCCACCAAGAAGGAGACAATCGCGGCACTTGTCACACCGGCAATGGTGCCGATGAAGCTGCCTTTTGGCGTTAATGCCAGGTAAGAGAAGATAGAGCCAGGACTTGGGCCTGCAACCAGACCTGCATCGAACAAGTTGAAGGTCGCAATACCTGTGGCTGCACCTGCAATCATGGCGAGAATCATGACAGGTTTCATCAGTACGTACGGGAAGTACAGCTCGTGAATACCGCCAAAGAAGTGAATGATGATGGCACTTGGTGCTGAACGCTTACTCAGGCCTTGGCCGAACATGGCATAAGCCAACAGCATACCCAGACCCGGACCCGGGTTAGACGCCACCATAAAGAAGATAGATTTACCGGTTTCAGCCGCTGCTTGCAGGCCTAGTGGGTAGTAAATTCCCTGATCAATCGCGTTATTCAAGAACAGCACTTTTGCCGGTTCGTTAATGATCGCCAGCAGTGGCAGGAAGCCAGTGGCAACCAATGCTTCAATGCCTGATTTCACAAAAAGGTTCGCAGCAGTAACGGCAGGGCCCACAATTTCGTAAGCAAACAGACACAGCAGCATGCCGACAATACCGAGAGAGAAGTTATTCACCACCATCTCGAAACCGGAAGGGATACGGTGTTGGATGCGTTTATCCATCTGCACCACCACCCAAGCACTGAGTGGACCCATGATCATCGCACCGACGAACATGGGAATATCAGCACCGACGATGACGCCCATGGTACCGATAGCACCGGCAACGGCACCGCGCTTTTCTCCGATAATTTGACCACCGGTATAACCAATCAGCAGCGGCAGCAAGTAGGTGATCATGGGGCCGACAAGTTCACCAAACGCTTCGTTTGGCATCCAGCCAGTAGGAATAAACAGGGCAGTAATAAACCCCCAGGCGATGAAAGCGCCGATATTGGGTAGCACCATGGCGGTCAGGTGACCCCCAAAGGCTTGGACATTCGCTCGCATATTCGTTTTCACGTTATTATCCTTCTTAGTACGCTTTAATAATGTCGAGGACTTGTTCTTTGGATGCGGCTTGTGAGAGCTTTACAATACTGTCTTCATCCACAAACATTTCGCTCAGCGCTTGAATCACTTCGATGTGGGTATCAGAATCTTTTGCTGCTAAAGTAATAAGGATGTTTGCGGGGCCCAGTTCAGAGCCAAAATCAATCGGGGTTGGGAATACATGGATACCCAATCCGGTTTTGATGACGCCAGCCTCAGGACGGGCATGTGGCATGGCGAGCCCAGGACATAATACGTAGTAGGGGCCGTTGTCGTGGGTAGATTGAATAATCGCGTCGGCATAATCGGCGGATACGTAACCGCGTTCTTCTAGGTAAGCGGTGGTTTTTCTTACGGCGTCTTGCCACTGATAAGTGTTGTCATTGATAACATCAACCAGTTCATGATCAATTAACTCATACAGCATGTCTTTATTCCCTGTCGTCATTGGTTGTGCTTATTATCAATACAATGAGAGGGCGGAATCAAACCGGTTAAAAGTGTGATGGATGCGTGATTAAATTCACTGTCAAGCGATGAAATAGTCCTGCGCACACAGTTTCAATGTGTAATTAAATGACAAAATTTGTCTGAGTAACAAATCAATAGCCTAATTGTGCGCTTAATCAAAATATTCAAAATTAATACAAATTAGCACCATGTGATGGTTATCAACTTTGGTGGATTGTCTGTATGAATTTTTTGAGGTAGATCGGCTTTGAGATTGGTCCCTTTTATAAGGGAATATGTGCGTAGTTGATGGGAAAGGGGGGGGGATTGCGGGAAAAAGCAAAGTGTGTAATTCGATAACGTGTTTGTGTGCTTTGATTAGCACTCTGCTCATAGCGATTATCTTGCTTGCAAAACACAAGATAACAGTCGCCGTTGTTTGAATGTATTTTCAACGTCTCCTCGTACGAGATAGCAACTGACATATCGTGTTTGAGAATGACGTGTTGAGCGTCGAGCTTTAAACCTACATCTATCGGCTTTGTTTTTTATTTAATATTTATTATTCAATGGTTTGATGTTAATGATGGATAGGGGAGGGTAAATATTACTCTAAGAAAGGTGATAGTATTCATGACGCGATTGTTTACATCGTTGTGAATGTAGGGCAATGGAGGAGTTGTATGATATTGTTTCATCACGAAACGGAAATAAAATAGTATATCTTCGCACTCAAGATTAGGTGTAAGTATAGAGTATACTTACACCGTGATAGCTTTTATTCGTATAAAGCTAATGTGTTTTGAAGTTGTTCAGAATAATTGAAAATATCATCTACAGTATCAATCGGATAACGAGTTTCATTTTTACTTTCATCAAAGATACCAATATATTTTTGCTTGGTATTGAACCATAATCGGCATAGTGGCTTTCTATTGTTATCATCGAGGAGGACGCCAAAGTAGCTCTGTGTATCTCTAGAGTATATCCTTTGGGCTTCGATTTTTTGTCTTAAAATGGCTTTGACAATATTAAAACCTTCGATTTCCTCGTCTGTTGTTGTTACTTTTGATTTTTCAGGTACATCTTGAGTCTCTAACATTGATGCTATTTCCACACTTGCAACTTTTTGATTTTCTATGATTTCACTACCACCAATTGCGGATTTTAATCGGGCATTAATGCTGTCATTTAAAAACTGTGTTAAGGCTTTACTTGTTATTTCTAGAAATTGTGACTTAACTTTTGCAGTTTGAACACCATCATAAACTCTTGAGGTGAAAAACTTTACGAAGTCTTCTTCTGGGTTATTGAATTGTTCAGCGAGCACTTTCTTTATTTGATTTAGGTACTTTAATTCACCGGCAGCATCAACAACGGAATCAACATCAAAGGATGATTTAGTTAGTTTTTTTATTTCAGGAACAGCATGTTCATCAAGATCTTCAAGGTCTAGTGTTAAAAATGGTTTTTCATCCATTTTATTTGGGGCATCTAAATCGGTATAAAATTGATACTGTGCACCATTAGTTAAAATAGCAATACGTGCATTCGTGACGGAGAAATAGCGGAAGAGTTGGTTGGCATGTTTAGTCGAAAGGGGCTCACTGTACTTTTTACACTCAATGAGTATTTGAACAGCGCCATCTTTCAGTAGAGCGTAGTCAACCTTCTCTCCTTTTTTGGTTCCTGTATCAGCGGTGAATTCAGGAACAACTTCGTTTGGGTCGAAAACATCATAGCCTAATACAGAGTGTAAGAAGGGCATGACTAAAGCATTCTTTGTTGCTTCTTCTGTCGCTAGATTATCGGAAACTTGAGAAACTTTCTTGGAAAGGGCTTGAAGGCGTTCGATAAAATCCATATGTGTCACCATTTGCAATGCAAAAAGGTGATTATATATTCGTTTGAATGCACGGCATTATTATAAAGTGAATTATGTGATGTTTGTGGCATATGACCTCAAAGAAAAAGGCCGCTAATCAGCGGCCTTCAATCGATCATCAACGTGATAACGTCACTTCAGCCAAGCCGAAATCACTCTTTACCAAACACGTTGTTTTCTTGTTCTTGCACACGGATGAATGTGGTGCGTTTTGTTAGCTCTTTAAGCTGCGCTGCGCCAACATACGTACAGGTTGAGCGTACGCCACCCATGATGTCTTGAATCGTGTTGTTAACCGTGCCACGGAATGGCAACAGTACGGTTTTACCTTCAGCAGCACGGTAGGTTGCTACACCGCCTGAGTGCTTGTCCATCGCGCTCTGGCTAGACATGCCATAGAACTTCATGAACTGCTTGCCGTCTTGCTCAATCACTTCGCCGCCGCTTTCTGTGTGGCCAGCCAGCATACCGCCAAGCATCACGAAATCTGCGCCGCCGCCGAAGGCTTTAGACACGTCACCCGCACATGAACAGCCACCGTCACCGATAATACGACCGCCTAGGCCGTGTGCTGCGTCCGCACATTCAATGATGGCAGACAGCTGTGGGTAGCCCACGCCAGTCTTCACACGAGTCGTACATACAGAACCTGGGCCGATACCCACTTTCACGATGTCAGCACCCGCAAGGATAAGTTCTTCAACCATGTCGCCAGTAACCACGTTACCTGCGCTGATCACTTTATCAGGGAAGGCTTCACGTACTTTCTGTACGTATTCAACAAGGTGCTCAGAATAACCGTTCGCGATGTCGATGCAAATAAAGATAAGATCGTCAGTCAGCGCCATGATGTCTTTGGTTTTTTGGAAGTCTGCTTCAGACGTACCGGTAGACACCATTGCGTTGTTCAGAACGCTTGCATCAGACGATTTAACGAATTCAGCCCAATCGCTTACTGTGTAGTGCTTGTGGATGGCCGTCATTACGCCGTGCGCCGCAAGGGCTTTAGCCATGTTGAAGCTACCGACTGAATCCATGTTAGCAGCAATAATAGGTACACCTGACCATTGACGACCGCTGTGCTTGAATGTAAAATCGCGGGTTAATTCAACTTGAGAACGGCTTTTTAGGGTTGAACGTTTTGGACGAAACAGTACATCTTTAAAACCCAACTTCAAGTCTTGTTCGATACGCATTGGTCATTTCCTTCTATAAATCGACTTTTCTATCGAATATTTGCTTTTCGGCTTTCAGCTACTGGCAGGTAGCGGTTAGATCACCGTAAAGCAGGCACAAAAAAACCGGAGCGTTGGCAGACGCTCCGGTTTTCAGCATTATAGAGCCAGAAACTTTATTAACAAGTCTGATAATCCATTTTTTTTTGTGTTATCCTCACGAAGATATACCCACCAAAACCCATACGCAATCGTTTGTATCGCTGTGTTTTTAGGCGAAAAATGGTATTTCCGCCTGTAATTCCTCCGTTTTTATTTCTGTTTATACGCCATTCACATTTCCCATGATGTTCACTGACGCTTTTTTCTTTACCTGACCCCGTGATTTATTTTATCGGCGCTGTGTCGGTATAAACACGGCGGTAAAAACCACCCATAAACAACAGGCATAAAAAAGACCCCGCAAGCGGGGCCGTCGATAACATATGCGCTAAAGTTAGGCGTTAAGCCGATTATGCTTCTGCCTGTACCGCGTCATCGTGTTTGTTTTCAGCATTACCTTGCTCGGTGCACTGTTCGGCTTTGTTAAGCATCACGCGAACAAGGGCAGAGGCGAGTAGGGCAACCACCACCATCACAACTGCCAGCATGGTCAACATGCCAAAGTAATCCCCGTAGAGCTGCTTCACCAAGGCTTGTGTGATCACCTGGCCTTTTTCAAGTGCAATTGAGGTTGAGAACACTGCACCAATAATGCCGCTCAGTGCCATCGCCACAGAGAACAAGCTGACAGAGAAGTTCTCAATGTGTTTCGGGGCCACTGACAGAATGAACGCTACCACAAGGCTACCCACAATCACTTCACCAATGGCTTGGAAGAAGTGGATCAGCAAGAACACTTCCGGACGGATCACCACATCTGTGCCAATGGCTTTTACTGCCATGGTGAGAATGCCGAAGGCAATCGCGGTGAGCACAAAGGCGAAACTGATTTTGGTCGCGGTAGAAAAGTGAATGTTACGCTTTTCAAGCGCAGAAAACGTCATGGAAACCAACGGGCCACCAATAATGCACCACAATGGGTTCATCGCCATAGAGGCTTCCGGTGCGATAGGGACAATCCCGAACAGATCGCCACGCATGGTATTGATGGTCACCAAGGTCATGGAGGTCATCATCTGGCCGTAGTAAACAAAGAACGCGGTGGTAAGGGCGGTCATGATCAAAATGGTGCCCATTTTCAGCGCGTCCGCTTTATTGGCTTTCATCATCAGGAAGACAAAGTAACCAATCGCGGCCAAACCAATGGCGTACACAATGTTCTGGCCAATATCCATGTTAGAGAACATGAAGAACACCAGACCTATCATGGAGGCTGAGATGGCGGTGAACGCGATCCAGTTTTTAATGCCAACCGGTTGCTGATCCATGTCTGTCGCTACTGCGATCAGCGGTTTGCGTGATGCCAGTAATAGAATAAAGGCGATGGTGGCCATGAGTACTGACAGTGTGAAGCTGCCATTGAAGCCCAGTATCAACACAAACATCGGGAATAAATACTGCCCCAAGAAGGCACCGATATTGTTGACGGAGTAGTTAACCGGATAAGCGTTTTCAAAGTCTTCTTCACTGTGGAAGGTGCGCTTATACAGGCTAGGGTAAGACGGCGACATTAAGCCGCGTGAATAACTGGCAAGAGCAATACCGATCAAGCTCAGAGAAACGTTGAGTGATGACGCGCCCATGACCAACAGCACATAGCCGATGGCAAAACCTAAGTAACTGATCGTGAGTGAGCGATAGGCGCCCAAAAATTTGTCAGCAATGAAACCACCGGCAATAGCAAACAAGGGGCCAATTGAGGAGAACGCACCGACCACCATCATGGTGTCGGCTTCGCTGTAATTGAGATCCTCGAGGAAGAATCGAGTCAGGATCACCATCACGCCGTAAAATGATAAACCAAACATCATTTGGCATACCATCATTGACTTATTCAGTCTATTCCACATTGCTGTATCTCTATGTTCATGGAGGGTTGAAAACTATCAATTTGTAAGCAAATGTAAATTTGCGCGTTGATATTAACATTATCAGTTGCTGTGATCTTGTAATGAAGAGTGATTCGCGACGATTTTTAGCGAAAAAATCCGTTTATACCTTGGCGATATATTTGCAAAATTGAGACATCGGTGCTTTCTTATAAGAAGTCATTGTGTAAATGGCTTGGTGCGCGTGGGATGAAATGTAAGTCAACGTCCCAAGTGAAAGACAAGTGAAAGCACAGAGGGAAGAGGGGTTGCGGAGCGGCCTGTATAGATGAAATGAAAAATAACCAGTTATGTCAGAATTATTATTTTTCGTCGATCTTCTCTTCCATTCTCTGTTAATCCTTGCATAATCCCCCTGATTGGCTGGTTAAGTGGATAGATTGACCTTGTTTAATAGAAGAAAAATAAAACGAACCTTCCCGCTCGATTTTTACGGGGAAGAGGGAAGTTGGCGCTTCATTATTCGGGCAGAAAAGCCAAGTGAAGTGCTGGATGCGATGTACTGGCGCGCATACATTTCGTGCCACCGCAAAGATTTCGATCTGTTGCATATGGCAACGGATAAGTTCAATTACAAATACAATTATTCCAGTGCGGATTCGTCTGACTTGCATTACGCCAGCGCGGGTGCACCACTGCGAGTGAATATGATGGGGCCGATTGTCCCGATTTCTGCCATTTTGGCGAAAATTCATGAGCAATCAGCACCGGAGAACGCTGAAATACTGCGTCCTGCGATGCAATCGTAACCGCACTGCGACATACCGTATTCTAGAACAGGGAGCCAGATGGCTCCCTGTTTCTTTTGGTGACGCGGTGTTTCTTTGGTCATACCTTGTTTATTTGGGTCATAGTGTGTTTGTTCCTTCTTCTGAGATGTGTACGCTGTTCTCGCGTTCTCGCGTTCTCGCGTTCTCGCGTTCTCGCTTCACTGAATAGTATTTTCACCCTGAACCACGTAGAATACGCCCCCTTTGTGAAAGCGGTTGGCAACTAGGTAATCTCGTGATGAAGAACAAATTTGAGCTATTGGCACCAGGCGGTGATATTGAATCCATCAAAGCGGCGATCGTCGCGGGTGCGGATGCCATCTATTGCGGGTTGGATCACTTCAATGCACGTAATCGTGCCGCGAACCTGACGTTTGATGATTTGAACGGGATTGTCCGTCTTGCCCATCAATACGACTGTAAGATCTTCCTTACGCTGAACGTCATTATTCTTGAGCGTGAAATCCCCGCTGTGATTGCGTTGCTAAATCAATTGGTTAACACCAAAATTGATGGCGTGATTCTGCAGGATCTGGGGTTGTTCTATATCCTCAAAAAACACTTCCCAACCTTGGATGTGCACGCCTCTACGCAGGTGAATACGCACAACGAAGGCCAAATCCGATTCATGGGGCAGTTGGGCGCGTCGCGCGTGAACTTGTCGCGTGAGTTGAATATCCGTGAAATTAAGCATTTGGCGCAGTTTGGTCACCAACATAACGTGCTGATGGAAGTGTTTGTACACGGTTCTTACTGTATTGGTTTTTCTGGCTTGTGTTACATGAGCTCAGTGCGCAATGGTAATTCGGGTAACCGTGGCCGCTGTAGCCAGCCATGTCGTGATAAATACCAAGTCACGGATACCGGTACCGAGCACCCGCTTAACATGAAAGATAACTCCGCCTTTGGCGATATGGCAGCACTGGCGGATGCCGGTGTGTACTCGCTGAAGGTGGAAGGGCGTATCAAGAAATCGCACTACGTGTACACCGTGGTGGATAACTGGCGTCAGCAGATCGACCGTTACTGCAACAACGAAGCGTTACTGACAGATACCACAGAACTGTACACGGTGTTTAACCGTGACTTCTCGAATGCGTATCTGACTGGCGAAATCAATAAAGGTATGTTTATTGATAACCCGCGTGATCACTCGGTGAAGCATTTCACGACAATCCACAGTTGTACCACGCCAGAGTCCGTGCAAGGTATTAAGAAAAAGCTGTATGACGATAAGACTGACATCATCCAGACGGTTGAAACAAGAACACACGATCTGAATATTGCGAAGTTGCCATTGGCGGTGACAGTTTCTGCGGTAGAAGGTGCGCCATTGTCGGTGACGATCACCGGTGAAGGCTGCGATATGACGTTGACTTCCGACGTGGCATTGGTACAGAGTCACCGCCCAACACTGTCTCATGATGCGGTACAGAAGTGGGTAGCAGGCTTTGCTAATTGTGAATACGCCATTGCTGAGGTAGATGTATCAGGAGTCGATGAAAGCCTGTACATGCCATATAAAGAGCAGACAGAGATGCGTGAGCAGATTGCTATCGCATTGAACGGTGGTAAGCCGTTAGTCGCGCCAGTGACGCTGCCGGCATTCACGTCTGCGGAAACTGCATCAGAAACAGCGAATGAACAAGCCACCCCGTCTCTGAGCGTGTTGATTTCTTCTGTTGAAGATGTGGCATTGGCTGCCGACTCTGATGCGACCTTGTACTACCAGATGCCAGAAGCCATGGCGATGAACTTGACTGCGATGCAGGATCTGTTCAGTGCGAATTCGCATTTGATCCCGTGGTTCCCTGCGATTCTGATTGGCGATCACTACCAAGCGGCAGTGACCTTCCTTGAGACGGTAAAACCGGCGCGTATCGTGACCAATAACTTCGGTATGGGCTTTGCGGCGCACGAGTTGGGTATCGATTGGATTGCTGGCCCGCATATGAATATCACTAACTCGTACAGTCTGTTGTGCCTGAAAGAAGAATTTGGCTGTAAAGGCGCGTTCATTTCAAATGAAATTAACCGCACACAGGTGAAGCAGATCGTCAAGCCAGCAGGTTTTGAACTGCATTACAGTGTTTATCACCCCATCATGCTGATGACTAGCCGTCAGTGTTTCTTCCTCCAGACTGTCGGCTGTAAGAAGACGCGTTTTGATGATAAATGTTTGCGTAAGTGCGATAAAACAGCATCGATCTTGAGCCTGAAAGGGGAAAACTTTGTGTTGGCCAAGCAACGTGGTGATCACAATGCCATGTACAGCCAGACAAACTACCTGAATACGGATGTGATGGCCGATCTGCCGTTGGCATTAAATGGGTTGATGATTGATTTGCGTAACATCAAAACCGATACACAGGTCAGAGAAAGCAAAGCCGATGTGATTGCCGCGTTTCAGCAGCAAATCGCACAGCAAGACGGTCAACCGCTGCATGCGTTGATTTCACCATCGACCAAGACGCAGTATAAGAAAGGCCTATAAGCGAGATTCTAGATGCGAGAAACGCGTGTCTAGAATTTAGTTCCTCGTGCCTAGTTCCTAGAGCGAGTTTCTAGGATCTAGGTTCCAGGATCTCCTCCCAGATTTGCTCATAAAAAAGCCCAAGTCACATTACACGACTTGGGCTTTTTTGATCTCAGCAATGATTCGCTAGCAGCGAAGTGCAAAAGGGTATGTACGCGTTATTCCGCGGGTACACCATGCCACTGGTAGTGGTTGTTTGGTTTCTTGCTGACAATGCCTTCTTCCATAAACTGGCGAAATAGCTCGTCGACTTCTTCACTGCTCACTTTCAGGTAACGGGTTACTGCACGTTTGGTGCAGTTCACCTGATTGGCACTCAATGCATCAATCGCTTGTTCATACAGGCTCTTCGGCGCTTCAGGCTCCGGTGTCGGCTCTGGCGTCGCCTCTTCCATGTGTGTTTCATAATGCGTCGTTGGGTGAGACATGGTGTGCGACAGAAGCTCTGGTTGCTTCGCTTCCGTGGTGTACGCATCAATCGTGAATGGGTGACCACGGCGGAACTGATTGCGGAAACGCAACTCTTCACCGATCAGGCCCACGAAGAATGCCGCGAAGAAATCCAACAAGACAGACAGGAACACCACCAAGCCCAACTGTGCGGTTTGGGTTTGTACGCTCATTGATTTGGCCAAGCTGTCAATTAAGCCCACCACCGAGCCTTGGCTGACCACTGGCAAGCTGTCGCGTTCTGCGGCAAGGTCAAGCTGCTGCTGGCGCAGTTTGTCGTTCTCACGCTGAATGCGGGTTACGCCGGTCGCGATGCGTTCCATCTGAATGTATTTTTCAGCGGCTTCATTGTTAAGCGCAATTTGGTTATCAATCGCTGCAATTTGCATGTTGTAGCTGTTGATTTTGCTTTGCTGCACATTCACGTGGCTTTGTGCTTGGTTAGTGGCGCTGTTGATGCCCCCGATAGACCCACCAATAGAGATCGCCGCCAGTACCGCATAAAAGGCAAAGGCCGAAATCGCACCGGCATAGTTACGGCGTGCGCGTCGCTCGCCAAACTCATACCAAGCAAAGAACTTGCCGAGTTCAAAGATGATGGCCAAGCCACCAAACAGGATCTGCATGATCGGGTCTTCGTCGATAGACAAAAACAGTAGCAGCGAGAAAATGATCGAAGCAAGAATAGACGCACCGGTAAAACTGTACACGGTGCACATTGCAAATTTACCCTTCGGGTATCTAATTGGTAAGTTGTCGTCGTAAAGCATATAAAATTATTGCAACAAACATCGTTGCCCAGGTTGCGCTCACCGGCTCCCACCTATTGTGCAGGCCACTAAGCAAAAAAAAGGTGGCTAAGGATACCGCAAAATGGCCTGCGAACCCTTATAAAATAAGGCTTTTGCTGTTTTTACGCTGGATCTTTACACAGTGTTTGCATAACTGTTTAAATAGTAGCCGCCTCGTTTTTGTTAAACGTGCAAGGCGTGCCAGAAATGTGCATTTTTATGCCTATACAGCGTAATGTTGCGAAACGGTAAATTTCCTTTTTGACGCAGAGCAAGTATGCTCAAAAGAAGCATATCGGTATACGCGAGCAAGACGGAGGTAAGGCAATGTATGTGATTACCGAGCACGAAATTTCCGATCCCACCCTGTTTTGGCAACAGGCCAGCGGAACATTCACGCACCCGCCATTGGGGATACAGTTGCGCTCTGCGATCGTGCTAGAAAGAGAAACGCTGTGTCATTGCATGTGGGAAGGGGAGTCACTGCAAGCGATACGCGAATACCTTGAGCCTGCCCTTGGAGGAGCGAGCACCAATACCTATGCTGAGGTCGATCCCTATCGGGCGATTGGCTAATTGGCGCGACAAAGTGAAGCGGGCTGGAAAAAATAGACCGTAACAGGACAGACAAAAGAGAAAAGGCCGTGTTGTTTACCAACACGGCCTTTTTAAATGCGGTTATTTCATTGCGCCGTTAACGGGCCATGAATACGCCGGCTGCGGACACTTACTTCTTGTAAGAGTGAGCAACGTTGTCGATGCGCTGGTTAGCACGCATTGCTTCTTGGTAAGCCGCGTCAGATGCAGTTAGTGCATCGTTTACAGCGCCAGCCATTGCGTCTTGTTGAGTTTGAAGAGTAGAAACTTGCTCAGAAAGCGTGTCGATTTTGTTCGTCAGCTGGCTTAGTTGCTCAGCTTCTTCAGTGCTTGAACAACCCATAAGAGTTGTGCTTAGAATTAGACCAGTAGCAAGTGCAATAGAACGTTTCATGGTTATCTCCATTGTGGGATTTTGTTATTTTTGAAAATGTATCATTGTTCAAAACACGCATATTGTAACAATAATCTAGACACGGAAGTCAAAGTTTTTTTCATGCCTATATTTCATCTGAATGATTATTCACGGTAAAAACGTCGTGTTATTTCGTGGTAATCACTGCGTGTTTTTCATGGTTTGATGCATCGTTCTTGTTGATGTGGATTATGGATGCTTTATGTCAGAGAAATATCAGGAGAGCTAAAAAAATACCAAATAACAATCACGTATGTTGTTTTTGTGACTGCGTTGGTTGTATTTTGATCGATGTGGCATCATGGATAAATACACAGCGTGTAGCGGAATGTTACTTTGCTTTGTGTTTTGTCTTCTGATTTTCTCTGCGAATAAATATAAAGCATTGTTGCGGTAATCTATTTATTAATAGATTTTTTAGGAATAAAAGATTGCATATTTAAGCGTATAGAAAATAAAAAGGCGGGTGATTAATCCGCCTTTTGTGAAATATACGCGTTGGCTAAGCGTTATTTGCCTGCGATATTTAGCTTGTTAAAGCGAATGATCGGGGCAAAGAAATCACGTGAGTGATCGCGCTGTAACGTATCGCCGACCGCATCAATGGCTTTGATCATCTGATAGAAGTTACCTGCAACGGTAATGCCACGTACGGGCTGCACGCGTTTACCGTCACGGCATAAGAAGCCGCTCGCGCCGAATGAGAAATCGCCGCTGACCGCATCGGCACCAGAATGAACGCCTTGCAGTTCAACCAACTCCAGATATTCGCCCGCTGTGACCTCTGCGTGTGAACTGGTACCCGTAGCAATCACCGTATGACGGCCGGACACACCCAAGCCGCCTTTGGCGGAGCGCGCACCGTTGGCGGTGTTCTCAATGCCAAAATAGCTGGCGGTGTGGCTGTTATGCAGCAGGCTTTGTAGCTGGCCTTCACCGATCAAAATGGTATCACGTGTGGCATAGCCTTCACTGTCGAAAGCTTTAATTGACGAGCCGCCGTCTACATACGCCGTGTCAGACACGGTCAGCAGTGGGCTGGCCACCATGCTGTTCACGCTGTCACGCCACGGGTTAATGCCTTTCATGGCCGATTGGCCAGAAAAGCACATACCAAATGCCCCCAGCAGGCTGCTTAGGCAATCGAGCTCGAAGATCACGCTGTAGCTGCCGGTGTTAACCGGTGCACCGTCAAGCAGGGCTTTCGCCATGTCGTAACCGTGGTGAATACAGTAGTTGGCATCCAGCTCATCAAAGCGACGACCGGTGGACATGCCACCGTGCATCGCTTGCTTACCGTCTTTTTCATACAAGGTGTACGCGTAACAGTAGGTAGAGCGTTCTTGGTGGTAGCAGCGGGTGCCTAAAGTATTTGCGAGGATCACTTGGCTGTCGGACTCACCAAACCCGTTGTAAGGCGAAGAACTGGCGTTAGGCAGCGCGACAACACCGCTTTCCAGCGCGAGCGCCAGGGCGATTTTGTCATCAACGGTTGCGGTATCGGCCTGATAAATCTCTGGGCAATCAGTGGTAAGTGTGCTGTTGGCACAGCGGATCTGCTGATGTGCATCTTGCTGGGTGAAGGTCGCGTTCACCAAGGCTTGCTCTACCATGAGATCCAAGCTGGCAGGCTCGAGTGATTCGGAGTAGCTGGTAGCGACGCGTTGATCTTTCACCACGCGAACACCAATCACTTGGCCCGATGTCACTTTATACTCGTCCAATTCGCCGGCATTGGCTTTCAAGGAGAAATTGTTGCTGCCACTGGCGATCACATCGGCATCGGCGCCGGCCGCTTTTACGCGTTCCAGTACTTGATCAATCGCGGCTTGAAGTTGTTGTTGATCCGCCATTAGTTACCCCCTACAAGAATGTTGTCAACTTTAAGCGCGGCTTGGCCAACGGTGGTTGGCACGGAGCCACTGACCGATCCGCACATACCGGCGGCGAGGGCGAAATCATTGCCGACCATGGAAATTTCTTTCAGTACTTTCGGACCGGTACTGATCAAGGTGGCGGATTTTAGCGGCTGTGTGATCTTACCGTTTTCAATCAGGTAGGCTTCTTGCACGGCGAAGTTGAATTCACCGGTGCCCGGCTGTACTGAGCCGCCGCCCATCTTCTTGGCGTAGATACCTCGTTCAACCGTGCTGAGCATTTCTTCTAGTGAGCTGTCGCCCGCTTCAATGAAGGTATTACGCATACGGGAGGTGGGGGCAAACTTGTACGATTCACGACGGCCAGAGCCTGTCGGTGCGTAACCGGTTTTGCGTGCGCCCATTTGGTCAACCATGAAGCTGGTCAGTTTGCCATCTTTGATCAACTGGGTGCGCTGGGTTTCCATGCCTTCATCATCGATGTTGATAGAGCCCCATTCATTTTCCATCGTGCCATCGTCCACCGCGCTGACCGCAGGGTGTGCGATCATTTCGCCCATTTTGTCATGGAAGACAGAGGCTTTTTTCGCGACAGAGGTGGTTTCCAGCAGGTGGCCACATGCTTCGTGGAAAATAACGCCACCAAAGCCGTTGCCGATAATGACGGGCATTTCACCGGATGGGCAGTTTGCCGCAAACAGTTTGACCATCGCTTGTTTTGCTACCGTGTGACCCAGTTCATTGGCATCCAGGCGGTTGTTGAACTCCCAGCCTGTCAGTGCCCCCGGTGCTTCGAAGCCGGTAGATTGTTCGCTACCGTTCTGGGCAATTGCGGTGGCGGCTACGCGGGTGTAGTGGCGGGTATCGCCAATGTGTAAACCGGTCGAGTTGAAGATTTCGATTTGTTGTTCACGTTGCAGAATGCGGCCAATGAACTGATTGATTTTTTCATCTTCCGCACGGGCGGCAGTATTACATTGGCGTAGGAATTCGATTTTCGCTGCAAGGTGGCCGTCTTGGCTCAGTGGCTGTTGGCACTGATGCTTGTTGGCATAACGGCTCAGGTTCAGTGATCCGGCTGTCGCGATTTGATCGCGTTTGTCTTTGGCGGCAAGCAGGTCGGTAACGCGTTTCAGTTCTTCTTCGTCGGTGCTGTTGGTGTAGCCATAAAGCACTTTATGGCCGAAGAACAGGCGTACGCCGATCCCGAAATCAATCCCGGAGTTGATCTTGTCAATCTCGCCGGAAATCAGCTCAACAGAGCTCGACTGATGGTGTTCTACGAATAATTCGGCAAAATCCGCACCGAGAAACAGTGCGTGATCAATAACCGCCTGGGCGGTTGCAGGGTTAAGCATAGTTGCTCCTTGCGTCGTATCAGCCTGATGACTCAGGCTGTGAATGATTCATGCGGCAAAGCAGCGGTATCACTCGCGGCTGTGCCAGCATGAAAAATAAACACTCTGATATTTCTATTGAAATGAAAGCAATATGTAATCAGATTGTTTCTTTGTTTGCGAGTTTTTATGGGTGATAGTGCTAGTTCGCGTGAAAATTGGGTTATTTTTCACTCGTCATCGCACAAAGGATATGTTCCAGCTCATCCCATGGCAGCAATTCTTTGTTGATCACTTCAATGCGCGATTCAAAGCCTTCCAGTGTCAGCTCATTCACTGACACCACTTGGTTGACGACGTTGAACGCAAAACAGCCACGCTCGGTATTCACCACGGCTTTCACACGCTGTGCATTAAGATTAGTCAGTAGTGAGAAAAGTTGGGAAAAATCGAACAGTTGCTCGGCGGCAAAGAACCAACCACAGCTACGGTAGCCTTGGCCGCTGTTTTCTTTACGTACGAACGTTTGCCCCGGTGCCAGCTCAAAACCCGGCAGTGGTGCCGCTTCTTCGCTGTCTGCGTGATGGTGGTGATCGTGACTGTGCGCCGCATGGCGGGCTAAGCGATCAATGTCCAGCCAGTCTAACTGCAGTTTGCCTTGCTCCACTTGACCAAGGACGGCCTTTTTCGGTTCGATTTGCTCAACGTAGGTTTCAAATGCGAACAGATCGTAATCCACACACTGATCCACTTTATTGGCAACGACGACGTCGGCCAGTGCAATTTGATCTTGGAAATTTTGGTTGTCAGTGTACAGGGTGTCAGAGAAGTGACGAGGATCCACCAGCGTAATCGTCGCTTTCAAATCGATGTATTGTTGGTAGGTGTCAGAGGTCAGCTTGCTGATGATCTCTTTTGGGTGCCCAAGGCCGGTTGGCTCAAGCAGCAGGCGGTCGGGTTTTTGTGCCAGCAGGGCATTGATGCCGACAGACATCGGCAAACCTGCCACGCAACACATGCAGCCGCCAGGGACTTCTTTCACGATGGCGCCTTGTTGATCAAGAATTGCCCCATCGACACCGACGTTGCCGAATTCATTGATAAGAATGGCCCATTTTTCATTTTCTGGCTTACGCGCCAAAAGTGACAAAATCGCCGTGGTTTTACCCGCACCAAGGAAGCCGGTAATGATATTGGTTGGAATGCGCTTCATAGATTCGTTTTATTCATCCTGATTGGTGGCTGTCATCATATCACTTAGGGTCTTGATGCGTTACTCGGTCACTTTCAGTCGTTGGATAAATCAGCAATCCCGCTCACATTCCAGATAAAACAAGGTCACGGCAGGGCTAATTCTGGCCGATTTTTAAAGCCGTTTAACGCTGCGGGGTTGGCCAGTGCACCGAGGTTGTCCACGGGTTGATGATGCACCACTTGTCGGACGGCCAATTCCACCAGCTTGCCTGAGCGGGTGCGGGGAATGTCATCGACCGCCAATATCACCGCAGGCACATGGCGCGGGGAGCATTGCTCGCGGATCCGTTGGCAGATCTGCTGTTTGAGTGTGTCATCTAATGTGACCCCTTGTACTAACTGCACAAACAACACCACACGCACATCGTGGCTTGTCTGATTGTGGCGTGTTGGGTTGCGGTTTGCAGGATCGAGGTATGCTGGCTGACTGTCAGGCGTTGTCGCAGATAACGGAATATCTTGGCTGATCACCACGGCATCCACAACGGCGTTAAAACGATTCACCTGCCGATAGATCTCGGCGGTCCCGATACGGACGCCCCCAGGGTTAAGCACGGCATCGGAGCGCCCATAAAACACCATGCCGCCAGTGGGCTGTAGCGACACATAATCCCCGTGATGCCACACATTGGGGAAGGTATCCCAATAGGCATGGTGATAGCGCGCGCCATCAGCATCTTGCCAGAATCCCCACGGCTGATTGGGGAAACTGTTGGTGCAGACCAGTTCCCCTTGCGTCTGTTGCAGCGGCGCACCTTGCGCTGAAAATACCTGTACATCCATCGCCAATGCGCGCCCTTGGCATTCGCCGCGGTACACGGGGCTGATCGGGTTGCCGAGGGAAAAGCAGCCGCAGATATCGGTGCCGCCAGAAATGGAAGCCAGTTGCAGATCCGG
Organism: Photobacterium sp. 270122K; assembly: GCF_059941365.1. Lineage (NCBI taxonomy): Bacteria > Pseudomonadati > Pseudomonadota > Gammaproteobacteria > Vibrionales > Vibrionaceae > Photobacterium > Photobacterium sp. 270122K. Next base: position 304,045 of record NZ_JBPOEN010000003.1, read on the forward strand.
TTTGATGGCCTGATACACGTAATCAAATTGTTCAGGTGAGAGCACAGAGCCGGTAGAGAACAGCGTTTTGAGTGCGGTGAGGGAATGAGAATGGCGCGGAGCGATGGCGTGTTTTTCAAGACTTTCAAGGTATTTCGCAGACACGCCCAAGTGGGTAATGCCCGCATCATCGGCCAGATCCCACAACACGTTGCCGTCAGGGTAAAACGGTGAGCCGTCATACAGCACCAAGGTGGCGCCTGATGCCAAGCCGGAGACAAGCCAGTTCCACATCATCCAGCCACAGGTGGTGTAGTAAAACAGGGTATCGGCGGGCTGAATATCACTGTGCAGCTGATGCTCTTTCAGGTGATTGAGCAAGGTACCGCCCACGGTGTGCACGATGCACTTGGGTTTGCCGGTGGTGCCGGAGGAATACAAAATACACAACGGGTCATTAAATGCCACAGGCACAAAACCCAGTTCGCAGGGGCCAGAGCCTTCACATATCTTTTCCCATGTCGCTTGTACGGGATGTGCTTGCGCCGCACTCGACGGTGTATCCGACGGTGTATCCGATGGGTCATGGGCTGAAGAATGAGAAGCAGGGCGAGAAGAGGGATGAAAAGAAGAACGAGAAGAAGAATAAGACACCGCGAGATAAGCCACTGACACACAATGCGTCAGCGAGGGCAGTTGCGCCACAATAGCCGCGACTTTGTCATGCAGGGCATAAGCCTGCCCGTTAAAGGTGTAACCATCGGCAAAGAACAGGACTTTTGGCGCGGTTTGTCCGAAGCGCTCCACCACGCTGTCGGCGCCAAAGTCCGGTGAGGTGGAGGTCCAAATGGCCCCCAGAGCACTGGTGGCCAGCATCGCGACCACGGTATGCGGCAGGTTGGGCAGGTAGCCTGCTACCACATCTCCTTTACGCACGCCTGCTTGGTGGAGGTATTGCGCCAGTTGTGCAGTTTGCTGATAAAGCTGCTGCCACGTCAGGCACTCTGCTTGTTGCGGTTGGCCCTCAGGGTAAAAGACAAGGGCGTTGGTTTCGGCCTCTCGGTGCCAATTTTTCAGGATGTTTTCAGCGTAATTGAGTTTGGCATGCGGAAACCATTGAGTGTCTTTCGCGGGGATGTTGCTGTCTGGCGGGTAATACGACACGGGCGGCTTTTTCGCCCCCACGACCTGACAGGCATCCCACAGTTGATCCCAAAAAATATCACTGTGTGTCACGCTCCATGCGTGAAGCTGGGCGTAATCGGCAAATGGCCCATGTCCCTGCTGGGTGAGTCGCTGCATAAAGGCATAGAGCAAACTGTTGTGGACGCGATCCGAAGAGGGCGTCCACAAGGGCGTGGAAGATGATGCGGCATCGGTTTGCGGTTGTGAGGTTGTCATCATTGATCTCCTCGTCAGTGATCACCGACATTGTCAGGGTGCGCGGCAATGAACGCGGGCAGGGCTAAGCAGTGTTGTTCGATGGCGAGTAAGTGCGGAAAGGGCTGGAGGTCGAACCCAAACCGTTTGGCGTTGTACAGTTGGGGGATCAAACATAAATCGGCCAGCATCGGGGTGTCGCCACAACAAAAGCGCGGTGTTTGCTGTGCGTTGCTGGCGTTGCAGCTGGTGTCAGTGCCGGTGCTGGGGTGGAGGCTGTTATTGCCGTGAGCGTTTGGTGCCGCATTAAGCGCGGCGGATTGTCGGGAAATCAAAGCCTCCAAGGTTTGAAAACCGCGTTCCAGCCAGTGGTGATACCACACCATTTTTTCATTCTGCTGCACGCCAAATTCCGTATTGAGGTAATTCAATACCCGCAAATTATTGAGTGGGTGAATATCACACGCCACGGTCAAGGCCATTTCACGGCAGCGGGCTTTTTGCCATAAATCGCTCGGCAACAGCGGTGGTTCGGGAAAGCGTTCATCCAAATATTCAATAATGGCTAATGACTGGCCGAGTACGCCTTGTGCGTGGTGGCTCGGCTGTTCGCCATCGTTCACGTGCCCGTCAGGTGCGTGACCGTATTCAAGCCCAAAGCCCGCGTCTAATCCGGGCACTAAACGGTGCGGGTTGATCGCACTGTACGCGGCGGCATTTTGTGCATCGTCGAGCAAGGAAATGGCGACAGACTGGTAATAGGCCTGCTTGAGGTTAAGGGCGATCCTGACCCGATACGCTGCCGATGAGCGGTAATAATCATAAAGCTTCATAGTCGAACCCTGTTTATTATCCGTGCGTGCCATGCTCACTACGCGGTTAAAGAGGCGGTTGATATTAAAGACGGTGCGGGTTGTGGTGATTCAAATCGTCTTCGCGATACTGGTGGGTGTAGCGCGTGACGGTTTGTTCAATGGCCCCAAAAATGGATTGCCCTTGGTCATCGGTCATTTCAATGCGTACGGTATCGCCAAAGGCCATAAAGGGGGTGCGAGGTTCACCATGTGCCAGTATTTCCAACATCCGTTTTTCTGCGATGCAGCATGAACCTTGGCTACGATCTTTATTGGATACCGTCCCCGAGCCAATGATGCTACCCGCACTGAGCGCCCGACTTTTGGCGGCGTGCTGCACCAGTTCGGCGAAATTGAACGTCATGTCCGTGCCGGCATGGGGGTGGCCAAAGTGCTGACCATTGAGCGATACCCGTAAGCGGTGGTGCAGTTTAAATTCATGCCAGTGTTCCCCCAGTTCGTCCGGCGTGACAGCCACCGGAGAAAACGCAGTCGACGGTTTGGATTGAAAGAACCCAAAGCCTTTGGCCAGTTCTGCGGGGATCAGCTGGCGGAGCGACACATCATTGACCAGCATCAGTAACTGAATGTGATCGTGGACTTCTTCGGTACGGATCCCCATCGGGACGTCATCGGTCACAATGGCGATTTCCCCTTCAAAGTCGATCCCCCAGCGTTCATCGGCCATCAAAATGTCATCGGTCGGGCCATAAAAGCGATCCGACATGCCTTGGTACATCAGCGGATCGGTCCAAAAGCTGTCAGGCATTTCAGCGCCGCGGGCTTTGCGGACCAATTCAACGTGGTTGACGTAAGCACTGCCATCGGCCCATTGGTAGGCGCGCGGCAACGGTGAACTGCACAAACGGGCATTGAACGGAAACGCATTAGGGGCGTGGCCGTCATTGAGTTGCTGATAAAGATGTTGCAGAGGCTGGGCGACCAATGCCCAATTATCGAGGGCAAATTGCAGCGTCGGGGCGATATCGTGGGCATGGACAGCAAGACGTAAATCACGGGAAACGATGATCAACTGTCCATCACGGCCTTGGTTGAGAGAGGCAAATTTCACGGCGTTTATCTCCTTACAGCAGATCGTCTCGCATTAGCGTGACGGCGGCGGCGTGGGGGTTAACCAAGCGTAGACATAATCGGTGTTTTCTACCCCCTCCGGTAAGTCCGCCACATCCAGTGGGTAGCGGGCATCGATCATCACGGCCACTTCATCGGTGTTTTTTTTCACGGGCGCATCAGCGGATAAGCTGGCCGCCAAGGCTTTGGGGTGGGGGCCATGAGAGAAGCCGCAAGGGTGATGAGTGATCATGCCCGCGTCAATGTTGTCGCGGCTGAAAAAATTACCGCGGTGATAGAACAGCACTTCGTCGTAGTCATCATTGTTGTGGAAAAACGGCACCTTCAATGCGCCGGGATCAGTTTCCATCGGGCGGGGAACAAAGGTACAAATCACAAAGCCATCAGCCACAAAGGTGGTATGGGCAGAAGGCGGCACATGGTAACGGTGACTCATGATGGGGCGAATTGCCCGCCAATTGAGTTTGAAGGCGGTCAGGTTACCTTTCCAGCCTTGTGCATCTAACGGGTTGTACGGGTAAGTCAGAATGTTGAGTTGATTGCGCGCTTTGAGGTGCACCAGCCACGGTTGCTCATTACTGGCTTGGGTTTGGCTTTGTTGGGCGAGAAATCTGTCATTGATTTTGGCGTGTTCTAACATGCCGGGGTCATAAATCGCATGCTGGCCAATCAAGCCGCGATCGGCCATTTGATAACTGCTGTGGGTCGCTTCAATCATCAGTAGCGTCATCGGTGTATGCGGGACGAGACGCCAGCTGGTGGCGCGAGGCAGCACCACATAATCACCGTCCTCAAGCGGTAAATGGCCGTAATCACAAAACAGATCGCCACGGCCCTGATGGATAAAAAACACTTCATCCCCGTCACCATTACGCGCCAAATGGGTCATGGCATGGTCACAACGCCAGATCCGCAGTTTGAGCTGATGGTTAGAAAGCAGCAGGGGCGCTTGCCATGGGGAATCCACGGTGGCATCGAGCTTGTTGGTGTCCAACGCACGGGGACGCAATGGCCCTTCCCATTGGATCCACCCTGTCGGCGGGTGAGCGTGATACATGTGGCTGGCGGGGCCGAAAAAGCCTTCTTTGCCGCATTCGCGCTCATACGTGCCATCCGGTAAATCACAATGCGCCTGACGCGAGGCACGTCCTTCGGTGATGGGAAACTGAAACCATTGTGGCATGGCGTCCTCCTTGCTTGGCGAGTGAACCGACAGAGAGTAGCGAGTCGATAGCAGGATTAATTTAACTTTGGTTCACACGGGGCAATACAGCAATAAATCGACGAGGAAGCTAACGCACAGTTGTAAAAATTTGCTTACAGCTTGCTAGGTACTCAATGTTGAGACCGACTTTATTGAGTGTGTTATCCCTACCTACGCTCAATATAAGGCGTTTTATTGCGAGTTTTTTTGCGAGTTAGGGGGACTGTATGACGCAATACGTATCAAAGAAACCGGACCCGCAAGGGATCGTACATTGGACCGAGGAAGAAAATGCGGTGTGGCATGATTTGGTGACTCGGCAACGCCAATGCTTGCCTCAGCGTGCCTGTCAGGCGTACTTGCATGGACTGGATTTACTCGATCTACCGACGCACCGTGTACCACAGCTTGAAGAAATCAATCACGTATTACGCCAAACCACCGGCTGGCAATGCACGGCGGTGCCGGCGCTCATCAATTTTGACCGGTTCTTCTCGCTATTGTCTCAGCGGCAGTTTCCGGTAGCGACGTTCCTGCGTACCCGTGAAGAGTTTGATTACCTGCAAGAGCCAGACTTTTTTCATGAAATCTTTGGGCATTGTGCCATGCTGACGAATCCGGCGTTTGCGGAATTTACCCATAAATACGGTCAGCTTGGGTTAAATGCCAGCCATGAGGACAGGGTTTATCTGGCGCGTCTGTATTGGTTTACGGTGGAGTTCGGATTACTGAAAGAAACACAAGGCACGGCAGACACGCCCGCGACGCGGATTTACGGGGGCGGGATTTTATCGTCGCCAGGGGAAACCCAATACGCTTTGTTGGCTGATGACGATTTGCAGGCTGACAGTCAGAGGACGAAGCCGGTTCACCAGCCTTTTGATCCGGTCGAAATCATGCGTACGCCTTACCGCATCGACATCATGCAGCCCGTCTACTTTGTACTGGACTCGATTCAGCAGTTATACGATGTCGCTCAAATGGATGTCATGGCGTTAGTGGCAGAGGCGAAAGCCAAAGGGCTGCATAAGCCATTGTTTGAAGCCAAGGTGAAGCCAACGCATGCAGTGACCGAAAACGGTTGATGTGCGAAAGAAGATAAGACGGTAGAGAGAAAGCGATAAACATAAGATAAGCGGAAGAACATAAATCAAGCAAAGGAGATCAGTGATGACGGCATTAAAGACATTACAGTGCGAAGCGTGCCAGGTGGGAGCGCAGACAGTGACGGAAGCCGAGTTGGCGCGTTTGATGGTCGAATTGCCGGACTGGACGGTGATAGAGCGTGAGGGGATTCAGCAGTTAGAACGTCGGTTTGTGTTTAAAAACTTCAAATTGGCCTGGGCACTGACCGATAAAGTCGCGGCCTTGGCCGAAGCAGAAAAGCACCATCCAGAAATTACGTTGGAGTGGGGGAAAGTGACCGTGCGTTGGTGGAGCCATTCGGCCAACGGGCTGCATAAAAATGATTGTATTTGTGCGGCAAAAACGGATGCGTTGTTGGCGGAATAGGGTAGAAATCCAAGCGCTGTATGAACGGCGTTTGTGGGTGCTTATTATGAATGGTGTTTTTTATTTAAGGGTTTGATACTATTTTCTGTGAGGTTGGGTATATAATGATTTAATGTCAAATTGTCAGGGTGTTACATGAGCAAACCACAAGAGCCACCAATGCTTGTCGGATGCGAAGAATGCGGTTTAGTGGTTGAACTGCCAGTGTTGGCAGATAATGAAAAAGCGTCATGCCCTCGATGTGAACATACGTTAGTCAAACGTATTGCCCAGCCGTTTCAACGTCCCCTTTCTTACGGGATCGCTTGCCTCGTCATGTTGGTGGCAAGTATCAGCTTTCCTTTCATGTCATTCAGCGTTAAAGGGATCAGCCAAGAAATCACGTTAATGCACGCAGCAACGATGCTGAATGTGTTTGAAAACAGTTTGTTGGCGATTCTATTGTTGCTGACGGTGTTAGTGTTACCAGCGGCCTATTTAGTCTCGTTACTGTACCTGTATTACCGAGCCGGACGGATATTGACCGGCAAATCCAGCAAGGTTATTTCAGTCGGTGAAAAGCGGCTATGTCGCGCCATGATCACGATAGAACCGTGGTTGATGGTGGATGTGTTTCTGATCGGCGTATTGGTTAGCTTGATCAAAATTGCCTCGTTGGCGGATATCGGACTGGGCATGTCTTTTTGGGCGTTCTGTCTGTATACCTTGCTGGTGGTGAAGTGCGTCTCGATGGCTGACCGCACATGGCTGTGGTTACAATTCTTGCCGATTAAGCCCATTGACGGGGTGAAAGCAGGCGATTGCCATCACGATCATAACCATATCAGTTGCCATATTTGTGCGCAGTTGAACCCGATGACGGACGAGAAACATCCCCGTTGTTGCCGTTGTCACGGTAAATTACACCCGTATGCCCCCGACAGAATGTTACAGCGGTCATGGGCCTTGTTGATTGCTGCCTGTGTCTTTTTGCTGCCCGCGAACTTGTACCCCATGATGTATACCGTCAGCTTAGGCAAAACGGAAGGTTCGACCATCATGGAAGGGGTAGTGTTATTGTGGCAGTTAAAATCCTACCCCATTGCCGCGGTGATTTTCATTGCCAGTATCGTGATCCCGATGGCGAAAGTCTTTGCGTTGATTTGGTTGTATATCCACGCAAAGAAAGGGGTGCTGTCGGATGAGAAAAAAGCGATAAAAAACCTTAAGCTATACCGTATGACGGAATTTATTGGGCGCTGGTCGATGATTGATATCTTCGTGGTGGCGATTTTGGTTGCCTTGGTGCAATTGCAAAATCTCATGGCGATTTATCCCGGTCCCGCCGCCCTGTCATTTGCCTGTGTGGTGTTGCTCACCATGTTGTCGGCAATGACGTTTGACCCTCGAGTCTTCTGGCAGAAGGAAACAGATGTTGCGGCATCTTCTGCGCGTGAAAACCATTATAAAGAGAAAGCGAGTTTATGAGCGAGCAACCAGCATCAAGGGCAAAGACCCAATCGATAAAGCAGGTGTCTTCCATCTGGTTAGTGCCGATGATCGCGATCGGCATCGGTATTTGGATGTTATTTCAGTTTATGACCAGCCAAGGGCCGGAAATTACTCTGAAAATGGATACCGCAGAAGGCATTGAAGTCGGAAAAACCGAGATCAAAGCCCTGAACGTAAAAGTCGGCGTGGTCACCGGTGTGACACTGAACGAAGACTACAGTGCGATTGAAGTAACCGCACAAATGGACAAAGACGCTGCGCGAATGCTGAAAGATGACACCCTGTTTTGGGTGGTGAAGCCGCGCATTGGTAAGTCTGGGGTGTCAGGGTTAGAAACCTTGCTGTCCGGTTCTTATATTCAGCTTCAGCCTGGGCGTTCAGAAAAAGATAAACGCCACTTTGAAGTGCTGGACGTGCCGCCTGTTGCGCCGCCAGATGCAAAAGGGCTGCGCATAGTACTTAGCCATAACGAAGCGGGTAAATTGGCGGTGGGTGATCCGGTCTTGTATGAAGGCTTTACCGTTGGCCGAGTGGAACAAACCACGTTCGATACCAAAACGAAAAAAGCCCATTATAACCTGTTTATTTTCCAGCCTTATGACAGTTTGATCCGTAAACGCACCCGTTTTTGGTTAACCTCTGGGGTGGATCTGCAAATGTCGGCGGAAGGTTTTAATTTAAAAATCGGCTCGATTGAATCGTTGATCACCGGCGGTGTGAGTTTCAAAGTGCCGAATGGCCGTGAGCCGGGTGAATTGGTCACCAAGCAGATGTCGAAGTTCCGTCTGTACAATAATATGAAAGACGTGCGTGAACGCTTCTTTGATGAATACCTTGAATACGTCATGCTGTTTGATGAGTCAGTGCGCGGCTTGAAACCGGGTGCACCGATTGAATACCGCGGTATTCGTATCGGTACGGTGAAAAAAGTCCCATTGAATCTACCGACGGCAAGTGAAGGCTTCACCAATAAAGACATTCCGGTATTGATTCGCATTGAGCTGGGCCGTGTGAATACGCATGTGCATTACACGTCGTTGGCTGAGTTAAAGGCAAGCCTTGAGACGGAATTTAAAAATGGCCTGCGTGCAACACTGAAAACCGGTAACTTGCTCACCGGTGCATTGTTGATTGATACCGAGGTGTATCCGGACGATAAAATGCCGAAGAACACCCATTATGCCAACTACGACATCTTCCCGACCAAAGCGGGTGGGTTTGCGCAGTTCCAGAAACAAGTGTCGTCTATCTTGAATAAGATCAACAACCTGCCGGTTGAAGATACGTTACTGACGCTTAACCGCACCTTGGAAACATCACAACAAACAATGGTTGCGGCAGAAAAAGTGGCCAATGAGGTGAATAAGTTGTTGGCGAAGCAAGACACACAGGCGATCCCGACGGAAATCCGCGACAGTTTGCAGCAGATCCAAGAAACCTTAAATGGGTATGGGCCGGAAGGCGCGCCGTATCAGAACTTGCAGCAAGCACTCGATCAGTTTGAGCAAGTGATGACGGAGCTGCAGCCCGTGTTGAGACAGCTCAATGAGAAACCGAATTCATTAATTTTCACGGGTGAAAAACCGGCCGATCCGATTCCGGTACGAGGACAATAAGCATGTATAAAAGCCTTTTAGCCGCCGCAGTGCTCGTTTTGGCAGGATGCAGCAGCACCGCAGAGCCGGTGACCACGACCTATTTGTTGCCAATGAATGAGGCGTCAACGACGCTGCTCAGTGCGACTGCGCAACAGCCAGTCATGATTGTGCGCCCTGTTGAGGTGGCGCAACATTTGGGCGGCACCGGATTGGTTTACCAAGTGAGCCCGACCGAAGTGGTGCAAGCGCAACATAATTTGTGGGCAGAAAGCCTGTCAAAGCAGCTTACCCGTGCGGTGATTGACGATTTGCGTCAAAAGCAATCGACCTACTGGTTTGATCAGCTGACGCCTGTGGTGAATGCGATGGATCTGCCTAAATTGCAGCTGCAATTCACGCAGTTTAACGGCCATTATTCAGGTCTGGCACAGTTGAGTGGCCAGTGGATGGTGGTGAATGGTGAGGGGGAGGCGGTGATCCGTCAGCCATTTTTCATTCAGGTGCCGCTGGCTGAAGACGGTTACAATGCGCAGGTTAACGCCCTGTCTGAGGGCGTTGAGCGTCTGACGACGCAAATTAGCCAGCGAGTGAGTCACCTTACTTTGTAAGCAGTTTGCGTTGTAATGAGCGCGTAGTTAGCTGGTTAGTGTGACGAGAGAGAACGTATACAATAAAAAAAGATAGCCTTCGGGCTATCTTTTTTGTTTCCACTGAAAAGCCGGATGGTGCCGAAAAATCAGTCGTCTGTTATCTCTGTGGATACTGGCGATAGAACCCATTGGTCCAACATTCCGGCAAGTCTTCGCCGGAAGGGAACGACAGTTGCTGCTTGTTGATTTTTACCGGATCGGCAAGATCTTCACCAGACTGGTATTGCACCGTGACTTGTGAATAAAACGGGTTAACCAGTGATGACATATCCACCACATCCACCAGATCGCCAGTTCGTGCTTCTTTCAAAAACATCACTTTATCTCCAAAGTCTGCGGTAAAACGCGTTAAAAATATTGCTAATCCCCTATGATGAGGGGATATAAAGCAAATGATCACAACGCTTTAGTCTAAGTATGGCTGAATTTAAGCGCTTTGCTGATTGCATTGCACCATGCGGCTCTGCAAAGACGGACCGCTAAATACGGGTTATGTAAACACAGATATTTAAATCTAATAAGGACAGAAGACACTGATGAGTAAGTATTACTGGGGAATCGATCTGGGCGGCACAAAAATTGAATGTGCGGTGATGGCGTATGACGATGACCGTTGTGTATTAAGAGAGCGCATTCCCACGGAAGGCGATAAAGGCTATCAGCATGTCATTAACCAAATTAAACGCCTGATTGACCGCTGTATTGAGCTGGTAGGGGAATCCCCTACGGCGGTGGGATTTGGTACGCCGGGTACGCTAGACCCCGCGACCGGCGTGATGAAAAACTGTAACTCGACTCACCTTAACGGCCAGCCGTTAGACAAAGATTTAACCGCGTGTTTGGGTGTGCCGGTGAAACTGGCGAACGATGCCAACTGTTTTGCCTTAGCAGAAGCCAAACTAGGGGCGGCACATGCGATTAATCCGGATGCGGAAGTGGTGTTTGGTATCATCATGGGTACCGGTGTCGGGGCGGGTATTGTGGTCAATGGCAAGCCATTATACGGCTGCCACGGTATTGCGGGTGAATGGGGGCATAACCCCTTAGAGCTGGATGGTGCTCCTTGCTACTGTGGTCAGCATGGGTGTGTTGAAACCGTTTTGTCAGGAACCGGCTTAGAGCGTTTCTACAATCAGTCAGCCCAAACGGAACCGAAAGTTCGCTTGCCTCAAATCTTAGCGATGGCGCAAGAGGGGGATGCGCTGGCGTCAGAAACCGTTGATCGTATGCATGCATATTTTGGTGTCGCCGTGGCGCGTATCATCAATGTGCTTGATCCCGATGTGATTGTTGTCGGCGGTGGGGTGGGTAACATTGACTCATTGTACGAACAAGGCAAGCAAGCGATTTTGCCGCATTTGTTCAATCCTGTGCTAAATACCCACATTGTGAAACCGCAATTGGGTGACAGCGCCGGTGTATTCGGTGCGGCCATGCTGGTTAAATAGTCTGGTTTAATCACGCAGGTTAAATAACGTCAGTTAAGTGATGTGAGTTAAGTCATACAGCATTATGAAAGACAAAGAGGCCACCGATGAGGTGGCCTCTTTTTATTGATATCATTAGTGCTAGTGCATTGAGTGGCGCATGTATAAGCAGTAAAAAGGTTAGAAGATAAAATTCAACATCAAGGTGTACACGTTGGCATCTTTGTCTTCACCCGTGACGGCGGGTGGCGTTATAAATTGGCCAATATCAAACTGATCATAATCGGAGCTTGTCATGTACACCCCTTGCCATTCCGCATTAAGGGAAATCGTCGGTGTGACGTCGTAACGTACGCCCAAGGTTGCTCCGCGTGTTTTGCGGCGCTGGTGGCTCTCTTCATATACGGCATAAGGCGTAAACTTATCCCATGTGTAGGCCGCAGAAATATACCAGTTACTCTGGATATTATCAGTGTGTACTTCAGCCATAAACTGCCAGTCATGCCATAGGTATTCTGCCCCTAGGGTGTAAATGTTGAGCGTTTCTTCTTCAGGGTTAATATCCGACGTCATGGTGTAGACGGTACGCAGATAGCTGAAATGAATACGGTAATCAAACCCACTTAATTCGGCAGACAATCCGGCCAGGTAATCGGCATCCACCGTGATTTTTGATGCGCCAATCTCTATGTCATTTTTACGACCAAAGCCATAGAAGGGCGAAGCACTCATCACCAATTCATCATTTAACTCGAATTGCCATGTGGCACTCAGGCCATCATAGAACGTCACCCCTAATAAGCTGTCGTATACACTTTGCGGTGGACGCGCCCACGGATAGGCTTGACCCACGTAATAATATTGTGAGACCAAAAAAAGCGGAATACGTAATCGGCCACCGTGGAAGGTAAAATTGTCGTATTCATAGCTGAGGTACGCCCATTCCAATTCAGGATCGGACCATTCATCTTGCGGGCGTTTAATCACCTGTACAGAGGCATTGAACGCATCGGATAAAGCCAAGTCGGCTTGCAACCCGAAAGTGGTATCACAGTCATAACAGGTATCGTCACTGATTTCACGGTGGACGAAAATCGGCACGCTGTTGTCAGATTGTGTAATAGAGGTTGAGCCAAACCCACTGATGGATAGGTTGTCGGTAAGGGAAATCGCCGCCATTCCACTGCAAGGGATCATAAGCAAAGACAGCGGAAGAAAAGGGAATTTAGCCATGTCTTTACTCTCCTTGTAAGACGGTGATTAAAATATTGGCGTTCTCAGGCACGGCACTGATGGGGGCATAGGCAATGCCGTTGGGGTTGGCATTTAACCACTCAAGAATATCTTTAATGTCGCCACTGTTCAGTTCTTCCGGCGGCGTCCCTTTGCCTGAAAAGGACAAACTGGCCCAATAGCCATTCATTTGCGTGACGGATTTACCGAGCAGCATGGTATAAAATTCTTCCCGAAGCATGGAATGCTCAGGTAAATCCACCAAAATAATCTTAATACTGCCATTTATCTTTTTAGTCTTTCCTTTATATAGCATTCTTGTTTTGCTTTTCGTTAATGGAGGAAGATCCCCATTCATCGAAAATACCGCAAATTCCACCTCCTGCTCTGTGTTGGCCTGCACGGTCACACTACTTAACATCAGCGACGTCCCGATGAGTAATGCTGGAAAAAAAGTGAGAAAACTCAGTCCATTGAACATCAATAAATTTCCATCATCATTAATTAACCCTGCTATAAATGATAGTAGACATTGATGTTACTACAACTAGGCAAGACAATAATTTTAACAAGGAGCGACTATGGGCCTATTGAATGGCTTCTCAATAAAACTTAGGCTACTTTGCTTAGTGATATTGCCACTGATTTTTGCCTCTATTTATACGGTGGTTGAGTTAAAGTTATTGTTTGAACGCGTGAACAACTTGAATGCCTTACAGGCGCGCATGGCACTGTTAGCAACGGGCTCTGAATTTTCGGACGCTGTGCATGAATTAAAGTTGTCAAAATTGAATGATCGCCCTGCGACAGAACAAACCCAGCAAGCGGTGTTGTTTACGTCGAAAATGGCGGCATTAAGCAGCCAAGCATTTAATGCGGAAACAACGGCACAGATGCAACTCATCAATGAAGAGATGCAGGTATTGATTGATGATTATTCTGATATTGCTGCCGAAGAGATTAATGATTGGTCCGAATGGGGGGTGGATCTCGCCGTACAACGGTTGGTGTTGCTAGAAAAATCCGCGCTGGATGTGCACGATGGCAGTATTGAACAACAATTGTCGATTTTGTATCAACTGCAATGGTTGAAGTTATGGGCCCAGCAAGAAAACTGGTATATCCATTTAATGTATACCCACCCTGAACTGACGGAGTTTACCGACCCCCTTGATACCGTCATTGAGCGCCAGCAATTAACCATTGAGCGCTATTTAACGATCAATGCGACCCCACAACAGATTGATCTACTCAGCCAGATTTTTGCTGATTCAGCCTTTGCGGACAGTTTCCAAATCCGCAACGCGGTATTTTCAGGTGAGCTTGCAGGACGCGACAGCACCCAAGATATTGCCACACTCGACAAGCGTCTTTCCCTTATTCAATTTGTGGTTGAAGAGATAAGTCAGCAACTGACCGCGAATATCGATACGTCGATTCAGCATGCGAAGCAGATGATTGTGGCGTATTTAGTGGCAATCGTGTTTTCAACGCTCTTATTGATATTGTTGGGCACTAACCTTATTCATCGTATTGGTAGCTACCTTGACCGTATTTTACAGGGCATGGCCAATTTGGAGCGCCCCAAAGCGGGGAACGCCAAAATTACCGTGGACGGTAATGATGAATTTACGGTCTTTAGCCATCAGCTCAACCAGCTCATAGAGGAGCGGGTACAAAATCAGAAAAACCTGATCCAAGCAAAAGAGGAAGCGGAAAAGGCCAGTTTGGCCAAGAGTTCGTTTTTGGCCAACATGTCACATGAAATCCGTACGCCACTGAATGGGATCATTGGGATGTCCGGTATTTTGACCGATACCAAACTGACGCCCTCTCAATCAGAATACGTGCAAACCATTGAAACGTCTTCGCAAACTTTGTTGTTACTCATTAATGACATTCTTGATTTATCGAAAATTGAATCGGGTAATTTGGTGCTTTCACCGAGTGAATGCCGCGTACGTGAAGTGGCCTACGATACCATGTCGATTGTTTTGGCGAAGGCAAGAACCGGTCTGGCATTAAATGTCGCGTTGGATCATGATGTGCCCGATATCGTGAAAATGGATGAATACCGACTCCGGCAGGTGATGATGAACCTGGCGTCTAATGCGGTGAAATTTACCGAATCGGGCAGTGTGACGATTTCGATTCGCCAGCAGGCGAGTACGGATGACGGTAAAGCGAGTCTGCGTTTTGCTGTCACGGATACCGGGATCGGCATAGCGAAGGATAAACAAAAGCAGGTCTTTGCGCCGTTTACCCAAGAAGATGGATCGATCACCCGCGAATTTGGTGGGACAGGCCTTGGTTTAGCGATCTGTCGTCAATTGGTTGATTTGATGGGGGGTAACATTGCCCTTGAATCAGAAAAAGGGCAGGGAAGTACCTTCTATTTCACGTTAACCGTTGAGGTAATTCAACAAAAAGCAGACGTACTCAAAGAGTGCCAAGGGAAAACCTTACGCATTATTGCGCCAGAACCCCAGCGTGCCGATGTCGTGGAGCGCTTGTGCTTTGAAAGTGCCTTTTACGGCATAAATACGACAGTTTCCCATGATATTAAGCCTGATGTTGCGAATGAACAGGTTGATGCCTTGGTGTATTGCCCCTCTCATGCGGGCAATGTGGCGCAGGAACTTAAGCAGCTACGTGATGCTTGCCCTCGTTTACCTATCTTATTGGGTTGTCAGCATGCCGATGATCATAGCGGTGTCGACGACAACATTATGGGGATTATTTCATTACCCTTGTTGGGACATCGCTTTTCGAAAGTGGTGCAAACAGCCCTGACACAAACCGTGACGGCATCAGGGAACGTGGAGACCAATACTGCGATAGAAGCGGTTGCCGCGATTCAGCAGAAAATATTGATCGTTGAAGATAATCAGGTCAACCAGCGTGTCGCAGGTTTGTTTTTAACCAAGGCGGGGTATGCGTGTGAATTTGCCCACAATGGCCAAGAAGCGGTAGATATGATCACCGCAGAGAAGGTCTATAACGCGGTACTGATGGATTGCATGATGCCTGTGATGGATGGATTCACGGCGACGAAAAATATTCGAGAATGGGAAAGTGCGAACAGCAAAGCCGCAGTACCTATTATCGCCTTGACAGCGAGTGTGCTCGATGAAGATATCAGTAAGTGTTTTGATGTGGGTATGGATGACTATGTCGCCAAACCATTCAAAAAATCCATCCTACTGGGTAAGTTAGAAAAATGGGCAGAAACGGCGTGAACGTGTGTTAAGGGCTGATTTTGACACAATATTTCACCAGTGAAGGCCAGAGAGGGAGAGCATAATGCTCTCCCTTTGTGCGAGATCGCTTACAAATTATGACTCGTTATAAATAATTTTATACTTTCTGTTCATCTTTAAAGGTGAATTATGTTTGCAGAACAGAGGCTTAGAAAACACCGGCTGAGTCTTGATTTAAGAGGATCAAAAAGTGTGATCTCTGTAGGTTGTTTGTACTCAGGAATCACGTAGTCTGTACCTCGTCGGAAGGAACTGACAGAACGGAACAGGAAGCAGCCACGGACGTTGGCAACCTCAGGATGAGGGCGGTGAATCAGGAAGATTTATCGGACAAGGACTGTGAAGGGAACGTCGGATGGAATCGATAGGGTAGGTAGGATGCTTACTCGTCAGGACGACATGCAAGGAACCACTTCAGGATTGAAGTCAAGGACACCTCCAGGAAGGAGATGAGAGTCAAGACAGGATGTTTTGATGGGTCAAGGCGGACCGAAAGGACATATCTAGGATAGATAGAGAAAGGATGACGCTGACGGATACAGCTTAATCATGGAATGATGCAGGGAGCACCCTAGTAGCCGGATTGCTGCAAGTAAGACCAAAGGGCGCGACGAATGTCGCGCCCGCTCTTTTTTATAGGTATAAAATGTTTCGCTTACTGAACAAATACCTATCTATTCATCGACTCATTTCATCAACAGTGAGTGACACGTTTTGCTCCGTGCCACCCTCACTGTCCATCTGGTATACGCAATCTATTTTATGTTTACTGTGCAATGATCGTTGGTTTGGTCTTCATGCTGACAATCAACATATAAATTGACGTTGCAAGCAATACCGCAAAGAAAAAGCCCATCAAACCAATGCTCTGACGCATAAAGTACTGTGCTGCCACAGGGCCTAATGCCGAGCCTACGCTGTAGCTGAACAGCATAATTTGCGTTGCTGAAACAATAGACGATGATTCAATGCCGTCACACGCCAGTGTGATTGCGATTGGGTACAGTGCAAACGCAGACATGCCCAATAGCGCCAACGCCACAATGTGTGTCATGTAATTTTGGTCTAGTTGGTAAATCCCCATAGCGAACACGCCAAGAATACTCACCAGTGCCAACAACAATGATTTCGACATACGGCAAGACAGTTTGCCAATGATCGGTTGAATAGACATACCGCCTAATACCGTCGCTGCCATCAATACCCCGATTTGGTCATTGTTAGACGTTGTTGCCGATGCACGCAAAGCCAGTGGTAATAGACCGTAAATCGAGCCCATTACGATGCCAGAGACTAAACAGCCGATCAGTGCAGGCTTGCTGATCCCTAAAATTTGTTTCCATGTTAGGCTAACATGCTCTTCAATTGCAGGGTTGGCATTCTTCGAGACGAATGCAGGTAGCATGGCGAACGAAAGCAACATGACGACAACAACAAACGGTGTCATGCCGGTAGTACCAAACATACCGATACCAAACTGACCCACAGTGGTGCCACCGTAGAGCGATGTCATGTAAAGGCCAAGGTTTTTGGCGCGTTCTTCTTTACTGTCACCAATCAACAGCCAAGATTCAATCACGACAAAAATACCCGCCACGGCCATACCGGCAATGAAACGCGCCGCCAGCCATACACCGAGCGTGGTGTACACCGCCATGACAGCCACAGACAACGCCAAAAGGGCGATAAAGCCAATAAAGGCCATACGGTGGCCAATGCGCTTGATAATAGGCTCAATTAACATAGAGCCAAGTAACAGACCTACGTAGAAAATACTGGCCAACCAACTGGCGGCGTGAGTAGGAATGTTGTGACTCACCAAAGAGAGCGGTAACAGGCTCATTAAATAGCCTGAAGCGATTGCGAAAATGGTGAGTCCAGTAACTGGTACCCAAACACTCGTACGTGGTGCCACAGTAGCGTGCTCGTTCACTACGTTATTCTCCAAAAAGCAGACAAAAAAATAAAAGCCCTTTCCGGAAAGAAAGTGGCTTTATTGGGACCCTTAGGTCACTGAGTGTTCGCGACGTTGAAAATACGGGAGGTAATATGTATTCGGTCGGAGTGCGACTATGACCGCAATTCTGAAGTTCGTAAAATGAGTAAAACTAATGCTTATCGTAAGCTCAGTTTATCAGGATTAATAGTGGATAAAAATGTAACCACATCTAAGTATTTTACTGGGCGAAACTGAAGTGTGATGAGCGAAAGTAGCGGCTGCGAAATTTACTTATCTTATTGTAATTATGTTGTTTTTGTTTTTCATTACTCGTCGATATAACGGTGTTGAGTGTGTGTAATAGGGTGTAATCATTCGTGTTGTAAAGGTTGGTTTTGGTTCTGATCAAACTGTTTTTATGGAAAGTTAATGAAAAAAAATAACAGGTAGGCACGCCTTCTGGTGAATAACACGGGGAACAGGCGGTTATCGAAGGAATGCCTGCCGAAATGGCGGAAAGGAATAAAACGCAAAGAAGGTAATAACGTACTGATAAAATAGGGTTTATTTTGGGTTTGTGTGAAAACGTGCTGATCAAAGCAGAAAAGCGCGCAGGGCGTGAATTGAGAAGAAACCGGCTGCACAAGGCAGCCGGATGTATGGGGTTTATTTAGAAATACGGGAGAACCTGGATAAGTAACGGCCATCACGCGAGAAGAAGACAATCTCGTTGGTGGTTTCGTTGTCATTGCGGTTGATTCGGATCTGGTTATCAATGCCGACGGCGAACAGGCTGTTCCTTGTTTGAATTTTCAAGGGAATATTAAATTGATTGACCTTGGCTTTCAGTACCCCGTCTTTATAAACGACTTGAAGAGGAACACCATCGTTATCCAAGTAATTACCGATGACGTCAATATCATGCTGCCAGTTGGCAAAATTGGTCTTCGGTGGAATGACACGACCAACCGGTTTCTCATCGTTCATGATTTTAACCAAATCGATAGAAAGCAGGTCGATATTGGTATTGAACAAATTACTCAAGGCAATGATGGTGAGATCCGACTTAGGATCTTGGATCAAGACCGCTTTGAAACCATCAATTTCGCCTTGGTGAATAAAGTAAGATGTGCCGCCAATTTCTTCATTGAATCCGCCAAATTGATTTTCGTACATGCGTGCGACCAACTCTCGGGAGATGATTTGTCCGGTATTCAGTGAACGGCTCCATACCAACAAGTCACGCGCGGTGGTGATGAGTTCACCTGCCGCCCATGCACAACCTGGTGGGGTGATGTGTGCATCAACAAGCCCAGACAATTCGTAAGACTTCGCCAACTGGAAAGAAAGGGTCAGTTTCATGCTGCTGTCTTTCATGCCCAGTGGTCTGAGAATCTCAGCGGTAATGTAATCTTCGTAAGGTGTGCCAGTGACTTGCTCAATGATTTCACCCAGCAAGTAATAGCCTGCGTTGTTGTAGTTGAACATTTTGCTCGGTGGATACACCCGCGACTTATTGATGATGTTTTTCACCAATGCGTTGGAAGAGCAACTTTGGTCGTATTCGCGCCATGACGGGTCGCGATACAAACCGGCTGTGTGGTTCAACAGCATGGCAATGGTGATGTTTTTCGCATCGTTCAATTTAGGGAAGTATTGGTAGACAGACTGGTCTATGTCGAGTTTACCTTGTTCATGAAGGCGTAAAATCGTCACCGCGGTCATTTGCTTGGTGATAGAGCCCACTTTAAACAAGTTGTCTTTATTGATTGGGCGTTTGAGTTTCACATCGGCGTAGCCAATGGCTTTCTCGTACACCACCTCATTGTTTTTCGCGATCAATACATTGCCACTGAATCGGCCATAGCTGTTCAGGTGGCGAATGTATTCTTCTAGATTTTGCTGTGTTGGGGTCGCTTGCGTGTCACCTGTTTGATTAGGTGTGGATTCTGTGTGTTGAGGTCCGGTTAACGTTAGGCCCCCGTCCGTGCTCTGTGCACCGGTTAATGTGATCGTTTCAGCATGGGAAAAGTGGCTGAGCGGAAAGAGAGCAAGCAGTAATAACACTTTCAAAGTCTTGGGCTTTTTCATATTTTCTGCAGTAAAGTGATAATAAATGCACTCAACGTATCACCCCAAGAAATGTTCAGCTATTCAAGGGTGTCACCTCGAAGGGGAGAGGGTGAAAAATTTCGACGCAGTTTAACTTTTTTTGAGGGGTGAATTTTTATTGCAGTGAAAAGTGTAAGCAATATCAACTCGATGGCGGCGTAAAATAACGGGAAAAAACAAGGTAATTAAGTATCTGTTTTGTAAATAACTTTGTTGATTTTGTTGACAGTAAAAAGCCACGCAACGGTGGCTTTTATGGGATTGATTCGCCTTTTAGGCTGGTCTTTGACGGGCGATCACTTTTCCCATTGAATGAGGGTGTCTTTTGGCCATTGCGCGCCAATGTCATGATATTGTTTCTCAAGCAAGTGTCGCTTAATTTTGAGTGTCGGCGTCAGAATGCCATTTTCTATGCTCCACGGTGATTTAATCATGAGCACGCCTTTGATTTTGGCGTGTGATTCTAACTCGTTGTTGATCATGGCGACCATGCGTTCAATACTTTTCTCATACCGGGCAGGATCGAAATTTGGGTAGTCATGCGGCACGGCCAAGAGGATGGGGGCGGGCATGCCAGAGCCCACCACACATAGCATTTCAATATTGCCGATGTCAACAATCCGCTTTTCAATCGGCACCGGTGAGACGAACTTCCCTTTGGCGGTTTTGAAGGTATCGTTTTTACGGCCTTGAATGCTGAGATAGCCGTCTTCATCCATAAACCCGATGTCACCGGTACGGAGCCAGCCATCATCATCAAACATGGCCTGAGTGGCTTCTTCGTTCTTGTAATAGCCGGCAAACAGTCCTTGGCTGCGAACAAGGATCTCTTCATCCGCCGCCACTTTCACTTCGATGCCTGGACCGGCGTTGCCGACAGACCCAATTTTATCGCTTCGGAAAGGATGGTTGAGCGTGCTATAGGCAAAAGATTCGGTCATGCCCCACGCTTCGGTGATGTTCAGGCCAATACTTTCATACCAGCGTAACAGGGCAGGGGAAACGGGCGCAGAACCACAGCCTAGTACGCGGGCTTGATCCAAGCCCAGTCCATCGGCCAGTTTGCGTTTTATCAAGCCGGAAACGAAGGGGATTTTCAGCAGCAGATTGAGTTTCTTCTGGGGCAGTTTGTCGAAGATCCGTTGTTGAAAGACCGTCCACAGTCGCGGGACGGAAATGAACAACGTTGGACGGTGCATTTTGACATCGTCAATGAAGGTGTCGAGTGATTCAGGGAACGCAACTTGAATACCCGCCATGACGGACGCGCCAAAAATGTACACCCGCTCAGTGATATGGGCGAGCGGTAAATAAGAAAATAAACGCTCTCCTTTTACCATACCAATATGATCCACTAACCGCTGGGCAGACCAAGAAAACGCCCCGTAATTGAGCAAAGCCCCTTTGGGTAAACCAGAGGTGCCGGAAGTATACACAATCGACATCAAGTCATCATCATGATGAGTAGGACGTTCTTCTGTTGGCGCGTGGCCTTGAATAAAGGCGTCAAGGGTAGCGTTGCATTCTGGTGCCGACGGATAGGGAAAGGCAATCGAAAATACGTCAGGGTGGGCGGCCATGACCGTGGAAATAGCGGTGGCATCGTCCAGCTTACCGACAAAGACAGCCTTTGATTCACTGTGCGTTAAACAATGCTCAATGGTGTCAGCCCCTGCGGTCGGGAATATCGGTACACTGATGTAACTCCCCAGCATTAAGGCCAAGTCAGTGATAAACCATTCGGCACAGTTTTTGGACACAATCGCGATGCGATCGCCCGGTTGAAGCCCTTGTGCCCGCAGTGCGCTCACCAGTTTAAGTGCACGATCGGCAACATCTGCATACGTGAAATCAACGAATTGCCGGTTGATGATTTGACGAAGATAGACATCATTGGCGCGTTCATTGGCCCATTTGAGTATCATGTCGGTAGGCAGGGGGGAAGCCGTTGCCGACGTGCTTAAGGGATCCGTGTGCAGAGGTAACGTCATAATACGATCCTTTGTTGTTATGCTCTTGTTAAAATAATGCTAACTCAAGGTCTTGGTCAAGTGTTGATTGTCAATAACCGATATGCAAAAAAAAGGCTTACCTCTTCTTCAAACTAGAACAAAATAGGAACAGGTGCGTTTTTTTATTACTTTAATAACCTATTCATAAATTTTTGTTTCTATTATACTTGTTGCGATTTACGAAAAAGTAATGTGATAAATTGAATATAAATTCATCGCATAGTATTCGCCGTATAGGGATATTTCGTCATGCAAACGGCAACGTGTTTTTGGCCTGCCAACGGATGTTTTCGCTGACTAACACAGAGCCCCATGTATGACCGGGTAGTGACAAGGCCTGCAGAGGAATTTTGCGGGTATGTTGTTGATTGAATTAGATGATAGAGTCAACTCATTATGCCAAAGCGTAGTAAAGAAGATACCGAAATCACCATTCAGACGATCATGGATGCGGTTGTTGATCAAATTCTGACCTTGGGGTATGACAAAATGTCCTACACCACGTTAAGCAAACAGACCGGCATTTCTCGTACCGGCATCAGCCACCATTTCCCCAAAAAGCAAGATTTTGCCAATGCCCTTGATGGGCGAATTTTCCGTTTATTCATTGAAAAGTTGGATTTAAACGCCGGATTGCAAGAGTTTGTGAATAGCTGGTTGCTCGCTTTGGATGATGAAAAGTTTCGCGCAACATTACGTTTACTGTTCCACCATATTGCAACCGCTGAAACCACTAACGAATTTTCAAAACGTGGCATTGAGCGTTTATACCAAATGTGCCAAGAGCGATTTGGTGATGAAAGTGAAAAAGAGTTGGAATGGTTGCTGGGGAAATCACTGATTCGACTTGTTCGATAAGAGATACACTTAGACTAAGCCAGTAACGACAGATTGATAGAAAGCTAGAGTGTGAATGATGTTGAAATATATTGTAATTGCATTGGTGGGGCTGGGTATTTATATCGGCGTGACATACAAAGATGAGATCGAAGATGTCATGGATGCGCGTTCTTTTGAAGAAGTGCACGATGCGTATGAAGACGCTGCCGACAAAGCTGACGATGCGGCCGATGAATTAAGCGACAAATGGAAAGAACTCACCAAGTAGTCTATGAGTCCATTTTGTTGAATAAATAAGACCGACTTTTTCAAGTCGGTCTTTTTGTATCGGTGCATTTGTATGCGGATTAGTGCGCGGAAATAATGTAGAAGTAGTAAATCATGGTTAAGGCGATGAGATATACCGACCAGTGATCTTCCTTATAACGGCCTGTCGCAAGCTTTAGGAAGGCATACACCAGCATCGCGGCTGCAATACCGTTACCCGCATTGAAGCTGAACACGCTCATGACAACACACACGAAAGCCGGTAGATATTCGGTGATATCGTCATAGTTAATTTTGCGCATAGAGCTCATCATGGCGATACCAATGTACATCAGAACCGGTGCGGTGGCCTCGGTTGGGATCATACCCGCCAGTGGTGCCAAGAATAAGGTCAAACAGAAGCACGCAGCCGTGACTAATGCGGTAAAGCCGGTGCGGCCGCCCGCTTCTACACCTGCCGAGCTTTCTACATAGGTTGTCAGTACGGGACAAGAGAACAAGGCGCCGAAGGTCGTTGCACTGGAATCGACATGAAAGTTCTTTTCAATGCCGGGCAAGTTACCGTCTTTGTCTAAATAGCCGGCTTGTGCGCCAATGCCCAATAATGCCCCTAACGTAGAGAAAAAGTCAGGAATAAAGAACGCTAGCAAGAAAGGCAGGTAAACAGGGCTAAGTGCGCCGATGACATCAAGCTGGAAGAACATGTCATCAATGCTGCCTGGCATGCTGAAAAAGTTATCCGGCACGCTGGTGATGCCCAACGGCAAGCTGATCAAGGTCGTGAGCAAAACAGCAATGATGATGCCGCCCTGAATTTTACGGGAAACAAAGAACAGCACCATGAAGAAGCCTAGCATGGCCACCAGCACTTCCAGTGATGCTAAATCCCCGAAAATCAGCACGTTTTTACGCGGATCAGCGACCACGACACCGGCTTGTTTAAAGCCCAGCAGTGCGATGAACAGGCCAATGCCCACGCCCACCGACACTTTCACGCTGTGTGGGATCACGCGGACAACGAAATCACGCACGCCCAAGAACGACACCAGCATGAAAAGCACACCGCTGATGAAGACAATACCGGCAGCAATGCTAAGCGGTACATCGTTACCTAATAAGGTGTAAGAAAAAATCGCCACACTGCCTAGACCGGGGCCTAAGACAAACGGGCGGTTGGTGTATAGCGCCATCGCGATGGTGGTGATCACGGTCATGAGCACGGTGACCGTCAAGGCGCTGTTGAACGGGATCCCGCCTTTGCTGAGCATGTTAGGCACAACCGCGACCATGTATGCCATCGTGGCGAAGGTGGTGAGTCCGGCAATCACTTCGGTACGAAGGTTGGTGTTATTGCCTTTAAAATCAAACCAATTAGCAAGGCTAAATCCCGGTTTAGTAGTAACAGTTTCCATTGTATCCCTCTACAAATCGTACCTAGTTGTACGAATCAGTCATGCAGTTAACGTGCGCGGCAATAGTGAATGTGTTTATTGGCGGGAATAACAGGCTCGGTACACAGCGTGCGTCGTAAGCGATCAAATTCCGCGGTCCATTCAGTGAGCCATTGTTGTTTTGTGTCGGTGGGCATCCAGCTGGCTTCGATGCTGTTGATCAGCATTTGGCGCAGGCTGTCTAAATCAAACCCAAAGTCTTCCACCATCACGCGGTAGCAATTGGCACTGGTTGTGTCGTGAATGTGCCAGTCATCGGTACATGGGATGATATTGAGTCCTGCTTTGGCCATGGTACGAATAGGGTGGTTCTGCGCCCATTGCTCGTGTTCTGGCCATTGCTTGAAGTAATAGGTATTCGACGGAATGACCGTAAACGGGATCCCTTGCTCGGCATATCGCGCGGTCAGATCAGGGTTGTCGATAATGGTGTAGCCATGATCAATACGATCAACCTGGATCAATGCAATACCGGTTTCCACGTTGCGCCAGTGCAGGCCAAATTCTGAACAATGGGCGGTTAAGCGTAAATCATGCTGTTTGGCTAACGCGTAGGCTTTCCAAAAGTGCTCGACAGGCGCGTTATGTTCTTTGTAATCAATACCGATACCCAGCACATAAGGGTGCGGATAACGGATCATCGCATTGACCATCTCTACCGCGTCCTCTGGGGATTTTTCTCGGTTAATTGACGGGATCAAACGGATTACCAAGCCTAAACGTGCTTGTACATCGTCAATGGCGTGGGCGAGCGAGTTGGTGACCTCGGCATACGTCAATGATGTATCGCTTGGGTTCCAGAAAGTTTCGATGTAGCGCACACCGCAGGCATGGGCGTCCTCCGCCACTTCATGCAATACACGGGCGTAATCTTCCGGTTCGCGCATCAGTTGATACAAAAATGTCAGGGCTTCAATGCCGCCTTTAATAACGCCACCTACCTCTTGGTGGGCACGGTAGTAGCACTTTGCCTCATGCTCGGGCAGGTCGACGCCATATTTATGGGCAAAGGCCAGCATGGTTTCAAGACGCACACCGCCCAATAAGTGGTAGTGCAGATCTGCTTTGGGAAATTGGTGGTAAAACGCAGAAAGCGAAAGTGTATCGGGTGCCACAGTAACCTCTTTGACGCAACAATTTGCGCAAACGTTTGCTTTTGCGCGGAGTATCTACCTCAAATGGGGAAATGTGAAATGCAAATATCGATATGTCAGTGCCGAATCGGCACTGACCTGTCAGCTTATGACGTTTTAGGCAATGAAAGCGGTGATGCAGGGCGGTGCCAAGCGTGAGTGAGTTGCCACCCTTGTTGGATTTCCTGTTCTAACTGTTGCCAAAGTTGCTGTGCTGGATGACGCAACGGGGCGGAATTGCGATAAAGCCGAATCTGATAAGGAAAGCGGAAGTGATCGGGATCAATGGCGGTAAGTGTGCCTGCGGCGAGTTCATCGCGGATTTGCACATCCGGTAACCACGCTACCCCTTTGCCCCTCTGCGCCATGTCTTTATGTAACTGACACATGGAGCTTTCAAAAACAGGGTAGGTGTTAAGGGGCGCTAAACGGGGTTGATGCTGTTCGATTAAACGGGCGCTGTAGGAATCGGCGCTGTAACGGATCATCGGCGTGGCGTGATGAAGGGGATCAAAACACGCTGTGCCATCGTCTTGTGTGGCAGAGACAAGTAAGAAGTCGCCTTGACCAATACAGAGATTGGCAAAAGGGGGCTGGAGTAATGAATGAATTTCAAACCCGAGAAAAAAGTCACACTGGCCTTGGGTCAGTGAATCGACCGCGCAATCCACTCGTAGAATATCCACCGAGAAGGGCACGTGCTGGGTTTGATTAATGTGCTCGATCAGATCCAACAACGCCGGTGATGCTAAAGAGTGCGGACTGGCAATACGGATCGGGTTTAACAGAGGCTGTTCGATGCCATTAAGCATTTTTAAGCCGTCTTCCATTTGGGCAATCACATTCCTTGCTACCGTCCGAAATTGTCGTCCCGCCGGTGTTAAGCTGATTGGCGTGGTTGAACGATCAATTAACGGCTGGCCAATGGCTTTTTCCAGTGCGCGAATATGGCGACCAAATGCGGGTTGGGTGATATGTCTGGCTTCTGCAGCGCGAGAGAAATGCTGCAGTTCGGCCAGCATAAGGAAATCTTCCAGCCATTTTATATCTAGATTCATGATGCGACTCGTCACGCGGTAGTCAATGCGCAAAATAGTAGGATCAAAAAAGCACCGAAACGGTGCTTAGAACGGGGCTTTTTTGACGAAATCGGACTGACTTATATTCTACATTGCGGTCGCGGTGTTTTATAGCTTGGCAGTTGTTTGATTTCTGCTTTTAGATCATCGATGCGCGTATCGTGTGAAGGGTGCGTCGACATCAGTTCTGGTGGTTGGTTGCCACCAGAGGCTTGTGCCATATTGTGCCACAGGGCAATGCTGGCGTTCGGATCAAAACCGGCTTCCGCCATGATGCGTAAACCAATAATGTCAGATTCTGATTCTTGCGAGCGACCATAAGGCATCAAAATACCGTATTGTACCCCAAGGCCCAGCCCTGCCATTGCGGCGCCGTGATACTGGGTGCCGCTGGTGGCCAAGCTAGACAGCTCTAAACCCACATCGGTCATTTTGCTGCGTGAAAGGCGCTCGTTACTGTGCTGGGCAATCACGTGGCCGATTTCGTGGCCAATCACGGTCGCCAGTTGATCTTGATCTTTCGCCACGTTTAACAGGCCGGTATACACGCCGATCTTGCCGCCCGGCAAAGCAAAGGCATTAACCTGATCGCTGTTAAACACCACCACTTCCCATTGCTCATTGGCATGTTCGCCAGTCAGTTTGGCGGTCAGTGCGTTTGTCACACATTGCACATACTGATTGGTTTTTTTATCTGTATTGATTTTTTCTTGTTTTTTCAACGCATCAAAAGATTGCGCGCCCAATTGTGACATATCTTGCTGTGAATACAGCAACATTTGGCTGCGGCCGGTGGGTGAGCTGCTACAAGCCGTAAGGGCGAAAGTGGCCGCGATAAGGCTGGCAATGGCCAAAGGACGATTCATGCGTGACTCCTGTCAAAATATAATGCAATTCCAAGGTCGGAATTATACCTGCAAATGCCTATCTGAAATCTATCCCTAACGGATGGTAAACACGAGATTTCAAGGTTTTTAGTGCAATGTTGCGGCGCTGTTGACGATATTCACCTTGCCTATTGCACGATGTTAGGGAGAACAAGATAGCCAGATTGCTAATTGTGAGATAACTCAGTTCCTGTATGATCGTAAACAGAAATAATATTGGGGTAAACGCATGTCAATATGGAAAAAAACATTCAGCCTAGACAGCTTGAATAAAACGTCAGTGAACACCTTGGTGGAGCACCTTGGCATTGTCTATACCGTCTTTGATGACAACAGCCTGTCTGCCACCATGCCGGTTGAAGCACGAACACATCAACCCTTGGGCATGCTACATGGCGGGGCATCGGTCGTGCTGGCGGAGACGTTGGGATCGTTGGCGGCCAATATGTGTGTGTCTGACGGCTATTACTGTGTGGGGTTAGACATTAATGCCAACCATATTCGTGCTATGCGATCGGGGATGGTCATCGGGAAGGCCACCCCTACGCATTTGGGCGCCACAACACAAGTCTGGCAAATTGATATGACGGATGAACGGGGTCGAATGGTGTGCACCAGTCGATTAACCATTGCAGTAATGAAACAGAAAAAAGCGGTGAAGTAAGATGAATATTACGTTTTCTGAAGGGCGAGTGATTGCCAATCAACATGAGCTCGTGGTGCGATTGGACGGACAGGCACGCGCGACGTTACAAGCGATGGTGGATGACATTACCTTAATGGGGCGTGGCGCTAATGTGATTACCGCGATGGGGTCGGGGGTGAGCTGGTCGGTAAGACTGGATTCTGAAGAACAATTGCAGGCGGTGTCAGACGCCATTGGGATCGCGATTCAAGCATAATGCGAGAGAGGTCATCATATTATGGTGACCCTGTCACTTTGTAGCGATGACCTTATGTGTATAAAGCATAATATTAATTAGTTGTTGAGGGACTTATTATCAGCCTCAGCCACAGTTTTAAGCTGCTCCCATTCTCGTATTTAGACCACTCATTATTGATAACATCGTAGATACATTTGTTGGTGGCAATGATCCGCGCCAATTAACAAGTTTTTGTGAGATCCCTAACTCATTATTGACTTTTATGACCCAAATTCTGCCTCTGACAAGGTATGGTATAAAGGTAAAGTACCTCCAAATAAGTCGTGTTAATTCATGTATTTAATGGTTATTCCTTGGGGGAATTAAAAGTGTGAAATATAAGGAGTGCTGGTGAATAAGCAACAGCTAAAAAATATCGCTGAATTTGCCTATAAGACGATGTTCCGGCAAGCTCCAGATCTAAGTGACATTCAAGAAACCTTTTACGGTTGGGTTGTCTTCTTGGCCTCGAATAAGGGCCGTGTGGTGGTGAAGTTTTCTCGGGAAATAGGACGTCTGGCAAAAGAAGTGGAAGGGTTAGAGCGTCTTCGTCGCGCGTTGCCTTGTCCAGTACCTAAGGTGCTCTTTTTTGGCCGCGAAGAAGGCTACAACTACCTGATGATGGATTGGCTTGATGGCGTGTCAGCCCATAATTTGCCTCAGGATCAAAAAGCCGTGTCCGCATTTCGTGAGAGTTACCTTGAACTCTTACTGGCGCTGCATGATCACAACGCTGCCTCTGGCTTTGAAATTGGCCGCGAAAAGTATGCCCGCGATTTGCCTCGTGCGTTTGAAAGCTGGATGGGCCCCGTGTTCCGCTATGTGATGAGCAGCGGCTCTCCCTTTTCACAACCGTTGAAAGACGCGTACAGCCGAGCGTGGGAGATGAAAGACCGTATTTTATCAACCACCTCGCAGGAATCGTCTTTAGTGCATGATGATTGCCACGTCGGCAATGTGTTGTTTGATCCGAAAACCTATCAGGTGTCCGCCATTCTTGATCCTTGCGATGTGGGGTATAAGCATCGGGAAATGGATCTTTTTCACCTGTATGACGTGCGGCCAGATTTGCAACTGGCGGAATGTTACCAAGCGCACCATCGGCTGGATGACGGCTTTGCGATGCGACGTTGGTTCTTCAGTGTTTGGGATGATGCGAAACACAGCCGAAATATGGGTTGGTATGACGAAGCATGGCTACAGAGCAAATTTGACCACCTCCATCAGGCGTTAAACCACTAAGGCCTTTGATGGCATTCACATTTAGACATTACGATCACACATAAAAAATGCGCCGTTACAGGCGCATTTTTTTATGGGCAATATTTACTATCCTTAAACCAATACGTTACGGTTTTAGGGATGAATACAATGAAACGAAGTATTGCGTGTGGAATATTGGTGCTATTGGCGGGCTGTGCACAGCAGACCGCACAACGAACACCATCCCCTTCAGGCGCGGAACAAGAAACAGCGGGTACCCAGACAGGCGGCGGCATGGAAGGGAACGTACCGACGTCACCATCTGTCACGCCATTGCCGGAGCCAGTTGTTACCTTGCCGACAGAGCCTGTACCGTTGCCTGTCGTGGTTCAGCCGCCCGTTAAACCGCCTGTTACTCCCAAGCCTAAACCTGTACCTTTGCCTGTTGTGACCAAAAATCAGGACGGTAAATACATTTTGGGCCGTGAAGAGTGGGTGTGGCTGCCTGGTGCGAAAACCCACGTCAAAGCCGCTGTTGATAAAGACAAGACCCTGTCGAGCATTGGCGTCACCAACGTGAAAGCCTTTGAGCGAGATGGCAAAGAATGGGTTAAATTCAAAGCCGGTGATCAGCGAGTTGAATTACCGGTTGAGCGGTGGGTGAAACCCAAAAATGGCGGTAGCCGTGAAGCCGTAGTGAAATTGCGTGCCAAACTGGGGGAATTGAACGAGTTAACCGAATTTGTGCTGACGGCGGGTCAGGGCATTATTTTGGGGATCAATTTCATTCGCGATGTGGCGACCGTAGACAGTCAGCGCACGTTTGTGCAGCCCAAAACCAAGTAGTCGCCCTGTGCGGTAAAGCGGCTCAACTAAAAACACGGAAAAGGCGGCGAGGGGAATGACTACTCGCCGCCGTTTGTTTGTCTCGTTAAGCAACGATTATGGCGTTTCTAGCGTCACTTCGTAGCTGGAGAATTTGCGCACATTGATCACACCGGTATCGAAAATCAAATACTGACCTTTAATGCCGAGCAAAATACCTTCAACCACCGGTTCTTTGTCGAAGTTGTGTGAGGCAATTTTGGTCGGGTACTGCTGTACCGGATAGTGAATATCCACAACCTCGTTATCCAATCGCTCAATCGCATCATCACCAAACTCACTCAGTAGTTCCGTAATACGCGCTTCAATCGCGGGCAGTAGGCGAGCGGCTTCCGCTTTCAGATCGATATTGGCGTTATCGCCTTTCAACATGGCGCGCCAGTTGGTTTTATCCGCCACCATTTCGGCAAGGGCAATTTCAGTCAGGCCGGATAAATAGCGGGATTTCACTTTCAGGATAGCTAGCGCTTGTGTTGCCCCTTGATCGATCCAACGGGTTGGCAATTGTGTGTGGCGTGTAATGCCCACTTTCAAGCCTGAGGTGTTCGACAAGTACACGTAATGCGGCACCATGCAGTGGGTATCGCCCCATTCTGGTTCGCGGCACGTGCCTTTGGCGTAATGGCAGGTTTCCGGCTTCATGATACACATGTCACAACGTGCCAGCTTTTTCATGCACGGGAAACAGTGGCCTTGTGAATAGCTTTTCTTGGTTTTTTTCCCGCACGCATCGCAGAAAATATTGCCGGTAAAGGTCAGCTTCAGCGGATGAGCAATGTAGGGATTCAGGGCAACACGTTGGTCGCCAATCGGTAATTGGTACTCCACCACATCCCCGAGGTGGGAATGCATTTTACTTAACGTTCCTTGCATGACTTTGCTCATTATTGTGTGTTTTGTTAGATCATACCAGCCTCGCTGCGGTTGTGCTGCAAGAATCCGAGAATGGGCAATCAGATGCGGTGAAACTGTCCCAATACGTGCCATAAAACGCGGCATATCACATGGGGTAGGGTGTGTAGCGAATTGGTTATGTAAATGTTTGTAATATGCGACTGCACATTATTTACAATGATCGGTAACTTGTTATCATTTTGGCGAAATACCCACAGACACTTGAGTGGCATCACGCCGTGAAATAAGGGTGAGGGACGCCGTCAAGGGTGATAAAAGAATAGGGAAGTGAGCAATGAAAAAAGTACTAATGATTGCCGGTGTGTTGTTTGCCGCAGGGGTAACAGCCAGTCCGTTTGAAAAACCGACAGAGGCGGTCGAATACCGTCAAGCGGCATTTAGCATGATCGCCACGAACTTTGGTGACATGGCCAACATGGTGAAAGGGCGTAAAGACTGGGATCAAAACCAGTTCAGCCAGCGTGCACAGTTTATCGCGCAACTGGCTCAAATGCCGGAAGAAGCCTTCCAGTTTAAAGGGGCAGAGGCTGGGGATAACACCAAAGCGAAACCTGCCATTTGGTCTGATTGGGCGGGCTTTACAACCAAGTTGACAAAATTTCAAACCGACATGAACAACCTAGCGAAAGTCTCGATGGAAGGGGATGAACGCGCCACCAAGAAAGCCTTTGGTGTGGCCGCGAAGAACTGCAAATCTTGCCACAGTGATTATAAATACAAGTAATCATTGCATGGCGTCAAATGCGCAGAGCAGTGACTCATTACAGAAGCCGACGTGATTGTCGGCTTTTTCACGTCTGAAGGCTTTCGCGTTTCATAACGTGATAGATTACGCAGATGCGGAAAATATAGCGTGTGATGTGTAGAATAATTCTACAATTCATCTTTCTTGATTTTCATTAGTCGATTAATATCAATGTGTTAATGATAATATTGGCATGTGCCAACAGAGATGTGTGGAGCGGTAACGTAGCATCATTTCGTATATCATGTTGTTAGGTGAATTGAGGTAGCTTTGATTAAACAGGTATTCGGTCAGTTGTTGCTTGTATATTCGGGATTTTCATTCGCGGGCATTTGTTCATATCAATTGCAAGAAGAAGCAAATGTATTTGAAGTTAATTGCTCGTATGGTATTCCATATTGCTCGGTCACTGGGTATGTAACTCATCCCAAATTGTCCAAGGGTTACAATGGAATGGTCGCAAGCATAAATCTTGAATCCGATAAGTTTGAGAGTTCAAAAGCAATATTAAACATTCAAACTTATCGGAATGGAGCCCCTAAAGTATCAACTCCTGTGGGTTACTTTTCTGCACTGATGATTGCAGAACAAATGATGATGGGGGAGCGTGATAAAAGTTTATTGTACTTTGATGCATTTACTGGAAAGCCTACTTTACGTCCCGAGATGGTTTGTGAGTAATTCACCTAACAATACCATTAATTTGATGCTGGACTTGATCCGTTTTGTTGCGCATTTTTGGTCTGAAATTTGGCTGGTTTGGTAAGTGTGCCGTGGCACTAATTATGGCGGTGTTATATGCTTTTGCGAACTACTATCCTGAATGCGTAGAACAATTGACAATTGACCGTATTTATATGACATTGGTTGTATGAAATTTAATCTATTGCAACTCAATAAACGAATTATCATCATTCCTTAGGAATGGTGGGATTTTGATAGACTTTGGATAAATCGACCCCACCCTAGAAGGTGGGTTTTCTTTTTCTACCTTTTGGGAATTAACCTCTGAAAGGGATTTAAATGAAAAAGGTAGCTGTTTTTGGAAAGCCGGGTAGCGGGAAATCTACAGTAAGCAAATCATTAGCCTTAGCAAGCGGTTTACCGCTTCATCAACTAGATTCACTCGTTTACAAACCAAACGGTGAGTTTATAGCTCGAGAAGAATTTGACGTTGCACACAGTGCTATTCTGCGTTCAGAATCTTGGGTTATTGATGGTCTTGGACCCATCGGTGCTTTTAACGAGCGATTAGCGGCAGCAGACACTCTCGTTTACATCGATCTGCCATACTCGGTCAGCTACTGGTTTGTGACCAAGCGCCTTTTGAAAGGGCTCTTTGTAAAGCCAGAGGGGTGGCCTGATGGAAGTTCAATATTAAAAGGGACAGTGAATAGCTACAAGACACTTAAGTTGTGTCCTAAGTTCTGGAACGATGACTTCACCGCTACGCTAATTGAATACTCGAGTAGTAAAGATGTCTACATAATCAAAACAGTTTCTGAGTTGAATGACTTTGCTTTAGCGCACGCTAAATAACGACGATGGCGTCAATAGCGAATTTTTGGCGATGTTTTCATCCCATATGACGCCATTTCGAAGCATCGAATGCCGGATCACAACCATCTTCCTGCCACACGCTCCCATCTCGATGAGCGAGGGTGGTAGGTTTGCAAAAACGTTACAAGAACCTTAGAGCGCCCCCTGAGTTTTACGTTGTAAAGGCCGTTTTGTGGCTCAACATGTTGCCTGTCGTAGCTTCGCCATGGATACTGACACTCACTTGCGTTGAATTGCGTAATAAGATCAATGCTATAGATTAAAAGTGATAGGGGGCCTCCGAGGTTTTATTGAACCAGACTCATCAAGTGTAGCTGGGCCGGATGAGGGAGAGTCCATGTCATTCGTTATCACCACACGATAAAATGGAGTATTTATGATAGCAAGGGAATGGAAAGCAACTTGCCCTAAAGCATTCGAAGAAGGCTTTATCGCCTATTTATATGAAACTGGCATTAAAGATACGTCGGGTACCGCTGGCTTTCTTGGGGCACAAATTTTCAATCGAGACTTAGATGGCGATGCAGAAATTACGTTACTGACGTATTGGAAAGATCTTGAGTGTATCAAAGCATTTTCTGGCGAAGATATAAGTATTGCTAAATTGTATCCAGAAGATGAGAAGTATAAATTAAATCCCGATCGTCACGTTAACCATTATGAAGTCCGCGAAAACATGTGGTTATAGCAAACGACGATGGCATCTCATGCTTGGCGATTGTTCTTTCTTATTCGTTGAGTCAACTATTCGTGCCCTGCGTTATTCTGTTTTCCCGTAAATAGCTGTAACTCTTTATCATCCCATTCTTCATCATCAACCATTGGTTCGTCGTTCCCCTGCAATAAATTGACAGAGATCGCCATAGCGCAGTGATCAGGTCGAGAATATTCATAAATAGCGTCAATGACAGCGGGAGTTTAGACGAAAAGTCTGGATACTGGTTAAACAAAATCCCTCGTTTATCCAGGAGGCTGTAATGGCCGGTGCAATGACAGAAATGGCAATCTCCAGCTACCTCGGTTGGTTGTTAGTATTGCTCGCTTCATATCCGTTCATCCTTGTCGGTATCAGTATGTATTTCTACGATGAAGAACGGAAGCAAGCATTACGCTGGGTGAACGGCGTCAGTTTGGTGCTCGTTATCTTTTTACTTTGTATGCACATGCAGACGGAAATCATTTTCGGAAGAGAGCTGCTTGAAGCTTGGTATCAAGACCATCCAGAAGACAGGCCTTTGTAGCGGTTTTATGATTCCGACACTTTATTAGATGGTAAGATTTTCGCTTCATGGTGAAAAGGACTTAGCATGAAAAGAGTATCAGCACGCTATTATTGGCAGCAAGGTCACCATCAATAGTATGTTGGGCCATACCAATGGTATGGCGGCGGCTGATTAATTTGTCAGGCCTGATGGAATTGCATTGACGTCGTTGTGATCAAAATAAATACGCCACCACCTCTTTTGCCCAGTAGGTGTAAATCACATACCCGATCACCAAGAAAATGCCCCAGCCGATAATGCCGTTACGTAATTGTGGGGCAGGGAGGCCTTGTGACGGTTTTTTGCCATGAAGCATTGGGGTAATCAGGTTGTCTTTTTTAAGTAGATAGATGAGCACCGCAGCGACATGTAAGCCAATCGCCCCTAACAACACATCGAAGTTCAGTGCGTGAATACCGGTCATCAAACTGCTGGTGGCCCCGCTGACCATATAGGCTAGTGGGCCTTCTGAAATAATGTCGTCATTGGCAAAAAGTCCCGTTACCAATTGCGATAGCAATAACAACATGAAGAACAGCACCATGTAGGCACCTGCTGGGTTATGGCCGTGCTGGGTGGCGTTGTCAGGGCGCTGAAAATAGGCCAATACGGCGCGAGGAGGGCGAACAAATTGTTGGAACTGTGCGGTATCGCTACCAAATACGCCCCAGATGAGGCGGGTAAGCAACAACGCCATGAGGAAATAGGCGATAGAAAAATGCCAATCCATTAAGCCTTCCGTGCCGGTATACCACAGTCCTAATACCGACAACGCTTGTAGCCAATGGTATCCACGAATGAATCCATCCCAAATAGGTAATGTGGTGGTGGATGTTGCCATGATGCTCTCCTTGCGACATTGTGCTGCCCTATGACCTTGTATCGTCACGGCGAATGACAATTATTTTACTCATAAGTGACACATTGGCAGTATCTCATTTTCATTGATTTACATTTCACACTTGTTTTGATGGGTACTGATAAAAGAAAAGGGCCGATAATGGCCCTTTGTATGATGATGAAACCCCGCTGGATCAGCGGTTTTCAATACGGTTATAGTCTAACAAGCCCGCTTCAATGGGGTGATCACGATGATTAATCTCGTTCAGCTTGTCACTGAATGGCCAGAAGTCAGCAGCCGTACGTCGCACGCCGAAGGTATCTAGCAGCGCGCGATAATCTTGCTCACTCTTCACATGCTTCACCTGAACGGCCAGTAATGGCAATTGTGCTTCTTTCACCTGCCAAAATGCGCCTGGGTAGCTGCCAATTAAGCCACGTACCAGTGTGACGTCATCTTTTGCATACACACGGTTTGACTCTTCATCAAATAAGCTCGAAATATTTTTGTGGGCACTGTTACGCACCAACGTAAATAACTGAGGCTCCGTTGTGGCGTCGGTCGGTTCAACGATGATAAAGGTCAGCTCTGGGAATAAATGCGTATAAATGCCGTGTAGGCGATCAATATCCGTTAAAGCGGTGATCGCGTTGGCTGATAGTGGCGTTTCACGCAAGTCATAACGGTGCGGTGTGACAGGTGCCAGTTTGGTTTTTAGACGATTAAGTAATTCACGCTTTGGATCCGCGGTGGTGTACTTCACACCCGTCGGCTGATCAAACGCATTCACGTCGCCTTGCAAGAAATCACTGAGCTGCTGATTCGCGCCCTGATACCAATCGGCTAATTCCTGACGACGTACGTCAGTCGGTAGCAACGACAGGAAGTTGGATTCTCCTTCCATGCGCAGGAAGTCCATATACATGCGGGTAATTAACTGGTGGCCAAAGTTACCGTACACATCAAAACCAGCCACAAGCAGGTAGTGAATGCGTTCAAGCAACGAGTAATCAATCACCCACGCGGTTTTCGGTTGTGCACCGACCAAGCCTTTGGTAACCGTGGCGCTGTCAAAGTGGCGGAACACCGTCAAGCTGGCGTGTGGGTTAACGCCATTACCATCCCAAATTAAATCGGTGGTCAGGTGTTCGCCATGTTTGAAGGTGTCATCCAAAAACGCATTTTTTGCACGCAGGAAACGCCCTTGCTGTTTGGCGTAGTTGATCCAGTTATGGATAGGCAAGGTGTTGCTTTCTTTTTCTGCCGGTAAGCGCAGGTTGTGGGCTTGGGTTTGATAAAACGCATCCACACTGGGGGTATCCGACATGGCGGGATCAACAAAGAACACCCAGAAGCGATCATTAATGACGTTCAAGGCCAATTGACCACGACATACAGGCCCTTTGATAAAGCCCATGATGGTGTTCTGTGCGTTGTCGATCAGAAAACGGTAACGG
Source organism: Photobacterium sp. 270122K (assembly GCF_059941365.1). Lineage (NCBI taxonomy): Bacteria > Pseudomonadati > Pseudomonadota > Gammaproteobacteria > Vibrionales > Vibrionaceae > Photobacterium > Photobacterium sp. 270122K. The sequence continues at coordinate 341,236 of NZ_JBPOEN010000003.1, forward strand.
CTGTTAACGGGCAGTTGGCTGAACGCTTCCATCGGGTTTGCGGCCAGTTCAGGCGCATAGCCCGGTAAGGCAGAAACGGTGTAAGTCGGTGTAAAAAACAGATCGGCATAGCGTGCCATTTTGGCCGCACTCAAGGCATAAGGCATATGCGTTTTATCAACAATGGTTTCACGCACTTGTTGGAAACGGTAATACACCCGATTGACACCGGGATCGTCAAACGGGCGGCGGGTGGCGATCACATCAATCGGAGTGCCGGGTGCAGTACGTGAGCGCACGAGGTTAAAGAAAACCGGCTTGGTGTGATCGGCAAAATACAGATGCGAGACAAATAAATGCTCGTAAATATAACGGCTGACAAGTTGCTGTTTTAACGTCTCGCCATTGAGGAAAGCTTCCCATTCATCAACCTGTTTCAGGATAGCTGCATCGGGGGCGGGCACGCTGGCCATAGGCGCACCAGCGGTCAGCCAGTTCATTAATGTGGTGTTTTCAGCATCACTGATTTGCGGTAAGCCATACGGCATCCCCCATTTCGGATAACTTTGCTCATACTGCGCCATTTCTTCAATGGTCGGGCATTGCTGATCACGGTCGAGCGAAAAGCCCCACTGTTCATGATCGAGCACCGTTTGATCTGGCAGCGGGTGCGATTGTTTTAATTGCAGTAAACGCGCCATCACGCCCGCTTGAGTATTGGCTTCTGGCGATTGTTCGCGTTCATTCAAAACGGCATTAAAGCCTTTTTCACGCCATTGAGCGGTATTTTGTGCATCAATGAACATGCGGGTGGTATTGGCGGCCAGCAAGCGAGTGCCTTCATACACTTTGGTTTTATTCGAGCCGCGATCGATGCCTTCTGCGGAAGACAGTTTGAGCTGGCACGGCGCATCGTAGCAAGCGTGGCAGACGACACAGCGGTTTTCCAAAATAGGTTTAACCTCTGTGAGGTAGTGATTGGCCAGCGGTGTTGCTGCGGGCACGATACGGTCTTGTGGTACCGCTTTGCCATAACGTTGATCGAAATTCAGGCCGGCGTACACGGCACATCCGGAAAAAACAAGCGTGAGCAAAACGAGGAAGAAGCGTTTACGGTGTATAAAAAATTGAGGCATGAAAAGGCTTTCTGTAACAAAGTGATGATGGAGAAAAGTATATACCCTGAAAGCGCGATGAGTCAGGGTGGGGCGGTTGGCGAGAGAGTATTTAGATGAAAAAACAGGGAGCGCGTGCTCCCTGTCTGGTATTACTTCTTGAAGATTTCCTGGAACTCACGCTTCATTGGTGGGTTCTGACGGGCTTTCTTCAGCTGCTTACACATGTCTTTCACACAGTTGTGTAGCACTTTGTCTAGCATGACTGCTTTGTAGTCAGTAAACTCTTCGTCTGACATATCAGAAGGTTTTTCTGTCTCTTGCATCTCACCTAGGAAATCGACACCTGAGTAGCTCTGGCTAAGTGCGATCAGCGCGTGGAACTGCTCGAAGTTGTCCAGTACGTTTTGCGCACTAGCCGGTAGTTGGTTCCATGCTTCGCGGGAAGTTGGCTCAGAAGCTTTGTACACGTTGATTAGCATGTCCTGCAGCTCAGCAGGTACTTCTTCATATTTAATCACATGGCTTAGCTCAGGAGAGCAATCTTCCAGTGTATATGTTACTTCTTCAACGATTTTTTCTTCTTTGTTTTCGATATCAGACATCGCTAATTCCTACAGCATGAATTGTTTAGGGTGGGAATCCTAAAGCCCTTTGAATAAATGTCAACAGTAACCGTACGTTGTATGTGTGACAAGCTCAGGCGTTGAACATACGGGTACTATAACCCGCATGTTAACGAATAATAGTCATGTAATGCGTAAACCTGTTAGCTTTATCACGTTAAAGGGGAGAGTTGATTGAAATTGATGAACAAAACTGGGTTCTCATCATACCTGTGCTATAAATACCCTATGGGAATGGCTAATATATCAATAGGATACCTACATGGAAGCGATGCGGATTTTACTGGTTGACGATGTCCACTTAGAACGCATGCAGTTAGCAATGCGTCTGCAGCGTTTAGGGCATACGGTTGAAGCAGTATCGTCGGGCAAAGAAGCGATCGACCGATACGCCTCTTTTGACCCTGATCTTTTATTGTTGGACATCAGTATGCCAGAGATGTCGGGCACTGAAACGGCAGAAAAAATTCGTCAGATCTATCCAGAATGGGTGCCGATCATCTTCCTTAGCGGACATGATGAACCAGAGATGATCGCAACGGCGATTGATATGGGCGGTGATGATTATCTAGTCAAACCCGTCAATAAGATTGTGCTTGCGGCCAAACTGAAAGCCATGCAGCGTATTGCCGATATGCGTCATCAACTCAAAGATGCCTCCAACAAATTGGAATCGGCCAACGAGAAATTATCCCAGCAAGTGAATGAAGATGGTTTGACCCGTATTGCCAACCGCCGACATTTGGATGCGAAGTTCAACGAATTTATCTCTTGGCACGGGCGAAATAATTTCCCGTTTACCGTGATCATGATAGATGTCGATCACTTTAAAACCTTCAATGACCATTATGGTCACTTAGAAGGGGATCGCTGTTTGCAACAAGTAGCGAAAGAACTGAAAATTCAATTCAGTCGAGCAGGGGAGCTGGTGGCTCGGTACGGCGGTGAAGAGTTTGTGGTGCTGCTGAGCAATTGCGACAAAACCCGTGCGGTGCGCGAATGTGAACGATTGAAAGATGCGATTAGCCAGTTGGATATTCCCCATTCACAGTCTTTAACGGCAGACAGTGTCACGGTCAGCCAAGGGATGGTGTCATGGGTACCCACCGGGCTAGAGACGGCTGAAAATATGTATGAAATCGTCGACAAGGTACTCTATAAAGCCAAAGCGCAAGGGCGTAACCGTTTTGTCGCGGCAGAATTTACCTAAGCATTGATGCAAAAAGGCAGAATAAATGGACTGGTATTCTCTGGTCCATTAATTTCCCCCCTATATACCACCACGCCACTTCCTGCGTCACCGCCTTTCTTATGCCGTGATCTTAGGCATAAAACACGGTAAAGCATTGCGATTTTTTTGATCTGGGTAACAAAAAAATTTTACTTCAGTGTCATTTGCTGAATTTACAACCAAATAACACACTTTGTGCTTGTTGTTACCCCCGACCATGCTAATCTCCCAGCGAGCCAGTGCGAATTCCACTGAACATATCTTGGTATAGACCCATGCCGCCTTTGTGGGCAGGGGTAGAGTAAAAGATGCAGGTTTATCCAGTTGAATTCGTATTGTATGAAAGAAGGGTGAGTGAAGATCATGGATATTAGCTTTTCACAAATTGAAGCGCGCGTGATGGGTTGTCTGCTTGAGAAAGAGGTGACAACCCCGGATCAATACCCGTTAACGTTGAATGCATTAACAACCGCATGTAACCAGAAGAGTAGTCGAGAGCCTGTGATGGCGCTGGATGAAGCGACGGTATTGGATACGGTTGAAGCATTGAAAGCGAAACGCTTTATTCAAGAGGTGACGGCAGGCTTTGGTAGTCGTGTCGCCAAATATCAACACCGTTTCTGTAATACAGAATTCAGTACGTTCCAGTTCTCTCCACAAGAAAAAGCGGCGCTTTGTGTCATGCTGCTACGTGGCGCGCAGACGGCAGGGGAAATCCGCACACGAACCAATCGCCTTTGCACGTTCAGTGACGTGAAAGAAGCGGAAACGGTAATGGATCACTTAGCTGACCATCCGAAAGGGCCTTTCTTGGTGAAATTGCCGAAAGAGCCAACGAAGCGTGATTGCCGTTACATGCACCTTTTCTGTGGTGAAGTGGATGTAGACGCGTTTCAGGTGGCCTCTGTCACAACAGCCCCTGCGGCGGCATCAGCGCATCTTGAGCGCATTGAGTCGCTAGAGCACGAGGTGGCAGAACTGAAACAAGAGATGGCGGAGCTAAAAGCGTTATTGGATTCACTAACGTCATAACCGTTTGGCGCATACGCTTATATATGTGCCTATACATGCGGCTATGCATGCATCAGTAATAATGAATCACCGAGCCCAGCGTTTGCTGGGCTTTTTTTATGTTGAGCTTGAATTCGCGGATAGGGTGTAATGACAGAACAAAAAACGGCTGAGAAGATTTCCCCGCCATGGTCGGTCTATTTAATTAGAACGGCGGCAAATCAGCTCTATTGCGGGGTGACAACCGATGTTGAACGCCGTTTCCGTGAACACCAGTCTACCCCACAGGGGGCCAAATTTCTTAAAGGCAAAGGGCCACTGAGCTTGGCATGGTCTGAGGAAATCGGTGACAAGCGTAAGGCAATGCAAGTGGAGTACCGGATCAAACAGCTACCGAAAAAGAAAAAAGAGCGGCTGGTGGCGAGGGAATGCACTGTTGCTGAATTGATCGATATTCAGGGGTAAGACATCGTTCAGGATGTTGCTTGCGTAGCGGATAACCGTGTGATTGTTGGTAATTTAATCAATTTGTTGTGGTGTAGATAGAAATATCAGACAGAGTACGAATTAGAATTTGAATGCGGAATAACTAGGACTTACACTCGGGCATCATATTTTCCCCATGGGTGGGGAGATGCATCAGCAAACGAGCAGGAAAGAACATCATGGCACTTAAAGCCACCATTTATAAAGCGCAATTTAACGTTGCTGATTTAGATCGTCACGTATACCTTGACCAATCGCATACGTTGGCATGCCACCCCTCTGAAACGCTGCAACGTTTGATGCTTCGCTTGGTGATGTGGGGCCTGAATGCCGATGAAGCATTGCAATTCACGAAAGGGTTGTGTGAAGCTGATGAACCGGCATTGTGGACGAAAAGCCTGACGGATGACATTGATCTGTGGATCGACCTGGGTCAGCCTGATGAAAAGCGCATTAAAAAAGCAGCACATAAAGCCAAGAAAGTGATCATTGCCACTTACGGCGATAATGCTGCGGCGATTTGGTGGAAGCAAAACAAGAGTAAAGTAACGCAGTTTGGTAACGTGTCAGTGGTGTTCTTTGATGATGAAACCTTGGCTATTCTTGAAACCATGGTTGAGCGTACCATGCAGCTGCAGTTGACCATTGAAGGTGAGCAAGGCTGGTTGAGTGCGGGTGATAAAAGCTGCACATTAACCCCTGAATGGTGGCACCGCTAAGCCTTATTTACAGGTCTTGGCGTGAAAATGCGCCCCGATCACGCGCTTGTCATTGAAAAGTCATTATTCGTGGTCAATCTAGGGTATATTCCTATTATGTATGGCAGCTTAGGCTGCCATTGAATTTTCGTGAATATACGCAAACAGGGAGTATTGCCATGTCTTCCCACATTCATGCCTTAGCCACTAAAGTATGGGATTACCACTTACTCAACCACACAATCACCCCCAGTGATTGTCTCTTTGTGCTGTGCAGCAATGACATTCGTGTCGCCGAACATGCTGCAAGACTCTATCTTGACGGCTACGCGCCGTATATCGTGATGTCAGGTGGTGCCGGCGTATTAACTGCGGGACTGTTTGAACGTTCAGAGGCCGAAGCCTTTGCGGCCATTGCAATCGACATGGGCGTGCCTGAAGACGCTATTCTCATTGAACCGCATTCCACCAATACCGGCGAAAATATTCAATTTACCCAAGCATTGTTAGCGATGAAGGGGTTAGATCCGCAGCGTTTTATCTTGGTTCAAAAGCCCTTTATGGAGCGCAGAACCTACGCCACGTTTATGCAGGTATGGCCGGGTAAAACCGTGACTGTCAGTTCACCGCCGATCCGTTTTGATAACTACCCGAATGAACTCTTGTCGTATAGCGATGTGATCAATGTGATGCTGGGGGATTTGCAGCGGATAAAAGTGTACCCGTCTTACGGTTTTGCGATTGAGCAGACAATACCCGAGGATGTGTGGCAGGCATTTGAAGCCTTGGTGGCATTAGGTTTTCACGAGCATTTATTGCTGGATGATCCGATCAGAAAGACAGGTTGATTCCCTAAATACCGATACATGAAAAAATCTGCTTGGTTGTGTAAAGAGACGTTGAGGCGAAGACGAGAGCGTTGACGTGAAGCAAACGGATTGACGCTAAGTGGAAGTGAAGAGAAAACGATTGAAAGGTTGGGTAGCCCGAGAGGCTACCCAAGTGCACCTTATTTCTTACGGCAGTATTCTGCAATAATAAACATGGTCTGACCGTCTACTTTACCCTGAACGTGTTTAGGGTCGTTAGTCAGGTTGATACCGCGTACCGCAGTACCTTGTTTGATCACCATGCTAGAGCCTTTAACTGGCAGATCTTTGATGATAGTGACGTCGTCACCTTTCTTCAGTTCAACGCCGTTAACATCGCGTGGCTTGTCTTCGTCAGCCAATAGGCCTTTTTCAGCCCACTCAACTTTGTCTTCTTCCATGTACATCATATCAAGCAGATCTTGTGCCCATGTTTCAGAAGAAAGACGTTTAAGCATACGGTAAGCCATTACTTGTACAGCAGGCTCTTGGCTCCACATGCTGTCGTTTAGGCAACGCCAGTGGTTTTGATCTAGCGTATCAGCATCTTCGATTTCAGTATGGCAAGTACCGCATAGCATCACACAGCTACCGGCTGTTTTGTCTGGAGATGCCGGTACTTCATAGACACTTAGGTTATCTTCAGATGCACATAGTTCACATTTTGCGCCTGAACGCTGCTTAACGATTGATTCAATACTCATGGGATTAGTCCGTAGAAGTGTAATGGTGAATTTACCATACAGGTAACTGTTCGGTTTATATTATGCCACCAAATCCTCAGAAGGGAAGGAATCCAGATCAAGATCACAATATTCAACGCTGTAGTGTATGAAATTCACACGAAAATGCAGATGTACAATATCTGCATAGTAAAAGGTCGTATTCCGTTATTTTAACGCTAAAATGACCGTCTTCTGCGAGAATTGTTGAAATATTAAGGACAATAATGAAAAAGGCGATAATTTTACTGTCTGCACTGGCTATTTTAGGCTGTGAAGATGAAGACGTAAAAGCGACGATAGAAGGCAATACCCGTGTTTTTGCTGTCGATGGCTTTAAGCTTCAAATTGATGGATTTACCCACTATTACACGATAGAAGAAGCAAAAGAGAATAGCTTATTTGATATTCTTGAACGACTACCTGAGGGGGATGTCAATGGTCTCAGCAACCTTGGTATTAAAGAAGAAAAGCAATGTGGCTATATTGATGCCAGCGAAAGAACCTGCTTTTTATCGGGCGACAGCAGCACGTGCTTGCCAAATACCGTAAAAATGCTTGGTGTTGAAATTTATACCATTGATATGGAAAATATTGATGAAGCGGCACAGTTAGGCTTTTATCCAACGATTGCTTCCCATTTGGGTGGGAAATATGTGGATTTTGATATTACCACCAGTCACTGTCCAATTACGGGTAACGAAGTGAATTAAGTGTGCCGTCATGTTGTTGTCAGCCCCGCTGAACAATAGTGTGATCTCAAACACGGAATGATTGCGAAGGCGCTATATTCGGCGTTTACGACGCTGTGTTCACTCGCATAAATGGGTTTTATACCTTTTCATCGCCTTGTGCACTGATACGCTCCCAAAAACAAATGGATTTTGGAGTATTCAGGCATGAAAAAGGCTTTTCTGGCATTGGCAACCGCGATGTGTTTCTCGTCGATGGCGGCAAACGCATCAAACATCACCCCGTATGTGGTCGGTGGTGATCCCGTTACTGATATCGGTACCCAAAGCTGGATGGCTTCATTGCGTGTGGTACCCGCAGATAATGCACACAACTGTGGTGCTTCTGTCATTGCTGACAATTGGCTAGTCACTGCCGCCCACTGTGTGGTTACCGCGGGTTCGACGGGTAAATACTTCGTTATCCAACCCCATAACCTGAATGTGGCCGTTGGCTCTCCGACGCTCAGTCTACCCTCTATCAGCAATTTGTATTCGGTGTCTCATGTGGTTGTGCACCCTGATTACGCCCCAGATGGTGAGATTGAACAAGACTACAACGGGGAGATTACGGTTAAAAGAACCGGGCTATACAGCGATATTGCGCTGTTGCGCGTTCACCGTGCGTTTCCGGCTGACAGTGTGACACCGATTACCCTCGCGACCTCTGAGGTGGCCGATGAAATTGACGCACGTTTATCCGCAGAATGGGATGCCGCTAACCGTGTGAAAAATACGTCGGTATCAGGGTGGGGTGCAGTCGATGTTGGTGGCTCTGAAATACCCAACCGATTACAAACCGCCGAGTTAACACATCTTCCTATTGCAGATTGCTTCGAGTTGATTGAGAAAGGCAATACCGTTCATGGCATTATCGAAAGCCCGTTTGATGTCACGAAGATTTGTAGCATTTCACCAGAAATTCGCGATGACATTGTTATCGTCGAACCGGATCCTGAAACTGACGAAGACGGCAACCCGGTTGACAAAGATCCGATTTATACCGGTGATTACGGTGCTGACTCTTGTAAAGGGGATAGTGGCGGTCCGTTACGTGCGCAAGATGCCAATGGCAATTGGGTTCAGATTGGTATCGTCAGTGGCGGTGTCGTGGGTACACCGATTTGTGGTTCAGTGTCCCGTCCGTCATTCTATACCCGTGTCGGTACATACAATGCGTGGGTACAAAAGACAATTGCAAATGTCCCGAGCAGTCCGATAACAGAACCGAATTTTATCGCCGATGATAAAACGAATCAGTGTAACCCGAATTCAGACGGTGTTAGCCACACAAATTGTGACATGATCCAGAATTCAGGATCGGGTGGTGGCATTGGTGCAGGTTTACTTTCATTGTTGGCGCTCGGCTGGCTTCGCCGTAAAGCGTGAACATGAGCTTCACTGTGGTCGAATGCTGACAGCGTGCTGATGACATAGACCTTACTGTCGCACATAAAAGCCGCACATAAAAAATGCCACCGGTTAACAGGTGGCATTTTTGTTTGTCACAAAAGCTTGTGGCTTACGAAAACCGGATTAACGGATTCAGCTATTAACTGATTAACGACGGAACGTTACCGCTTCGGCCGCGTCACCCAAATGGATTTGGGTCGTTGCAGGTTGTGTTTCAGCAATCACTTTACCGTGACGGATAGAGTAACGCACAGGCACCTGACGGCGAACCGCATCAAAGCCATTTTCTGCCGGTAGAATGATCAGGTTACCTGGCTTACCAGCATCAATGCCGTAGCGGTCTTGAATATTCAGGGTGCGTGCTGACTTTGTGCTGATCAAATCCAAGCCATTGTTGATTTGGTCGTAGCCCATGATCTGACACACATGCAGACCCATATGCAGCACTTGAAGCATGTTGGCCGTGCCGAGTGGGTACCATGGGTCAAAGACATCATCATGGCCGAAACACACGTTAATGTCGGCGGCCAGCATCTCTTTCACGCGTGTGATACCACGACGCTTCGGGTAATCATCGAAACGGCCTTGCAGGTGAATGTTCACCAGCGGGTTGGCCACAAAGCTGATCCCTGACATTTTCAACAGACGGAACAGGCGAGAGGCATAAGCGCCATTGTACGAGTGCATCGCCGTGGTGTGGCTTGCAGTGACCTTGTCGCCCATGTTGTATTTGTGTGCCAGTGCGGCAACGGTTTCAACAAAGCGCGACTGTTCGTCATCGATTTCATCGCAGTGTACGTCGATCAGACGGTCGTACTTGCGTGCCAATTCAAACGCGTAATGCAGTGATTCTACGCCGTATTCGCGGGTAAATTCAAAGTGCGGAATCGCACCGATCACATCGGCGCCAAGCTTAACGGCTTCTTCCAGCAGTTCTTTACCGTTTGGGTAAGACAAGATCCCTTCTTGTGGGAAGGCCACAATTTGGATGTCTACCCATTGCTTCATCTCTTCTTTCACTTCCAGCATGGCTTTCAGCGCAATCAGCGTCGGGTCAGACACATCGACGTGGGTACGAACATGCTGTACACCGTTGGCAATTTGCCATTTGAGTGTTTGCTTGGCGCGCTGCTTCACATCGTCAATGGACAGCATGGATTTACGCTCTGCCCAGCGTTCGATGCCTTCAAACAGCGTGCCTGAAATATTCCAGTTTGGCTCACCGGCCGTTTGGGTGGTATCCAGATGAATATGTGGCTCACAGAACGGCGCAATGGCCATGCCGCCTTCGCCATCCAGTACATTACCGTTATGTGCTAATGCTTCATCCATTGTCGCAATAGTCTTAAAGACACCGTCTTCAATGAGGATTTGATGCAGGCCATCCTTGCCGCGCAGCGTGACATTTTGAATCAGAGTAGTTGAGGTTTGCATCGTTTTTTGTCCTTTATGCGTGAGTCGCACATGTTTTTTTCGTTGTTGTTTGAGCGGCTTTACGGTTTAACAGTGGGTCTAAAATCAGGAAGCTGATTGCGCCACCCAGTACGGCATTCACAGGGACAATACCTGGCAGTAGGTGGCCAGCTGCCACACCGATGGCGACACCGATAATAGCGGCCCAGTTGACGGTTTTAAATTCAGCGTTAGCGAAATCTTTGTAACGATGACGGTTTTTCACGAAATCTGCAATGATGATACCGCCAATAGGAGGAATTGCCGCCGAAAGGAATGTTAACCAGCCGACAAAGTTATTGTAAAGCCAAACCGCACACAGGGTACCAATCACACCATTGATCATGGCGAGGTGCTTACTCGGTAAGCCGGTGATATTGGAAAACCCTAACCCAGAGGCGTAAAGCGCGTTGTCGTTGGTTGTCCAAATATTCAGGCCAAGCACAATGATGGCAGGGATAAGCAGGCCTTGCGCGATCATCACTTCTGAAATGTCTGATTGGCCCGTCACGGCGGCACCGGCCGCACCAAAGATAAACATCAGAGAGTTACCGAGGAAGAAAGCAATCATGGTCACCATGACGGCACTCATTGGCTTTTTGCCAAAGCGAACGAAATCAGCAGTGAGTGTGCCAGCAGAAATGAAGGAGCCAACAACAAGGGCGAGTGCGGTAGAGAAGTCGAGCGGTTGTTCAGGGGTGAGAGCTTGAAGGTTTTCAATGCCCCCGATGTTGTTAATGGCTTCAAAGACGGAGAAACCACCCAGCAGGGCAATCGCTGGAACGGCAATGGCTGACAAAATCATCAGAGCGGCAATGCCAAAGTAAACGGTGACGGTCATTAAGAGACCGGAAACAAGAATAAGAACAGTGGTGTCAATGCCAGTGGCTTTATGCACCGGGATGGCAAACATTGCAACCCCAACACCGAACCAACCCACTTGTGTGCCGCCTAACAGCAGAGAGGGTAACCAGGAGCCTTTGGCACCAAAAGAGAAACGAGCAAGAAGATGAGTAGAAAGACCAGAAGAGGCGCCGATGTATCCAAGAAAAGAAGTATAGATACCGAGAATGAGGTTACCAATAAGCACAGCGAGGAAGAAATCATCATAGGAGAGACCGGTTCCCAATGTCCCCCCTGTCCACATACTGGCAGAAAAGAAGGTTAACCCCAACATCACCATGGTAAGGGAAATCACACCTTTTCGTGCCGACTGTGGCACAGGCCCCAAACTGTAGTTGTTATCACCAGCCATTGTATACCTCTTGCGTTATAAGTATCTGTCCTTTTATACCTACCGAGTAGGTAAACGGCGCGTATTCTATTTTAATGGTTTTAGATGTCAATGATGATTTTCGTCTTAGGTGTACCTTTGTTGGTGTGTTTTGTTTTTATTCTCTAATAATCAGTGGCTTGAGTTATGATTTTTTTATTTATAATCACAGGTAAACGTTTGTATCGTGCAGTTTGTGGATGCAATTATGTGCATTTACGCCTTACTGGTTATGCAAGTGTGTTTATGTGCCAAAAATGGTGTTTATGTATTTTTGATTTTGATGGATAACGTTTGCTTTTCGTCGTTATGATGATAAATCAATATTTCCGTATATTATATGCATTCAAAGCACAGGTTAGGTGTTAAAATTAGGGGGTAGGCGTGATATTTGTATTTAGTTCGCTGTTTTAAGCTGTTTCGCTTGGCAGAATTGTTCGTTTTATGTGCGCGTTAAACGATGGTGGGGCTGAGCTCAAAAAGGCAAGCGATCGACCGGAGTGAGTGGCTGCTAGATTGTGGATAACTTTGTTATCCACAGAAGCTGTGAGTAACTCTGTGGGAAATGCCTGAAGCCTAATCCCCGTGCCGCTTTTGCTAAAGTCAAGATTTATGAGTGGCAAAAGACATGTAAATTCAATGATCTTGATGCAGGATAATTTACACAAATGAAACGCAATACGGTTAAAAGTTGGCGAGAAAATTGCCATGAAGAGCGGATATTTTACTTGCCTGTGTGCCGTTTACCCTGAATAATCCACATTGTAATGATAATGATTTTTATTAGTGTGAATTTGTGTCAAAAATACTCGTAATTGATGATGATGTTGTATTGTGCGAATTGCTTGATGAAGTATTAAGTGAAGAAGGGCATGACGTACATTATGCACATTGTGGTGAGTCAGGCTTAGCGTATTTACATGCGCATGCTGTTGATCTCGTCTTATTGGATGTCATGTTGCCAAAGGCGGATGGCATGGAAGTCGCACGTCAAATTTGCGAATGTTTTGCCACGCCGATCATCATGCTGACGGCATTGAATGATGAAACGACGCTTTTGAATGGTTTGCAGGCGGGGGCGGATCATTTTATGCCTAAGCCATTTCGTGTTCCGGAACTACTGGCACGTATGACAGCCATGATGCGACGAGTGGGCTTAGAACGTCAACGCAGTAGTGCGGGATACTCTGCGTCAGTGGTGATTGACCAGTTACTAAAGCTACCGCTTACCGGTACCGAGTGTGAATTATTGGAGTACTTGGTGAAGAATAACGGTATGGTTATTTCAAAAGCGGAACTGCAAAAAGTGGTCTTAAAGAAAGACTTAAGTCCATTTGATCGTAACTTGGATATGCATATCAGCAACATTCGCCGAAAAATGACCCAATCAGGTTTGTCGAAGCAGCATATAAAGACGGTGCGGGGAAAGGGGTACAGTTTTCTTGAAACCGTTGGCCATTTGGCCTAAACGCAGGAAAAAAGAGTGGCGCATAAGCGCCACTTTTGTATTTTACTTTCTGTAAGAACTAGCAATATTGTCAATACGCTGGTTAGCGCGCATTGCTTCTTGGTAAGCTGCGTCGGATGCTGCACGAGCGTCGTTAACAGCGCCTGCCATTTGATCTTGCTGACTTTGCAAAGCACCTACCTGATCAGAGAGCATATCGACTTTGTTAGTGAGTTGCTGCATTTGATCGACTTCGTCTGAGCTAGAGCAACCAATCAGAGTCGCACTCAGAATAATACCTGTAAGGATAGATAATGAACGGTTCATTTTTCTTTCTTCTCCTTTATTTGCCACTACAAACCGAGTGTTAAATAATCAATCGGCAGAGTTAGTATGGCAGACATGGCTCAAATTGCTGCTTAATCACCCATTTATTGGCAATTTTTTTCTCTCAAAGTTGAGAAAACCCGCCGTGGCGGGTCTGTGTCGTGCTATTAATGTCAGCTTGCAGGGGCGTCCAGTACGGTATTTATCGCTTCCACCAACCGATTAGGGTTCAATGTATGTTGTACTTTTTGCAGTAACGTACCGTCTGGTGCAAGGAAGTAAAAATACGAATTATGGTCAACGGCATACTCTAACGCGGAGTCTTTTAGTTCGGTTTTCATGTATAGCACGCCGTATTTTTCTGCCAGCGCCTGGGTTTGTTTTTGTGTACCCGTCATCCCGATAATTGTTTTGTGGAAATATTGCGCGTATTCGGCACTTTTTTCAGGCGTATCCCGTGCAGGATCGAGCGTAATAAAGATGGGCCACAAGCGATCAAGTTGTGCTGGTTCAATTTTTTGTAACGCGGCAGACATGACTGCCAGCGATGTCGGGCAAACGTCTGGGCAGTGGGTATAACCGAAATAAACCACCCGGACACGTGGGTCATCGGTTCGATACAGATCGACGGCTTTGTCTTTTGTTTCCAAAAGACTGATCGGGTAGTCCGGTTCAAAATTCGCATTGTTGCGTTTATCCACCACTAAGCTTGCAAATAAGCCGGCACCTAACGCCAGTGCAAGAATTATCCATTGGTATTTCACTTGATCATCCTTATTGAAATAGAAAGCGACTGACGGTTATCTGTTGTACCGGCAGGATGAATCTGACCGAGCCACGTCATGTGTTCAGACGTACAAAAAGGCAGTGTTAGCTCGCCGGAAAACGCCGTGTCCGAGGTCTGACGGGTTAATGGCATTTGATACACCCCCATCATCATTTCTTCCCCCTCCAGCGACAGCATCAGTGCAGTGACATCCGCAGGCAGCGCAGGCCAATCTACGGTGATACGCGCTTTTTCCATCGGTCGAATAACGTCTCTGTCTAATGATATTGCCGTCCCTTGTTGGTGACAAGGCGCAGTGGACAACGCACAGTGTGTTTGTGACACAGGGGAGGATGACGAACTGAGCGTCGGCAACGGCGCATCATGAAAATAGATCATCAGGGAAACGGCGGTCAGACCGATAAGCAGCGCATATTTATGGAAGGTTAAGAACATGGACAGGTTACCGACACATTAAACATGGCCGATCATACCATTGGCGGGATGACACGTAGAAAGAAGCTGTTCGTTTTGTGATGGAGCAAAAGAAAAGCAGCCTTATCCCTCTGTTTGATAAAGACATAGAGGCAAGCGGCTGCTTATTGGTGTCAGTGTTCACATGACGGGGCGATTATTTCTCCGCCACTTTCTCTAGGCCCCATACCAAGGCGATACCCAGAATCATGGCCAAGATAGCGTAACCCAGCAGTGCAGGGTGGCCAGTGGCTTGTTCAAAGCTGAACGGCGACAGGTTTTGCTCTAGCAACGGCACTTGCTCACCGCTAGAGTTGGTGCGCCACGTGAGGGTTTCTTTCCATGGCCAGATTTTGCTTAGCGTACCAATCATAAGGCCAGTCAGGAACGTCAGCGCGATATCGCGGTAGTGGCGCAGCACCCAAGACAGTACGTGAG
Source organism: Photobacterium sp. 270122K (assembly GCF_059941365.1). Classification (NCBI taxonomy): domain Bacteria; kingdom Pseudomonadati; phylum Pseudomonadota; class Gammaproteobacteria; order Vibrionales; family Vibrionaceae; genus Photobacterium; species Photobacterium sp. 270122K. Next base: position 356,294 of record NZ_JBPOEN010000003.1, read on the forward strand.
AGAATGACAACAAGCCAATGACACAGCCTGTGGCAAACAGGCCCAGTGTCACAACATCCATTGACTTTGCTGCACCCAAAATAGGGCCGTACATGCCGAGGAGTAGCAAAATGAAGCTACCTGAAATACCCGGCAGGATCATGGCACAAATAGCAATAGAGCCTGCAATCACAATATTGAAATAGGTCGGTTCGAGAGTCAGCGGGTGCAATACGGTGATCCCGTAGGCAAACACGGCACCGGCAATGACGGCGATAATGCAGGTTGCATTCCATTTTTCAATTTGCTTAAACATGTGGATCACCGAAATGATGATCAAACCAAAGAAAAAGGACCACAGTGGGATCGGGTGGGTATGCAACATCCACGTGATCACGCGGGCAAAGGTAAAGATACTGGTTAAAATGCCTGATAATAGCAGAATCAGGAAAGTGCCGTTCACATGGGCAAAAGCCGCCTTGAATCCTTCACGACGCCAAAGGCCTATCAGGCTTGGGTTAACACGACGAATACTTTCTAATAGTGTGTCGTAAATGCCTGTAATAAAGGCGATGGTACCGCCAGAAACACCAGGTACGACATCCGCCGCTCCCATGGCCATCCCTTTTAGAAAAGTAAATACTTTACTCATGGTTTTCCGTAGTAATTGAATGAGAAACTGGTGGCATTATACCTATTTAACGTGAAAAAAAAGTGCTTTTTCATCGGTGATGGAAGGTGAAAAGCGGTTTTAGACATTTTTTACATCTTCACTGACGTAGCCTGTGGTTTTACGTGCAGAAGCGAGGCTGTTATGTCGCGCGGTAGAGTGAAAGGGGGAAATAGTGAAACGGTTAATGTACTTCTCGGTTGTCGGTGGGTGTGGGTTTGTGGTGGATGTCTGTGCCTTGTGGGTATTCTCACAATGGTGGCCGTTTGCCGTGGCTCGCGTGGGAGCTTTTTGGTTAGCGGCTTCATCCAATTGGTGGCTGAATCGACACATTACCTTTCGCGGTGGGGTCAACGCGCCACCTCGCCAGCAATGGATGCAATTTGTCGCTGCGTCTTGTGTTGGGTTTGTGCCTAATGTGGGCTGTTATTGGGTATTCATGCAATGGGGCACGCCGTTGATGATGAGCCTGGCAGCGCAGAGCCCGCTGTGGATGACTTGCTGGCCCTACGTTGCCATAGCCCCTGGCATTCTACTGGGTATGGTGATCAACTTTACGCTGGCAGATCGGTGGGTGTTTCGGTCTGCCCTAGCATAATGGTGGCGCAGCATCCGCCGGTGTCGGTATTGGCGAGTGTTAACTGCCAGTGGTATTTGCGACAGATGTCATTAGCGATAAGTAACCCTAAGCCATAACCTTCCACCCCGCGTGGCTTTGAGCCTAAGCCAATGCCGGTATCTTGCACCTGAATGGCGTGCTCATTGACGGTAACTGTTACGCTACCTTCTTCGGTACACGCAAAGGCATTTTTTACCAAATTACCCAGTAAAATGTTGAAGGTAGTTGTTGGCATTTTCACGGCAATCGGTGAAGCGATGTTCACGTTCCACGATACGTCTTTATGGGCTAATAAATGGGCATGGGCGTGCATGATATCCGCGATTTCATCATAATCCAGCGGCCGTTCAGTCAGCAAATCAAGATCATCTTCACGGGTGAGAGAGAGCAAGGTCGTGACAAAATCATTCATTTCATTACTGGCGTGCAGTAACCTTTGACGTTGTTTATCAATAAAGGCGGGTTCATTGGATTGCCCCAACAAAGAAATCGCCCCTTTCATGACCATTAACGGTGTACGCAATTCATGGCTGGCGTAGCGATTGAAGGCACGTTCGCGATCGATCAGGGCTTGAATGCGTTGATGGTATTCGTTGAAACTCTCGACCAGTTGTAGCAGCTCACGTGATGCGATGCCTTTCGGTGCCACGATGGGAGACAAATCATCGGTTTTACGTTGTTCAATGTCATTTGCCAATTGCGTGATGGGATCAGTCAGGCGACTCGAAACCTTGAGAACCACCATCAAGCTGATAACCAATAAAATCAGTGAGATAAATAACTGCTTGGCTTGATTTAGAAAGATCTCTTCTTCGCTGATTTCATAAATGTCATCGAAGTAAATCAGGTAAAGGGGAACCATTTTTCCTGCGACCGTCACCTGCGTGTGCATAATGAAATGATCCGTCACTCCGGATTCTGCATTGAATAATTCAATCGCTTTATCTTGTGGCAAGTCTTCCGGCAAGACCAAATCATCCGGCAGCAAGGCTTTATCCAGATAGGCATGGCTGAATGGTGGAATGGCAAAGTGATCCTGTGGGGCGCTAGCTAAGGACTGTTCCGCAATTCCTTTGGCATAGTTCAGACGATTTTTGGCATTGATTTGCTCAAAATTTTCTAAGGTCGCGTCGAGCAGAGTAAAATGCAGCGTTACAATGCCAAACGCAATAATAGAGAAATAGGTAAAGGTAAGTTGCTTGGCACTTTTAACTTTCATGAAGGCTTTATTCATTTGTCATCCTGCTGGATCAGTTGATAGCCCACTTTCGGTACGGTTTTGATATACGCATGTTTGAACGGTTTATCGATCTGATTGCGGAGCTGATAGATATGGCTTCTGAGTACATTGCCTTCCGGCTCGTCATCGCCCCACAGTGCCGCGATCATTTCTTGTTTACTGACGACTTTCGGTGCCCGAGTGATCAGCAGTTTTAGAATCGTAAACAGGGTCGGGTTTAGGGCAAAACAGCAGTTATCTCGCATCAGGTTATGGCTGCTCAGATCCAGTTGAAGTTCACCAAACGTTAACGTCGACACGGCGGTTTCGCCTTGGCGACGGCGGGTCAGAGCTTTTATGCGGGCTTCAAGGATCTCAAGATCAAACGGTTTAACCAAATAATCATCGGCACCGTGTTCAAATCCTTGCAAGGTGTCTTCACGCGTATCACGGGCGGTCAGCATTAAAATGGGGGTATCAACCCCTTGTTCGCGTAGATGTTTACACACGGTAAAGCCGTCCATCTTTGGCAACATTACATCCAATATGATCAAATCGTAGTGATTCTGACACCCGAGTTCAAAGCCATGTTGACCATTGTTCGCGTAATCAAGGGTGTATCCCTTTATTTCAAAGAAATCGAAAATGACACCCGCGATATCCTGGTGATCTTCAACCAAAAGTAGCTTCATGAAATAGCCTGCCGCAAAAAATAGATTGGCCTAATAATGCCACAAAGAAAGGTGAAAAAAATGTCGATGACCTTTTTCTGACAGGGAATGGCATACCATATGTGCAAGAACGAGGCGGGTTAATTTATTCGAGGTTTATCATGTCTACTATTACCGTGCTTTCACATCATCGTGAGCACCCGCGAGATCATCAATCTACCTATCAGCGGTCAGCACCGGTTCTCTCGGTCATTATTCCCATGTTCAATGAACAAGCGGTATTGGCAGCATGCCATGAACGTGTTTGTCAGGCTTTAGATGCGCTGAATCAACCGTGCGAATTGATCTACGTTGATGATGGCAGTACCGACGAGAGTTGGGACATCGCAACACAACTGAAGAGTGAGCAACATCAGGTGCGCACGCTAAGGCTGAGCCGAAATTTCGGCAAAGAGGCCGCCATGAGCGCAGGACTGAAAGCGGCAAAAGGTCAAGCCGTCGTGCTAATTGATGCAGACTTGCAAGATCCCCCGGAATTGATCCCTGCGATGTTTGAGCAATGGTGTGCCGGTTTTGATGTGGTCGACATGCAGCGTCGTCAACGCCATGGTGAAAGTTGGTTCAAGCGTTTTACTGCAGCCACGTTTTATAAGGTTATTAATCAGTTAACAGATATGCCCATTCCTGAAAATGTGGGTGATTTTCGCCTGATTGACCGTCGCGTTGTCGATGAGATCAATAAATTGCCGGAACGCACTCGTTTCATGAAAGGGTTATTTGCGTGGCCGGGTTTTAAGCGGACAACGTTGCAGTTTGATCGCGATCCCCGTTTGGCGGGGGAAACCAAGTGGAATTACCGGAAGTTGTGTCATTTAGCCTTTGAAGGCATCACCTCTTTTAGTACGCGCCCGCTGCGACTGGCCACGGGAGCGGGGCTATTGATCTCGTTGGTGGCATTGTTATTGGCAGGCTCGGTATTGATAAAAACCCTGTTGTTTGGGGATCCCGTTGCCGGTTATCCCTCCATGATGTTGGTGGTGCTCATTTTGGGCGGTGTCCAATTGTTGTCGATTGGATTGTTGGGGGAGTATGTAGGGCGAATATTCATTGAAGCGAAACAACGACCGCTATTTGTCGTGATGGAAGACAAGTTCGCTGAGCAGGACATCGTTAAATACGGTACTGCTGAACACCGTCATTTACAACGAGTACAACACTCTGTGGCAAAAGGACTCAACGCATGAGCCAGAAAAAAACCGTCTTCACCTTAACCCGTTTTGCCATGATGCTGGCTGTGGGCACCGTGATCGTTCGACTTTTAACACTGGGTGTCTATCCGTTAATGGATACCACAGAAGCCCGATACGGCGAAATGGCGCGGATCATGTACGAGACGGGCAATTGGGTGACCCCGATGTTTGATTACAATGTGCCGTTTTGGGGTAAGCCGCCGCTCTTTACGTGGTTGAGTGCCACCGGCTTTGAATGGCTGGGTGTGAATGAATTTGCCGCGCGTATGCCGCACTTAGTTGTCGGTGTAGTGATATTGCTGCTGACGTGGGTGCTCGCGGCGAAAGTACGCGGTCGGGATGAAGCATGGCTAGCGACGGCTATTTTGGCGAGCACAACGGCGTTTATTGTGATTTCCGGTGCTGTCATGACAGATACCGCGCTGACGTTGGGTGTGACCCTAAGCATGGTCAGTTTTTGGCTGAGCTGGGCGAAAAAATCCCCGTTTTGGGGCTACATGTTCTTTGTCGGGTTGGCGATTGGCATGTTAGCGAAAGGGCCTTTAGCCTTGGTGTTAGTCGGCATTAGTTTAACGCTGTGGCTGGCACAGGATAAACGGTGGAAGCAAATACCGCACTGCTTACCGTGGGTAAAAGGAACAGTACTGTTTATTGTGCTTTCGCTCCCTTGGTACATATTGGCTGAATGGAAAAGCCCGGGATTTTTGAATTATTTCATTATTGGCGAGCACATTAAACGGTTTGTGGTCAGCGGCTGGCAGGGAGATTTGTATGGTTCGGCGCATGATGAAGTCCGCGGCACTATTTGGGTCTTCTGGTTTTTAGCCGCACTGCCTTGGGCGCCGGTTTTGTTTTACCAAGTGATGCGCTTTTTTAACGCGGGCGAAGAGGGCGTTCAAACCACCCATGGCTATATGGGGTTCTTATGGTGCTGGTTGTTGGCACCGATGATCTTATTCACCTTGGCGGGCAATATTTTAGCCAGTTATGTGATGCCGGGCCTGCCCGCATTGGGGTTGCTCATCGCGGGCTACCATAGTCAGCAAAACCTGCCAGAGAAGGTGTTCAAGGTGGGATTGGTCACACCCGTATTGCTGATTATCGTCGCGGGTTTGTTACATCTGAATGTGGTGGGGAAAGAGCCAGAAAAAAGTTTGATGGCAGTATGGTCTGTACAAGCAGAGAAAGAAAGCACACCTTTGGTGTATTTGAATAAGCGCCCATTCTCGGCCCAATTCTATTCTGCGGGGAAAGCGACGCTAGCCTCTTCAGAACTGACCGATTTTCTGCATCAGCAACAGCGTGATTTGTTTGTGGTGGTAGAAAAAGCGATGATTCCATCGGGCTTTTTATGGGATAAACAGCGGTGTGAGTTACGCGCAGAGTCCAGTAAACGACAGCTAGTACATTGCAAAATTGGTGGCTGATCACGGCTTTTGAAACTGGATGTGGTCATTTTTTAAACTGTGACAGGGTAAACAAAGGCCTTTAAATAATTGTGGGAATATGATTTCAGTTTAGTTCAATGAAATTAGGTTGGAGTATCATGATGTACCGTGAATTATTGGGAATACCCAGTGAACATGCTTTTGTTCGAACGGATATGAAGTGGGACGAAGGCAAAAAAATGGATGTCGATACGTTTTGGTATGACGAAAAAGACATTCATGGCCATATCATTGCGAAGTATGTGGTGAAGGTCATTAAGTTTATCTACCCACCAAAGAAGGCAGAAATTAGCTATCAAAAATTCAGCCCTGATAGCATATCCCTGTTAGCCAGTGGTGACATCGCATAGTCAATATGATGATTTACCTGTTATTGTAAAGAAGCGGCCAACCCCGGCGGCTTCTTTTTTTTTGTATAAAATAAATGAATATAAAATCGCGGGAGCATACCCTGTAAATGGTGTTAATTTTGAATTTATCACAGAAAATAATGGCGATATATTTACGTGCTAGTTAAGATATTTCGCAAATAAAAATAGTAAATAAAGGCCTATGAATTGACGGTAAATAAATAATAACGTCATTTGAGTGTGATAGACATCAAGGAATGCGCGGTGCAGCGAGTGACGGTGTTGAATAACCGCTATTTGAGTCTTACTATTTATTTATTGAAAAGTGAAATGGAGTTTGTTTTGTTATGCTACCTATTGATTCGACACTTCGTGTGGTAAGACCGACCGATAATGTAAAAGAATTGGCACAAATGTATAGCAAAGCATTAGGCTTTGATGTGCTGAAGCAGTTTGATGATCACGATGGGTTTGATGGCATTGTGCTTGGGCATAAAAAACACAGTTACCATATTGAGTTCGTCAGTAAAATTGGTGAGAAAATCGGTCGAGCCCCGAGTGGTGCTGAGCATCTGTTGGTGTTTTACCTCCCTTGCAGCCAAGCGTGGGAAAGAGCGTGCCGCAGCATGATTGACTCCGGTTTCGTGGTGGTTGATTCAAGCAACCCTTATTGGGAAACGGTCGGTAAAACGTTCCAGGATACGGATGGTTACCGCGTCGTATTGCAAAACCTTGATTGGGATGTGTGATCAACGCTGAAAGACGATGGAACATTTAATCCGTCGCGATATTAAAAAGCTCAAGATGTATTCTTGAGCTTTTTTTGTGGGGTAACGAAAGAGTGTGCCCGATTATTCACAGGCGCATTATTTATGGCTGAGGCCATGATATGCCGATTGAAACAGCAGTGAAAACCCTTCTTGGGTTAAGTCGCGAGCGGAAACATTCGCGGCCTGTAAACGACGATAGCACTCTTCCAGTGCGCGAATTACTGCTTCAGCTTCTTTTTTATTGAGGTGTTGTGCGTGCATGATGCTCTCATTCTGTTATCGAATGTCTGCACTATTGCGGAAAATAATTTTGCAATAGTGTGCTTCTTGTTATGTTTATTAACGGTACGCTTAGTAGGTTGAATGGCATCTGAATGGCCAAACAGTCCGCGTTATTAATCCGTATTGACTGATGAGTAATTCACGCCGTTATGGCGTGGTCAATCAGCGTTGTTTATAGGCTTATCAGAGTAAAAAAAATTAGTGAGATAACTGTCAGCGTAATGTCAAAGCTATGTCATAAATCAAACAGGATCAACATTGTGCGCCATCATTAGGCGCACAATCTGCGAGAGGAGTGGTTCAGTATTTTTCGTCTAACTGCGCTAGCTTTTTGAGGAAGGCTTGGATTTGCGCTTCATTGTTGTTATGAAACTCGGTGGTCGTTTGGTTTATGACTGAATCCGGATCTTCATTTCGGGTATGGAATTGGTATGTGTTATGAAAGTTAATGTCTAGGCTGACGATGCCATCAGACAAGCTCACGCGGTAACCGTCTTGATTCTCGGTACATTGAACGCCTTCCAGTTCACTCCCAAAATCAATGGCATGGCCTTGTGTTTTAATTTTCTCATACACACTGAGCAGTGTACGAACATCAACACTGTTTTTCATCATAACCTCCTGTCACCCTGTGGGGTGATGAGTCTGTCACTCCTATAAATTTAGGCGCTCTGGAGCGGTCTGCAACACCAATGGGGATAAGGTTTGTTATAGATCAAATTTACCTGTTGATATTCATCACGCAAATACATGATGACGTTTTGAAAATGAAGTGGTAGCTTGAGAGAAAGACAACATAATTCAAATAACGCATTCACAACAAAACGGAATTTAAACATGTTTAAACAACTGGCAGCGGCGCAACCTGACCCTATATTGTCGTTATCGGCAGCATTTCGGGAGGATATGCGGGAAGAGAAAGTGGATTTGGGCATTGGTGTATATCGTAATCATCAGGGTATTACGCCTGTGATGGAGGCGGTTCAGCAGGCACAAGCACACGTTATGGCGAATGAAACGACCAAAGGGTATGTCGGTTTAGCCGGTAACGAGCAATTCAATCAATCGATGATGGATTTACTGCTATCGGGCACATCAGCACATGCGCGTGCAGCAGCAGTGCAAACCCCTGGTGCCAGTGGTGCATTGCGTATGCTGGCAGATTTAATGCACGTTGCACAGCCAGAGACGACGGTATGGATTTCTAACCCGAGCTATGTGAACCATAAACCGGTGATGGAAGCAGCGGGTTTGAAGGTACGCTATTACCCGTATTTTAACCCTGAAACCAAGCAGGTAGATTCCGCCGCCATGTTGGCCGAGCTTGCGAAAGCCGGTCCGAAAGATGTGGTGTTATTGCACGGTTGTTGCCATAACCCAACAGGGGCCGATATCACGTTTGCTGATTGGCAGGCGATCACGGCAATGGCGAACCAGCAAGGCTTCATGCCATTTGTCGATATTGCGTATCAAGGCTTTGGTCAGGGGCTGGTGGAAGATGCGGCCGGTCTGCAATACATGGCGAACAATGTAGAAGAAATGATTGTTGCTACGTCTTGTTCAAAAAACTTTGGTTTGTACCGCGAGCGCACCGGTGCGGCAATCGTTATCAGTGATACGTTATCGAATGCACAAAAAGCCAAAGGGCGCATTTTGAATTTGGCGCGTTCAAGCTACACCATGCCGCCTGATCATGGCGCGGCATTGGTCGCGACCATTTTAAATGATGCCACACTCACGCAAACGTGGAAGCAAGAATTAGACGGGATGAACCAGCGCCTATTGCGACTGCGTGCGGGGTTGGTTAGCGCTGTGCAGCAACAAGGTTCTCATCAGTTCGATTTTATTGCGCAGCATAAAGGCATGTTCTCCGTGACGGGTCTTTCACCAGAGCAAATCGCATGTTTACGTGATGAACATGCGATTTATGCCGTCGGGGATGGCCGAATTAACATTGCCGGTCTGCAAGAACATCAGTTGGATTACGTGGCGAATGCGTTACTGACTGTCTCGCGTTGATTGATTCTGCCGTTGTGGTCAGTGCGCAAACACGAACAACCAGCCAGACAAAGCGCTCGACATAACGCGCTAAAACATCGGCTATTAATCGCAAAAAGGGGGCGCTGGCATTAGGCCCCCCATTTTTCTAACATTTCCCTGAGTTCACTGGCTTGATAGGGTTTGCAGAGAATATCGTCCATCCCCGCTGAAATACATTCTTCTCGCTCTGCGCGTGTGGTTCCTGCCGTAAGTGCCAATATCGGTTTTGTGTAGCCTTGGGCGCGCAATTGTTGTGTGGCGGAATAGCCGTCCATGATCGGCATTCGGCAATCCATCAATACGATATCCACGGTTTCATTTTCCAGCAGTGTTAATGCCTCTTGGCCATTATTGGCAATCAATGGTGTGATACCAAACTTCTTCATCATGAGTGTGATGATCATTTGATTGGTTTTTAAATCTTCGACCACTAAGACAGACAGGTTATCGATAGGTTGTGCATCGTTATATTCGGCATCGCCGGTATCAACGGGGGGCTGATACAGCGTGAGCGGTAAACTGACGGTGAAGGTTGCCCCTGCGCCATCGGTACTTTCAACATCGATACGCCCTTGCATTTGCTCGGCGAGTTTTTTACAAATGGCCAGTCCTAAACCGGTGCCTTCGTGATTACGTTGGCTGGAATTATCGACTTGGGTAAAGGGATCAAACAAGGTCGCCTGTTTTGCTTTCGGGATTCCACAACCAGAATCCGTGACCGAGAAAAATAGGTGGTTTTCACGCCATTCGATGGTTACTGTTACGGCCCCTACCGTGGTGAACTTGAGGGCATTGCCTATCAAATTGACATAAATTTGTTTGATTCGGTCGACATCGCCCACCATCCAGCGGGGGGTAGAACTTGGTGTTGAAATGGAAAGGTGCAGTTGTTTCTCATTGGCCCGGTGTTGGAATATATCATTGAGCATCACCACCATGCTGTGGCAATCGAAAGGCTTATTCGTGAGTTCCAGCATGCCGGCGTTGATTTTACTGTAATCCAACAAATCATTAATGATGGCACGTAATAATTCACCAGAGTGATCAAGGGTGCTCAGTAACCGAGCCTGATGGGCATTTAAAGGGGTGTCAGCCATTAATTCCGCCGTGCCTAACAAGCCATTTAGCGGCGTCCTGAGTTCATGATTAATCATGGCGAGAAAATCACGGGTGGACTTTTCCGATGCTTCAGCTCGCTTTCGGGCGAGGATCGCCTCTTCCAGTTTAAGTTGTCGGTCGATGGACGATCGCACCATTTCGCTAAATAGATGCATGTGTTTTTGAATGGTATTGAGCCACGATCCTGACGCGTGAATTTTGGTAGCGAAAAAGCCCTGTGTATTGGTGTCATTATATAAAGAGATCCATAACACCCCTTCATTGGCATCCCAATGGTGAGGAATATGACGCAGGTCGACCGGACAGTGCCACGCCTGCTGTCTGCCAGAAGTATGTTGAATGGCAATATCGCTATCGGGATAACCGCTGATCGCAATGCCACAGGCCCGAACGGAGATACTGTCCACCAGTGAGTCTGCCAATTCTTTAATTAATGACACAGACGGGGGATGTTTGAGAAATTTGCGGCCAAACACTAACAGCAGGTTTTCTACCTTGGCTTGATAGGCTAATAATTCTGAGTCGAGTTCTGCTTGTGCTTTGACTCTTTCAAAGCTTTTTTCAATTAATTTCTTTGCGTCAAACAGCTCGAGACTTTTTATCTCCAGCAGCTTTTCCGCCGATTGTCTTGCAGAGCGCTCTCGGTCGACTTTCTTTATTAGCAATGCAATGTGTTTGTCTGCCTCCATGCTTACCCCGGGATCAAATCTATGGAAAATCGGACATGGCTTTTGGACGGGTTATACGGCTCCATGGTGATGTTAACGTGCTCATTGAAATGTTTAGCACAGCCTTTAATGAGCCCCATGCAGACATGTGACATACAGCGTGCAGAGTGGTAATCCATAACCATTCGGCTTGAGGTTAATGATAAGAATTGAAATTTAGGGGGCGAGGCATCGGGGTAGAGCTTTTTCACTTCGGTATGGATATGCTCTTCTACCCGTTGGATGAAGCTAAAGGTGTTGTGTTCATGATTCGGCATGCCGGGTAGGCTTTCCAGTAGGCTATTAAACACCGCTTCACCATAAACCTCCTGAAGTATTTCAGGCGAAATTTGGGTGATGTTGCTGAGCGCCATAATGAGTTTGACCAAGTCTCGGTGATCATAACTGCCCACGGTGGTGTAAGCCCCGCTGTTATTGGTGTCATCAAACATTTTCTGACACACATCCAGTCCAAATTCGTTTTCAACCAGATCAATAAACTCAGTGAAAATGATTCCTTTCATAGCGCCCCACATTACGTTGATATGCTTATATAAAAATTATGGGAAAGGAAAAGGGGGAGGTCAAAAAAGTCGAACAAAAAAGTCAGCCTAAACTGACTTTTAAGACAATCATGAGAAGTGGTGTGGATTATTCTTCAATAAACAGGGTCGGTAACGACGCTTCAGACTGTTTAAGGAGTGCCAGTTTCATCTCTTTGATCAGTGCTGTTTGGTTTGGCAGAGAGAGCGCATGCACATCCGCTACCAAAGTGCCGTGTTCGGCATCGTGATAGATCATGCCGCAGGCTGCGGGCTTACCTTTGAAGAAGCCGACGAACAATTGCGCCGGTGAGGCAGGCTCAAGCATAATTTGCGTGAGGTATTCAACAAGGGCTTCTTGTTCGTCATCACTTTGGTCCCATTTGCTGGCCAACACAAGTGAATAACGAATAGTCAGGGGATGGCAGTCAACAGGGTAAATCGATAAGGAGCCATCCGGTGATTCCAAAGGCTCAGTGACCGAGGTGGCATTCAACAAGGGCTGATCACGTTGATAGAGCGCAAGGCCAGTTTCGCTGAGTGGGGTTGGAAACTCGGCGTCTACAATGTGGCTGGCCATCCACGTATTCTTTAGATTAATTAATTGTTGCATCGAGACTGCTGACCGTTATCGTTGCTTTTAGTTACCCACACCATACCGTAAATAATAGACGGAAGGTATGGGTTCGCGGCTAAATGCTTAATTAATGATTAAAAATAACGTCATCGGCTTCTACACGGTGTCTGTCACTGTAGATCCCATCGTCAGCGCGTGAACCACAACTGATGATCATGGTAATTTCAGCGTTGCGCGGTAGCCCTAATAGCTGTTTAGTTCGTGCAGAATCAAACCCTTCCATCGGGCACGTGTCGTAACCTTCTGCACGCATGGCGGTCATGAATGTCATCGCGGCCAGCGAACTGCTTTTGTGTAGACACACCCGTAAATCGGCTTTGCTCACTTCACGTACCATGGGTTTTTTCAAACCAAGGCAAAAGGTGAGTAGTTTACGCCCCATGCCGAGAATACCCCATTTGTCATTACGATAAACAAATGGGATCAAGGTTTCGTAGTATTTAAGTGCCCGTTTTGCGGTCGCGTCATTTCGCCCTTCAAAGGCATTTCGTACCTGCATGGCGTTTCCTTGTGCTCGCCCCTTCCATTTGTATGGCGTGACCACGAAAACAACCAGTTCATTGGCGGTTTTAGCGGCGTTTTGTCCCATGCAGTAGTGGGCGAGTGTGCGGCGTTTTTCATCGGAAACAACGCGGTGAAACTCCCACAATTGCATGTTGGAGCTGTTGGGGGACAGTGTTGCCAGTGTCAGCGCACGCGTCACGGCGTCATGATCAAACGGCACGGTGGGATCATATTTTCGTACGGAGCGGCGAGAGTGAACGAGTTCGCTATACACGTGTTGCGTGTTTGATATGGCATCTGGCATGGGATCTGACATAAGAACATCCTGACGGCTTCAATGGGGTGAACAATGAATAACGGGTCAGGCATTATGGCATGAAGTATTCAGTGTTTGTCGAAAAAGTCTTTATTGCGAATGTATTTGTTCATGTAGTGATAGGTGATGGGGCGTAATAACCAACTGATGATTGAGCGGTAAAAACGCTGAAACGTCGGGGTGTCTTCGTAGATTTTACCGTTGTGGAGCCACAACATTTTGCCAACGTGCCAATAGATGAGTGGGATAGGGGGCAGGAACGTCACCATGTCCAGATCACAGCAAATACGGTAAGTGTGCTGTGACAAGGGGTACTGCTGTTTGAAGCTCCAAAATCCCGTGGCCGGTTGGCCAAAAGTCACAATGCGTTTTATGGCATGGGGATGGGTTTGATATAAGCGATGCGCCACCAGAATGGCCATCGCGCCGCCAGAAGAATGACCGGTGAACGCGACTTTCTTCCCTGCCTTGATTAACGGCAAAAGCACGTGCTCAATTTGCTGGTACAGCGTTTGGTTACGCAGGTTTAGCTGTTCACTGTTGTGCTGTATTTCCGCGTTAAGATTGCTACTAAAATGCGCACGTTCTGGCGTGGTTGAGAATTTGCTGCGTTGTTCCAGTAAGGAATAGTAGCCCCAATGGACATGGCAATGCGTGTCGCCCGCCGGGATTTTTTTAGGGAAAAAGGCCAGATTCATCATCCAATCCCACAGGCTTTGCGTGCCTTTAAACACCACCACAACGTCTTTTTTCTCGCTCCAGAGCAAGCGAATCACCGTACGCCCCCAGCGATCGGTGATCTCATGGCGTCCCTTTTTGCTAAACCCATAGAGCGTGTGATTAAAGGTCGATGGGTACGCCAAACTGCATAAAATGGCGTAGTGTTCGTATTGGTAGCGTTTTAACCGTTTCATGGCTGTTCGATAGTGGCGTATCAGTCACTTAACTCTAGCGGCTATTTATAGCAAGTGTGTGACAGTGGCGGCGCTCAACGCCGTGATCTCGGTAGTGAAAGGGGACGAAAAAATGTCATGTCACATTGATAGACTGCGATTTCATTGAATTGACTTCAAACTTTATGAACATCAATGCGCAAAAAGTATGTGATTTGATATAAGAATAGTAAACGGTGGAGTTATTCTTTTTACTTATTGTTCGTTAACGCATGGCAGGAAATACATGATGGAATATGATTTTAAATCTCACCCATTGCTTCAACTCACACAGGCAACACAGCCTGAGGCTATCATCAAACAGTTTCAAGCCATGATGTTGGCAGGGAAAGCGGTGGAGTCAATCACGGTGGCGAACACCAAGCAAGCGATAGAACAAAGTTATGAACACAGTTTGAAATTGTTGGAAGCAATGGATAAGCAGTTTCAGACAACCGGTGATACACAACAAGCGTTGTGCTTCCCTTTTGATGTGATGGACCAATTTACGCGCAATGTTAGTGAGCAATGGAAAATGTTAGCGGGGCTGTCAGTGGCGTCAGTGGCGGATCTGGAAGCGGATCTCGAGCAACACAAAAGAGTGGTTGAGGAATTAAATGCCACGGTCACCACGTTAGAAGGGGCATTGAAAGTCCGCGAAGAAGAGCTAGAACAAGCCGATGCCGATACCAATAAAGCGCTGAAAGCGAAACAAGTTGCCCAACGCAATGCGCGTAAGCTGAAATCTGACTTAGAGTTAAGCCTTGAGCAGGTGCAAGCCTTAGCTGCACAAGTGAAAGAACTGGAAGCGTCAGTGGCACAGCAGCAAAACGATAATGCGGTTCTCGTTCAACTGCATGATGAGCGTGAAAAAGAAGTGACCACGTTGCAGGCCGATTTGGATGCGGTCAAGCTTGAGCAACAGCAACAGCAACAGCAACAGCAACAGCAACAGCAACAGCAAGAACAGCAGCAACAACAGGGTGCATAATCTTTATGACACTGCAGACAAGAAGCGCCGAAAGGCGCTTTTTTGTTATCCGTGTTTAATTAAGAGACGCAGTTAACAAGAACACTTTTTTTCAATTGAACCATCATTAACCATATTGACGGCAAACGTTTTCGTGACTATTCTGGCTTACAAGTGTAAGCTCAAATTGAACGAGCGAAAATTCAACAAAAAGGTTAATAAGGATGACGACCCCCCAACCCCCTTTGATCTGGCTTAATGTCGTACTGTTTACAACAACCATGGCGATTGCCCTGATTGGCACGCCGCTGTATGCGTGGCACGTGGGTGTCGATGGCGCACAAATCATGATGCTACTGGTGGCGTTTACTTTTTGTGGCATGTCGATTACGGCGGGTTACCATCGTCTGTGGTCACATAAAACCTATGAAGCCAATAAACCGATGCGGGCGATATTTGCGATTGGTGGGGCGTTCGCCCTGCAAAACAGTATTTTGCACTGGTCATCGGATCATCGCGTGCATCATCGTCATGTGGATAACAATGACAAAGATCCGTACTCCGCGAAAAAAGGGTTTTTCTACAGCCATATCGGGTGGATGCTGCGTGATTATCAAGCCAGTCGTTACAGTGATTACAGCAATTGTCGTGACTTACAGAAAGATCCTATCGTGATGTGGCAGCATAAGTATTATGTGCCATTGGCTGTGGCCACCAATGTCGGTATTCCGCTGGTCTTTGGCCTGATCCATGGCGATGTATGGGGCGCGTTATTATTGGTGGGCGTATTACGTTTAGTGCTCAGCCACCACACGACGTTTTTCATTAATTCATTGGCACATATCTGGGGTACACAGCCGTATACGGATAACAATACCGCCCGTGATAATGGCTTTTTGGCCTTGTTGACCTTTGGTGAGGGGTACCATAACTACCACCACATTTTTGAAAATGATTACCGTAACGGTATTCGCTGGTGGCAGTTTGACCCAACAAAATGGTTGATTAAAAGTTGCGCATGGATGGGCATGGCCAAGAACTTGCGTACCAGTCCGGAAGACAAAGTGGAAAAAGCACGTGCGGCCATGCTGCATCAACGTGTACAGAAAAAGCTTAGAGCCTTGCCAAACCCACAAGCGCGTTTACAGCGGTTGGATGAAGAATATGAAGCCCTATTGCAAAAAATGGCGGATTACTATGCCGCCCAAAAGCGCATGCTGGAGCTGAAGAAAAAACACTTGTTGCAGCACTACGATAGTTTCGAATTTATGCAGCAATACCATGAAATGAAGTGCCGTCTGGATGAACAGCGAAGGGCATGGGAACGCTTAACGGCACAGTATGCATAGCTAAGATGTGTCGGTGCTTCACAATAAAAACAGTGTGAGTTGCGAACGGGGCCGAGGCCCCGTTTTTGTTGCACGCCTCATAGTGATAGAATGCAGGCCAGTGACAGGCTTGACGTTAAAATGACGAAAGCGCTTAACGGGTGACGTAGAATTGGCGCGATGATTCTCAAAAGTGAGAAATAACGCGCTCAGATCGAGTCATTGAATGAAATTTGCCATAATTGAGGGGTTACATTGATGGAGGCACTGTTTTGAGACGCTTATTGCTCTTAATGCTTGTTAGTTTCATGTCGTTGTCGGCACACGCGGTTGAGTACAATCGACCTGCGCCAGACAGTAAGCTTGTGGGCGTCATGGAGTATTACCAAGTCATGGAAGGCGATAGCTTATTAGATATTGCGAATAGATATGATGTGGGGCTGTTACTGCTGATGGCATCGAACCCTGGGGTCGATCCTTTTCTGCCAACACCGGGCTCATTGCTGACTATTCCTATGCAGCTCATCCTGCCGGATGTGAAGCGCGAAGGAATAGTGATCAATTTGGCTGAGCTCCGCTTGTATTACTTCCCGAAAAACAGCGAAAAAATGTACGTGTTCCCGATTGGGATCGGCCGTGTAGGGCGTGAAACACCGCGCATGACCACGAAGATCAGTCAAATGATCAAGAACCCAACGTGGACACCGACTGCCAACATTCGTAAAGAGTACCGCGAAAAGCACAATATTGAGCTACCGGGCGTCGTGCCTGCGGGGCCAGAAAACCCATTGGGTGATTATGCAATGCGACTCTCACAAGGGGGCGGCCAGTACTTGATCCACGGTACCAACAAAGACTTTGGTATTGGTATGCGTGTCAGCTCAGGCTGTATTCGTATGAACCCATGGGATGTTGAATGGCTATTTGCACAAGTGCGTCGTGGTACGGTCGTGCGCATCATCAATCAGCCGGTGAAAGAAACCACAGAGCCAGACGGTTCCGTTTACGTGGAAGTGCATGAACCACTTTCTCGAGATGAAGCGCAGCTCGGTGAGTTCAAAGCCGTGAATGCCTCTGATGCCTTGGTGTCAGCGGTCGTGAGTGATGATCAAGCTAGCATGGCGCTATCACGCGCATTGAATGATCAGCAAGGCTTACCGATCAAACTGAGATAATCGATGGATTCGGTCACTGACACGTCAGTGCTTCAACATAAAAAAGCAGCGTAATCGCTGCTTTTTTTATTGCTTGGAGAAGGGGATGTTATTCAATAATGGTTGAAATCAGACGTTGGTCATCCAAACCTTCAAGCGGGGAAGGGACAAACACCAAGGTGCGTAGCTCAGGGTGTTGGTCATCGAGAATTTGCTTGTCGCGTTCAGCCACGAAATCATGGTGAATTTTGGCAAAGCCGCTAGGGTACTTGGTATTCCAGAGCGGGCTTTTGGCAATCAAACTGGACGTTATAAATTGTCCAATATAGGTCACTTGATTAGGTGCGATGATAATGTGTCCGCCCACATTGCTGACCGACTTAGATTTCACGGTTTGAATACCATTGCTGCCTTTGAAACTCACTGAATCCAACTCATAGTGACCCGCAGGTAAAGGCAAGGTGAATAATTGCCCTTCCAGTGCGTCGGTTTCAAAATCAGGGGAAGAATCAAACCGGCTGACCGTGATCATTTCCTTGCTTTCTATATGACGGATATTCAATGTGGTGACAATTTTGTTGCCGGTTGCAGGCCAGACGGTATTGACCCCGAGGGTGCCGACGAGATAACCGCTGTGTTCATGCGATGATGCGATCGGGTCGGGAATATTGACCGCAATCCCATTACTGCACCCCGCGAGAAGCAAAAGAGAAATAAACAAAATGATGCGCTTCATGTGACCTCCTTGCTGAAGCAATTTGTTTAGAATGTTGCCATACGTGAGCGTGATTCCGTTACGTTCATTGTGCATTATGACGTTTCCACTATAAGGGAGATGCCCTGTTATACCTAACGCATCACCTCAAGAGTTATAGGTGGGTTCGATTGAAACAGCGAAAAAATGCGAATCAGGCCAATTTTGCCTCAATCATCCCCGTTTTTTTGTTCATCATTTCTATTTATCTATCGTGCAGTCAGCGCTATGAGGTTTAAAAGGCAAGATATGTTACCCTTGCTGCGGCTGCCCAACATGATGTTCGACTAAAATGAAAACCCTCCCGACGATAAAAGCGATCTTCCACCTTGGTAACAAAGAAGGGTTGGCGTTTAAGCTTTTTTCTTCCTTTGCTGTTAGCTTGTTTATTATTCTGTTATTGCAAAACTTGGCGGAAGCGGCGTTGGTTCGAACGCTGCTGCATATTCCCAAGCCGATACAAGCCCAAATGCAAGAGATGGCCGATCAAGCCGAAGTCATGATTGAACGTGGTGATAGGGCGGCACTGGCAGCGTGGGAAGAAGCGCAGCCGTTTAAAGTGTTCGTGCTTGACGCGCAAAATGAAGAACTCAGTGGCCGTGAAATGCACCCGCATTTTGCCTTCAAATTGCGGTTTGCTCGCGATATAGATACCCGGTTCGACAATAAAGTGAACCAACCCATTATTACTTTGCCGTTGGTATCTGGTGATCGACTGGTGATCCAATTTCCCCATCAACTGCATCCCGCACGGATCTTTACGTACTATTTTACTGCCATCAAAGCGGTGATAGCGGTACTTATTCTAGGGGTGTTGTCGTTATTGTTGACGCGCTACCTGCAAGCGCCGTTGAAAAAACTGCAAGAGGCGAGCCACCGATTAGCCGAAGGGAATTTCTCCGTGCGCGTCAGTCAAGAGGTTGGTGACAGTGTCACGGAGTTTAAAGCGTTAGCAGAGAGCTTTGATCATATGACGCAGCGCATTGAAGCCTTGAATGCCAAACAAAAGCGGCTGATCCGCGATGTCTCTCATGAACTGAAAACGCCGCTTGCGCGTCATGAGTTGGCATTGCATCTGTTAAGACGCAAGATGCCCGATGAACAACAGGTTTATTTACAACGATTAGAAAACGAATCCAACGAGATGAATGCGTTGGTGAACGAAATCTTAGCGTTTAGTCAGTTAGAAAATGCCCACTATCAACCCACGTTAGTGCCGATTGATCTACATGCACTTTGCGAACAGCACCTCTCTAAGATGCAACAAGGGCTGCATGGCACACAAACGTTATCCCTCGCCGGTGAACCGGGCAGGGCACGAGAGCCACACTGGGTTATGGCCGACCACACATTAGTGTTACGCGTGTTGAACAATACGATTGGCAATGCCATCAAATATGCGGGTGAGGATGCGCAGATCGTGGTGTCGCTGGTGGGCGCAGATATTCGGATCACGGACAGTGGCAATGGTATTCCACCGCAGTACTTGCCGTCGATTTTTGACCCATTTACCCGTGTGCAAGCTGGGCGAGAGAAATCTGCAGGCGGTTATGGTCTAGGGTTGGCGATCGTTAAAGAGTCGATGGCGTTGATGAACGGAGACGTTGTGGCAGCAAACGTGCCTGAGGGTTTTCGTATAACGCTGACTTTTCAATCATCGTAACAAAGCAAGAAAGCGGTGAGTAAAAGAGAGCACGCTGACAGCTTCCTATAAAGCATGAAGCTGTCAGACCGTAAAGTGGTAACGGGATCTTACTGTTTAGCTTCAGGCTTGATCACGTTCTTAAACTTGCTCGCTTTGCTACGCAGGTAATCTACGTCAGGCGGGAAGTCTTTGTTCGATTTGGCATGTGTCATCATGTCGAATACT
This sequence comes from Photobacterium sp. 270122K, assembly GCF_059941365.1. Classification (NCBI taxonomy): domain Bacteria; kingdom Pseudomonadati; phylum Pseudomonadota; class Gammaproteobacteria; order Vibrionales; family Vibrionaceae; genus Photobacterium; species Photobacterium sp. 270122K. The sequence continues at coordinate 376,425 of NZ_JBPOEN010000003.1, forward strand.
GTGAATTCAGTCAGAATTGCGTATTGGTATTCGTTGAAATCGCCTTCCACTTGCAGGGTAGGGTCGTAATACTTGTCGCCTTTGCGAATAATAGCGTGGTCAATGACCGTTTCTTCGCAACGGTAACCCAGCACATAACGCTCGCCTTTACAGTAAATCACGTTCATATAGCTGTTGTAAAAACTCTCACCTTCCACTTTGGTGCAGCTTTCTAGCATGTCTTCGTCCATAGCGGACACAGTGACAATACGCATTTTTTCAGCAATAAGATTTAACGCATTAAGTTGGCGACGAACGTCATCTAGGTTTACTTCTGTCACTTCATATATACCGGATAATAAAAAACCGCTGCATTATACCTCTCGGCGTGCGAAATAACAGGTTTTATGATGATGAGCAACATGCTGACAAAATTATTACAAATGCAAAGATTGTAAATTGAATGCAAATGGTAATGGTTATCACTTATATTTCGTTTCAGAATTTTAGCGGCGCTCAAGCGCTCTTAGGTACAGCCACACTGCCGATTGACAATACTAACTATCCGGCATGAGTACCACGCATTACTTTGGAGTAACGGAATATGTTTTCAAAAAGTCAGTTGGCTTTGTTCATTGGTGCTGTTCTTGCCACACCGGTTGTTGTTGCACAAACGCACACTGAAACCACAGAAGTGGATGAGCACATGGTGGTTACAGGTCGTGACTACGGTTATAAAGCCGACACTAACACCAGCGCTATGCGCATTGAAGCCACACAGCTTGAAACCCCAGGACAAGTGTCCATCATCGACGAACAAGTGATCGATGAGCAGCGTGCGACTACGTTGGGTGAAGTACTACGTAATGACTCCAGTATTTCGGAAGGCGGCAAAGGCCGTAACCGTGAAACCTTTTTCCTGCGTGGTTTTGAACTTGATAGTGGCGACAGCTTCCTACGTGACGGTAAACAACACTGGTCACACTACCGTCAGCCGATTGAACTGCTTGAGCGTGTAGAAGTATTGAAAGGCCCTGCGGGTTTGCTTTACGGTAAATCAGCACCGGGTGGCTTGATCAACATGGTGGCGAAGAAGCCAACTTATGAAACCCAAGTCAATGTAAGCCAAGATATCGGCTCTGATAACGAATCACGTACTGTGGTTGACGTGAGCGGTGCCCTGAACGAAGCGCAAACGCTACGTGCCCGTGCTATCGTCGCGAAACACAACTACGACTCATGGCGTCGTTACAATGATGGCAGCACACCATCAACCGAACGTTTTGTGGGCGGCTTGTTTGTTGATTACGATGTAACAGACAACACAACCGTGTCTTTCCACTACGACCGTACTAACGACAACGGCAGCGTGGATACCGGTGCGTGGATCGTAGATGGCGAGCCAGTTCTAGGTGAGAAGCACATCTGGGATGCACAGTGGTCAAACATCGAAAACGATGTGGAAAACATCGGTGTGGACGTGAATACCCACCTGACTGATACATGGCGCATGTCAGCGAGCTATAACCGTCAAGACTTCGAACGTCGTGACACAGAGAGCTTTACCGATCCAACCACATATGATGCAGCGACAGGCACGTTCAAATACAACGCGTACGACCGTTGGGATAACTGGAAGTTTGATACGGCGAACGTGGATTTCATCGGTGAATTCGATGCTGCCGGCATGTCACACCAGCTATTGGTGGGGGCTAACTGGTTGGGTTACCACTATGAAACCCAAAGTCAGTACCTGAAAAACGGTTATGAGGTTGCTGTTGGTGAATCAATGATCAAACCAACCGATCTGCATTACTCCAATGGCAAGCAGAAAGATCCAACAGAACGCGATTCTTACGGTATTTACCTGCAAGACATGGTGACGATTAACGATGCTTGGCAGGTGCTGGCGGGTGTACGTTTTGACCGTCATGAAACAGCAGCAGGTGATTACAACAACGTATTGCCAAAAGCAGCGGTGATTTACCATCCAGCAGAGAACGGTTCGATTTACTTCACTTACTCTGAAAGCTTTGAACCTCAAGATCCGGTCGATAACGAAAATGATGTGAACGACGGCATGGAATTGGACCCAGTAAAAGGCACGTTATACGAGCTTGGTTCAAAGTGGGAGCTGTTTGATGGTCAAGCGTTAGTATCGGGTGCTATCTTCGATATCACGCAAGAAAACAAAGTCGTGAACGAAGATGTGAACACGGGTGGTAATACTTCAATTACTACACAGGTCGGTGAGCAAAAGCACCGTGGTGCAGAGTTCTCTGTTTCAGGTTACGTAACTGAGCAACTGGCGCTGAACGGTAGCATGACTTACCTAGATGCGAAGATTGTTGACCCGACAGATACAAGCATCGACGGTAACCGTCCTGCTGACGTGCCTGAGTTTGCTGCCAGCATTTGGTCTCGTTACTCAGTGACGAACAACACAGACATTAACTTGGGTCTGTTCTACGAAGGTTCGCGTTTTGGTGATGAGAAAAACACCTACAAAAAAGACGCCTACACCCGTGTAGATGCCGGCGTTGCTCATACTATCAAGTATGACGAAAACCTAGACGTTATTATGCGCCTAAATGTGAACAACCTGTTTGATACCGACTACTTAGCCGGTGGCAGCCAGACCAAAACCATCATTGGTGAAGGTCGCAATTACATGGCAACCGTACAGTTTAGCTACTAATAATGTGAAGAATGAATGGGGAAGTGAAAGCTTCCCCATTTTTCGTTGTATTTTTATACAAATGATATTTATTTGCATTTGAAAGATTGTTGTTTTGCGGCATAATAGCGCCGTTTTTTGTTTCTAATACGATATAGCCTCACGCTCTCCCGAATGGAATCTCGCGTGTTGTGTTTTTTTCACTTATTTAACTTGATTGACGATCAAATGAACTTAAAGAAAACCAGTTTAGCCCTTTTGATGTTTAGCAGCATTACAGGCGCACAGGCCAGTGCACTGAGCGATGCGCGTTCGGTTGAAAGCGCGATGAATCAGGCATCGACCAGCAGTCAAAAGAAAATTGATAAAAGTGCGGAAGCAACATTATCAATGACGGCAGAGATTGAGCAACTTCAAGAAGAAGTGGCAAACTTGCGCGTGTACCGTGACCACATGGCGAACTTGGTCGCGAGCCAAACCGAAGAAGTGAAGAGTCTCGATACGCAAATTGCAGGCATTAAAGAGACCCGCCAAGGGGTAGTGCCACTGATGTACCGCATGTTGGATGGACTCAAAGAGAGCGTGGCCAACGACAAGCCTATTCGTCAAGAGCAACGTCTGGCGCGTATCGAAAAGCTAGGAAAAATGATGGTGCAGGCGGATATCAGTGACGCCGAAAAGTACCGCCGTATCCTTGAAGCCTACCAAATTGAAATGGATTACGGCACCAAGATGGGTATCTACCAAGGGCAAATCGCTCTGGCTGACACTCAGATTGACGCCGACCTACTGTATTTAGGACGAGTCTCGTTTGTTGCCCGTAGTCTTGACGGTACCCAGTTTTGGGCATGGAACGACAACACTGCACATTGGCAACCCCTTGCCAGTGACTACAGCAAAGACATCAATAAAGCCTTTGCGATTGCCTCAAAAACCGCTGCGCCGAGTTTGCTAACGCTGCCAGTCTCTGTGAATGTGGAGAATAACTAACATGAAATTCAAAGCATTAACCGTGGCGCTGTGCCTATTCAGCATTCCGATGACCGCTAGTGCCAGCCAAACGTTGTCGAGTCAATCATTGGTAGATCAAACCCGTCAAGAGCAAAAAGTCGAAAACGCCCATAACCAACAGCGTGAAAAAGGCTTCAACCTAACGGAAAAAGAGATCAAAGCACAACGTGATGCGCTGCTAAAACAACGTAAACAGCTGCAAGCGGAAACCGATCAGTTGAGCAAAACGTTCAGCGATAACGAAAACCAACTGGCACGGTTAGAAGAACAACTGCGTTTGGAAACCGGTAGCTTAGGTGAGTTGTTCGGTGTGGTACGTCAAGCCGCGAAAGATTTAGATGCGGAAATGACCACCTCAGTTACTGGCGTTGACCGCCATGCGTACCACGATGTGGTGAATGACATTGTAGAAGCCAAAGCGTTGCCGTCATTGACGCAATTAACCGGCCTATGGCAAGGCTTGGAAGAGCAAATTGCAGCAAGCCGTGAAATGCGCCCGGTGTCTGTGCCATTCATTAATGGCCAAGGTCACCGTGCTAACGTTGATGCTTACCGTTTAGGCAGCATGGGTCTGATTGGTGAACAAGGCTACATGGCGTGGGATGGTCAGCGTGAAGTGGCAAAATCCTACCTGAAGCAGCCAGACAACGGTCCAGTGTTTGCTGGTATGCATGATTTAACCCAAACCGGTTTGCAAGCAACCGTGGTGGATCCGTCACGCGGTATCATGCTAGAGCAACTGGCGAACAGTCCAACATTGACCGACCGCCTCGCGTTCGGTGGGGTGATCGGTAATATCATCATTGGTCTATTGGCGATCGGCTTGATCATTGCGCTGTTCCGAGGTGCGAAGTTGACCGTGATTCGTCAGCAGATCCGCAGCCAATTGAAAAACCCAACGGTACCGGGTAACAACCCACTGGGTCGTGTGTTGAGTGTGTACAGCAAAGATCAAAAACGCAGTGTTGAAGCGCTGGAACTGCGCCTGCTTGAAGCGATTGTGGATGAGCAACATGGCCTAGAAAAAGGCCTGTCGATGCTGAAACTGCTGGCGGCACTGGCACCGATGTTAGGTCTGTTGGGTACTGTAACCGGTATGATTGAAACCTTCCAAGTGATCACCCAGTTTGGTAATGGCGATCCAACGGTGATGGCGGGCGGTATTTCAATGGCGTTGGTGACGACGGTATTGGGCTTGGTGGCGGCGATGCCGTTGCTGTTGGCGCACAACATGTTGAGCACCCAAGCGGATAACATTCGCAATATCCTTGAGAAGCAGGGCATCAGCCTTGTTGCTGAACAAGCCGAAAAAGCAGGAATGTCAGCGTAATGGAAAACAGCCTTTTTGAAATCACCTTGGCACCTATGTCAGTTTTTGACGCCTGGCGGTATTCATTAGAGCAGTTTATGAACCAGGGTGGCCAAGTGCTTTGGTGGTTGGCCGCCGTTGTCGTGTTGTGTTGGGTATTGGTGGTTGAGCGGGTCTTGTACTTGCTGGTTACCTACCCAAAACAGCAGCAGCAATGGTTAAGTGCATGGGCAGAACGGGGGGATCAAACCTCGTGGTATGCCCATGCGCTGCGCAACGGCTGGTTAAGCCAAGCGCATATTGCTCTTAACCAACATTTGAATTTAATCAAAGTGTTGGTGGCTATTTGCCCGATGTTAGGTTTGTTAGGCACTGTAACGGGGATGATCTCCGTGTTTGATGTCATGGCGACCCAAGGCAGCAGCCAGCCCCGCTTAATGGCGTCAGGCATTTCATTAGCGACCCTGCCGACCATGGCCGGTATGGTGGCCGCATTAACCGGGATGTTTATTCATTCTCGGTTAGCCAAAGCCTGTCAATTTCGTGAATTAAAGTTAGAAAAATTATTGAGGAGTCAGTGATGCGACTGAATCGTCCGTCGTCGGCCCGTGAGGATGCACAGGTCGATCTGACATCCATGCTGGATATCGTTTTTATCATGCTGATCTTCTTCATTGTGACCAGCTCGTTTGTTCGCGAGTCTGGGGTGGAAGTGAACCGCCCACAGGCCAGCAATGTGGTTAGTCAGAAAGATGCCGGTATTTTCATTGCCGTAACGTCAGCCAATGATATCTATATTGATAAACGAGTCGTTGATGTAGAACGCGTACAAGCAACTCTTGAACACATGTTGCTTGAGCAGCCTGACGCCTCATTGGTGATCCAAGCGGATGAGCACGCGTACAATGGTACCGTTGTGAAAGTGATGGATGCCGCGAAAGGTGCGGGCGTGAAGAGCATCGCGCTGGCAGCGGAGAAAGGCTAATGTTGCGTTTGTTGGTCGCATTACCGATTGCACTGGCCATGGCGTTAGGGTTATTTACCTTTATGGCCTGGATGGTGGACAACGGGCATCAGCGTGCTGAAAATGACAAAACAATTGTCGCCATTGATATGGTGATGGTGGAGCAAGAGCGCGAAGCCCGTCGTCGTCAACGTGCGGTGCCTGAAAAGCCGGATACCCCAGAGCCACCGCCACAAGCGATGCCAACGGCCAGCACACAAGCCGTCACCAATACCGTGGCGCCGAGTATGCCGAGTTTGAACTTGGACACAGCGGTGTCAGGGTTAGCTATCAATATGCCGACATTTTCTGATTTCGGCGCTAATCAGCAAGCCATGCCGTTATACCGCGTAGAGCCACGTTATCCTGCTCGTGCGATGAAGCAAGGCGCGGAAGGTTATGTGGTGATGTCCTTTACCATTGACACCCAAGGCCGCCCAACGGAAGTAAAAGTGATTGATGCTAAACCACGCCGCTTGTTTGAGCGTGAAGCGATGCGCGCGCTGAAAAAGTGGAAATATCAACCTAAGGTATTGGATGGCAAAGCGATTGCACAGGTAGGCCAAACGGTCAGACTGGAGTTTAAAATTCAAAAATGATGAAGAAAATCGCACTCATCGTTGCGCTGGCTTTACCGTTAGGCGCATTTTCGAGCACGGCATCGGCGGAATTATCACAATTCACCGCAGGGAAAGTACAGCGGGCCAACACGCTTCAGCAAGACGATAAGCTGGATCAAGCCATTGCGATGCTGGAAGGGTTAGACCCATCCCGTGATTATGACGAAGCATTTGTTCAGCGCATGCTGGGTGTATTTTACTGGCAGCAAGGCAACAGCAAAAAAGCCATTGCCAATCTTACTGCTGCGGTGAAAAGTGGCCTGTTAGAAGACGAGCAAGCCTGGATCACGCAACGCATGTTGGCCGATATCTTATTGTCTGATGCGCAATATAAGCAGGCACTGCCGCATTACTATGCGTTGACGAAATCGGTACCGGCTAATCAAAAGGCGGATGAATTGTGGTTCCGTATCGCACAATCTCATTATCAGATTTCTGAATGGCAATCCGTATTAAAGGCCATTGCTCAGCAACAGCGTTATGCTAAAAAAGCGGATGTACAATCACTGACGTTAAAGCTAGGGGCACAGTTGCAGTTACAACAGTGGAAAGGGGCGATCCCGACACTGGAGCAACTGATCACGCTGGAACCGAAGAAAACCGTATGGTGGCAGCAGTTGGCGGGTATTCAATTGCGTATTGGTCATTCAAAATCAGCGCTTGAGACTTTGGCACTGGCGAAACGTAATGGTATTGCTCTGACTCAGCAAGATCTGAAAACGCTGGGTCAATTGTATGCACAGCGAGGAATGCCGGAACGTGCGGCCCGTTTGTATGCCGAACTTGACCACGCCAACACCGATGTCGAGCTTGTTTCTGCTCAGGCACAATATTGGCAAATGGCCAAAGAGTGGGATAAAGCAATTAGTGCATGGCGAGTTGCCGCCACGCTGAATAACAAATACCGCTGGCCATTGGCGCAGTTATTGTTGCAAGAAGGCCAATACCAACGTGCCATTGCGCAGCTGGATAAAGTCACCAGTAAACGCCATGCGTCTGATGTGGAATTAGCCAAAGTGCGTGCGTACTACAAACTGGACAACTTCGATCAGGCGATTATTCACGCCAAGCGTGCGGATAACATCAAGTCGACATCGGCATCGAAAAGCTGGATTCAGTACCTGAACCAGATGCGTAAGATGGAAAGCTAGAAAAGCATTGACGCGATTGCGTACAGTCGATTAGTCAACGAATAAAAAAGAGGCCATCAGGCCTCTTTTTTATTACGCATTTATTGCGTATTTATTGTGTGCTCATTACATATCGATTCTTATCATACCGCCGGTTTTTCTGATCAGGCCAAACCGAGCATTCTGGCAATCACGCCGATCATGTATAGCCCCAACAATACCGCCCAGCACTTAGTCAGGCCATGGCTGACAGCCTGCTTAGCATGTTTGGCGGTTGTCCATGCTGAACGCACGGCAAACACCGTATAGGCCAAGAAAAGGGTGCACAATATGCCGTTGTTGATAACAATGATATTGGCTGAAATGACGCCGTTCTCTTGTAATGCCACCACACCTAAGCCTAACAAGGCGCCTAGCATAAAGGTCAGAATAAAGCCCAATACGCCATTGAGTACAACCGCTTGCCAGATGGCAATGTTGCCGTGCCAAGCGCGAGAAAAATAGGTCACCGTTACGATCCTTCTGAAATTATCGGATTATTACCTTATCTGTGACTACTCTATCAAGAATTGCGCTGTAAATTAATGATTTTAAAATTAAAACATTGCAGATTTGATCGAAAATAGTCATTTATCGTCTCGACCTGTCTGATGATTATCGGTAATTTCCTGACATCGTCATACAAGCTCAAAAAAGGAATGAAGATGCTTGCGGGTTACCAATTAACGTGTGGACACTGTCAGACAAAAACGGTGCTCACCCATCAAATTGTTACAGAAATAGAAACAGCAGGTGTCTATACCTGTGAATGTGAGGCCAAACTGTTTCCGACGGATCGTGATGAAGAGTGTGGACTTTTCCAAGCAGCCAAAGAAACCACGTCTGCGGAGAAAGAGAGCGCGAATAGTCAATTGTTCCTTGCATTGTTTTTCGGGATTGGCTTTTTGGTCTTTATTGTAAGTATTGATGCGTATGCTGTGATGTGGATGGCGGCTGCAATTATAGGGTGGGGGGTGAATTACTGCCCCACGCATTCATGCATAATTGATATCGAATTTACCGTTGGATCAGTACCTGAATCACGGACTGTCGATCCGGCTTAACGATCCGATAAATACATAAAAATGGCGCATGTGGATGCGCCATTTATCGTTGTATTGCCTACGTATTTACACTGTGGTTGCAGTCCTTACATGATGGCGATGAGCGATAGTGCCAGCGTGATCATCGCCGGAACTGCATCTTTCCAGCCATCAAAGCGGAAGTGGAAAAACAACGCCCCTAGAGATGTCATTCCCAATAAGCCCGCTCCTGCCCAAAGTGGTAGATGATGCACAGGGGAGAGCAGATAGCCCGCTAACAGCAATGCGCCCGTCAGTTCAACCAATCCGACCAAAAACATGAAAACTCGGTTTAAGCCGTATTTATGAAAGAAAGCCAATTGCGTGTCAAAAATGAAGCGTTGCCAACCCAGTAATTTGATGGAACTGGCAAACACAAAGAAGGCGATTAATAGGCTGATTGTCAGGGTGGTCATGGGTTACCTCTCGTTCGTGAGTACGTTATTGTTATGTGCCGTATTTTGTCTGGCGGCATGGCTGAATTTAACCATTCCTAGTCGAGTGGATAAATGATATTTTCGGCATATCAACCATTCCCCGTGAGAATGCAAAATGGATAAGTTTGATTGTCTGAATGTCTTTATCCGTACCGCTCAACTTGGCAGTTTTACGGCGACTGCCAATGAATTGAACCTGACGCAAAGTGCGGTGAGTAAGAAAATCGCCTGGCTTGAACGGCAAGTTGGCTTTGCTTTGTTCCACCGAAATAGCCGAAAAATTGCGTTAACCCCACAAGGGGATGAATATGCGAAACATTGTGAGCAGGTTTTGACAGGCATGCATACCATCGAGACGCGTTTAAGAGGCGATCGCCTTGAAGTCCGTGGAGAGTTACGCCTGTCTGTCCCAAGTGTGATGGTCACGCAACTATTGGCAGCGCCGATCAGTCAATTTATGGCGCTTCATCCAGCATTGTCCGTGAATGTGTCGGTGAGCGATCGGCAAGTTGATCTTATCGAGCGTCATATCGATGTGGCTATCCGTGTCGCGGATCTCTCAGATTCTCGCTATAAGGCAAGGTTCTTATTTAATAACACCGCCGTATTTTTGGCTGCGCCTGATTATTTAGCGCGACGGGGGATACCTGCAGCCCCAGAGGATTTAGCCAAATATGGTGAATCCTCCCACGCCTGTTTAACCTATTCGTTGATCCGTCCATCGCATCAATGGGCCGTCTATGAGGCTGCAGAACCAACGAATAAGGCCAATATTCACGTGCAGGAAGTGTTTACCAGTGACAGTGCTGAGATGTTGTTGAAAATGGCCTTGTTAGGACATGGTATTGCTGCTTTGCCTCGTTGGATGGTAGAACCACATTTTGTATCTGGTGTATTAGAGCCGGTATTACCTGAGTATCAGGCGATGAGTTTACCTATGCATGCCGTTTTTAAAGCCGATGCCTATCAACCCTATCGTATTCGTGCTTTTGTCGACTTTTTGGTGGATTATTTTAATGATAATCCGGTGAGTTAAAGTATCTAATGAAATATATCTTATATACTGAAATTACGTGGGAATATTCCTACAAAGACTATTAATAGATAAATTACTATCCATTTTGTATCTTATTGTGAGAAAATGTAACCGTATGCTGTTTTGTGTCAGGTATGCGAATAACAATAATATGAATAGGATTAAGTAACACTATGTTTTTCAGAAAGAAACAAGCTGTCAGCAAGCCCTCTTTTGAGCAAAATTTATACGCTGCTATTTTTAAAAATACGGCCTATATCGAGTTCGACAAAAGCGGCAATATTTTGACTGCTAGCAATAAGTTTCTAAATTGCGTGGGCTATACACTTGAGGAAGTTCAGAATAAGCACCATCGTATGTTCTGTGAGACCAGCTATACCTATTCATCTGAATATGCTGATTTCTGGCGTTCGCTTGCTGCTGGCGAAGCGTTTGAAGGGACGTTCACGCGTATCTGTAAAGACGGCCATCACGTGATTCTGTCGGCGACATACATTCCCGTTATTGACGATCAAGGCAATGTTGAGCGCGTCTTCAAGATTGCAGCCGATGTGACCAGTGTGCATAAAACGGACGCGCAAAAACAAAGTGTGATTGACGCATTGAATAAATCGATGGCTGTGATTGAGTTCTCTATCGATGGAAAGGTGCTCAGCGTTAATGATAATTTCTTGAATGCACTAAAATACCGTGAAAGTGAAATTATCGGTCAACACCACCGTATGTTCTGTTTCGATGACTTTTATCGTGAAAATCCAGATTTTTGGTCAGATCTACGAGCGGGCCGTTACAAATCAGGGCAATTTTTGCGTAGAGACTCATTCGGGCGCAATGTGTGGATTGAAGCAACGTATAACCCCATCATGGACGAGCAGGGCAATGTGGTTAGCGTGGTGAAGTTTGCTTCGGATGTTACCGAGCAGGTTGAGCGTAACCTTGCCATTTCACAAGCGTCAGAAGTGGCTTACAGCACGTCGGTTGAAACCTCACAAATTGCCCTAGAAGGCTCTAAGCTACTGCAAGAGTCAGTGGAAGTTTCTCATGAAATCAGTGAGAAAGTTGCGGGTGTTGCGGCGAAAATTACGGATTTGAATGAGCGTTCAAATAACATTTCTCAGATTGTACTGACGATCAAAGGCATCGCAGAGCAAACTAACTTATTAGCATTGAATGCGGCCATTGAAGCGGCACGCGCGGGCGATCAGGGTAGGGGTTTTGCTGTGGTTGCTGATGAAGTTCGAAAACTGGCGTCACGCACGGCAGAATCAACGGCTGAAATTACCCATGTGGTTGATGAAAACCAAGAATTGACCACAGATATCACCCAGTTCATGCAAGAAGTTGCCACTATTTCAGATTTGGGCAGTGCGAAGATGTCAGAAGTCTCAACCGTGATGGAAGAGATTTACAAAGGGGCAGAAAATGTCTCCAGTACCGTGATGAATCTGAACGAGCAGAAAATGTAATAGGGTACAGTATCTGTATTCACCACATTTATCGCGATAAGAAAGAGGCCGGTTGGCCTCTTTTTGTATATTACAATTTATATTTCTAGGATAGACGAAGGGATTATCGATATTCAGGCTCTAAAGGTGCGGAAAATACAAACTTTTTGCCATCCCAGACAATGTACGTATCAATGGTAGCAGGCGTAGGCACCATGATGACATCTAGGTCTTTGATAATGTCATTCGGCAATCCGCTTCGTGCAGAACCCTGTGGAATAACCGTTGAAGGCTGTTTCTCGATGAACATCTCATCATATTCATCGCTATTTAACTCACCACAAGCAGTGAGTACATGCACCGTATCAGCAATAATGATGATGGCGCTGCCGTCAGACCCATCTTCATCGCAGTTGTACGCGTTTTTCCATGGGTTAGATATTGATATGTTTGGATCGGTAACCTCAACGTTTTTGGCAAAAATGATCCTACTCTGGACGGAAGTAGAAGATAAATAAGCTAAAAATTCAGATAAGATTTTGCCGTGTTGGAGGCCGCTAATTGCCGTTTGTTGAATGCCATCGGCGTTACAGAATGATGACGACAATAAAGCCGCACTCCAAATGCCTATCATTGGTTTTTTAAAACGCACTCCAAAGTATCCCATTTATGGCAGAACTCTAAGTAATAAATAGTTGTTGAGCCGATGATGCTGGCTGCGAGTCATTGAGAAATGTAAGCTAAAACGCGTAATTAGAGTACGACATCAAAAGGGGGATGCGAGTTAATTCACTATAATGTGTGTGGCTTTTATGCAATGAGCGAATTGTTTAATGGTGGGGGGAAGTAGGTTGAAAAAACGCCCCACCGCAGAGCGGTAGAGGCGTGAAGTGGAAATACGTTTTAACGGTTTAGCTTACTGGCAAGAAGACTCGCCAATATTTTCCCAGACAGAAGCCTTGCCCGGTTCTTCGCCTTTGGTCCACCATTTGGCTTCCCAACGCTGGCCATCATGATTGACTTGCTCACCGCCTTGGTAAGCGACACCCTTGTTCCAGCCAAACTCAGCATCACTGATCAATGTCCATTGGTCGGCTGTCGCACTGGGTACATTGTTCTGTGTCCAGTATTTTGCTTGCCAAACCAAGTTATCGTGACTGACTTGATCGCCCGTGTTGTATACCGCACCACCAGTCCATGCTGGGTAGTTACCCGCGTTTGGATCGGTAATGTCACAGTCGCCACCGCCCGTTTCTTCTTTAGGTTCAACCGTGATGCGCATCGCTGCGGTGGCATCTAATGCACCGTCAGACACCAATACCGAAACGTTTTCTTGCGTGATTTCCGATACTGCAGGCGCTTTCAGGCGCAGTGTTGCCGTACCTTGACCAGACAAAATGTCGAACTGTGGTGACACCGTCCAGCTGTACGTCAGAGGTTCGCCGTCTGGATCGCTGGCTTTCGCGTTGATCGAGAACGTTGCTTCTGCTTCAACCGTCAGCGAGGCCGGTAGGGTAACCACTGGCGCTTGGTTGGCTTGTTCCGCATTATTGTTGACCGTTACCGCGTCACGTGCCGTCTGGCCTTCAGTATCCGTGACAACGAGTGCAAACGTGTACTGTGTGTCTTCCGCTGTTACGGGTACGCGAATGGTGGCTTTCGCTTGATCGGCACCAGTAATGACCACGGCTTCACCCGTTGTTTGCGTCCACTGGTAAGTCATGACTTCTTGTTCTGGATCGTAAGATTTAGATCCATCCAGTGTGACATCAATAGGGCCCATCACTGCATGGTCAGCCCCTGCATTCGCGACCGGTGGTTTGTTTTGTGCTGGTGGTGGGGTGATACCACCGTCACCATGGCCTAAACCTTCATGCATTGCGTTCAACAGGTCGCCATTGTCCGCATCAATTTCCCATGAGAATAGGCCGGCTAAGCCACGCTCTTGCACGAACTGGCCTTTTGCTTTAACGGCACGTTCGTCATCGTAGGTGATCAGTTCTTTGGTGGTAGGGTTCCACTTATACGATGCTTCTGCTTGCTCGTCGTAACGGCTTTCCCAGCCATTGCCAGAATGGTTATCGGCAATGTCACGGTAGTCTAGAACACCGTCTTCCCATGTGCCTTTAATCGCACCGGTTGCCTGGCCCGTCATTGGGTTATCACCCGTGATGTTGTGTACGCCTTTCCAGCCACGGCCGTATTTAGGCACACCGACAACTAATTTCTTCGGATCTAAACCTTGTGCCAGCAAGTCGTTAACACCGCGTTCAACCGTGTGTTTTACCGCTGGGTTATGGCTTGCATCGTAAATGCCAGATTGGTGGCCTAAGGTGTTCAAATCAAACGCGCCGAACATGTCATAGTTCATCAGGAAGATGTAATCCATGTATGCTTGCGCGCGGTTGTAATCTACTACGTCAATTTTCTTTACATCGACGCCGATTGCAGAGGTGAGCTCGTAAGTGCGTCCGGTTTCTGCCGATAGCTCATCTAACATGGCACGTAACTCTTTCATCAGTGTCACGTACAATTCGCCATCTTTGTCTTTATCGCCCAGTTCAGGGTTGGCTGCGCCACCGCCTGGGTATTCCCAGTCAATATCCACACCGTCGAAGAACTTCCATGTCTGAAGGAATTCTTTTACCGAGTTCACGAAGACGCGGCGTTTGCTTTCGTCGTGCATGAAGTAAAACGGATCAGACAGCGTCCAGCCACCGATAGACGGCAGGATTTTCAGATCAGGGTAGGCTTGTTTCAGCGCCATCATCTGACCAAAGTTACCACGGTAGGGGTCTTGCCAGTTGTTCACGCCTTCTTGGCCCATCTGAATCGCGGCCCATGGGTCATGGATGGCGACCGCAAAATCAGGTGTGCCCGCACAGGCTTTTTGCAGAGCCGCAAAGCTGCCAGGAATTTGTTTTAGGCTATCGTTAATGCCATCTCCCCCACAGATAGGGGTGAAGCCGTACAGCATGTGAGTCAGGTTTTGTGCTGGGACTTTATTTAATGGGAATTCACGGCCGTAAACACTCCATTCAACAAAGTAAGTGCCGACCACTTTTCCAGAGGTATTGGTGTAAGGCTTGTTATTTTCTTGTAGAGCAGGAGCCAGCGGTGCCAAGTGGCTACCGTCTGTATCGGCAATCGTCAATGTGACAGATTTGCTTTCGCTGCAGCCATCGGCATTACATAACTCAACCGTCATGTCATACACGCCGCCTTTGCTGACATTGAATGTCGCGCTTTTGCTGCTGCCTTTGCCCGTCCAGACGGTTTCGCCGTCAAGCAATACGTTTGCCGTTTGTGCAGCGTCGCCGCTCCATGTCTGCCATGAAACAGTCACAGGGATGTCTTTGTGGCGCGCAACGACGATGTCTTTATAGCTTTGTGCATCACGGTTTAATTCAACCAGTGCGTAAGTGTGTGTGCCCCAATCAAGGTTAGGTGTTCCGGGGGCGGCAGCGTGTGCGCCAGCGGTGGCCAACAGGCTGCCGACAAGCATAGCAATGTGAGACTTTTTCAAATTAGGCTCCGTTTATACAGAAGAAAAAGGCATGCTCACCTGTTGGCGTGTAACAGGGTTTCAGTCAAAAAACAGACCAAGGTGAGACGCGGTTTGTATAATACGAGGTCAACGAAGGAGGAGGCGTGCTCCACTTGAGGCAGTCCCGCTGTCATAGAATAGGGTGGGTTAAAGGCCGATTCCTTAGACCGGAAACTTTGCGTCCTGCATTTTCATGCAGTTTGCCGTTGTCACAAGTATTGGGGATATAAATAGCAGAATGCTTATTTTGTGCAATTTAAAATGTAGATTATGCTGCGCTTAGCGAATACGTAAATATATATTTGTGATGTTGCTTCACGTAATTTAACGCATAAGCGTGTAAGTCATATAAATAGACACGGCCAATAAATAAAAAGCGCCCTATAGGCGCTTTTGTGTATAGAACGGGGTGATACCGCACGCTAATTAGCTAGCCAGCACCATGTCGTTGTCAGGCTTCATCGTGGCGCGACGGTTGACGTCTGCCCACACCATAGGAATAACAATCACAGCTAACGCAAGGTTAGACAGTGGGACCGCGAGCCAGATACCGTCTACACCCATTAGTTTTGGCATGACGTACAAGAAGGGTAGCTGAATCAGCATGTTACCCAGTGATATCATCAGTGCTTTACCACCTTTATCTATCGCCATAAAGTACACGGAAGCCAACGCAAAGAACCCATCCAAGAACATGGCAAACAGGTGCAAGCGAATACCGTTGATCGTCTCTAGTGCAAGCACCGGCTCATTCTGGCTGAACATGCCCACAAGGGTGTTCGGGAAAATATTCAGAAGCGCAATCGCACCAATACCCGTCAGAAGTACCGCTTTGGCAGCAATTACTAATGTGGCTCGAATTTTCTCACCTTGTTTTGCCCCGTAATAATAACTGACCGGCGGTTGCATACCGCTAGCTAAGCCTTCCGCCAGTAGGTAATACATGGTGACCAAATAACCGACAATGGCATATGCCCCGACATGGACTGAACTGCCGTAGCTCATGAACAGTTTATTATGCAGGGCAACCATAAAACTGAAGTAGGCATACATAAATAAACTTGATGCGCCTAATCCAATTGTTTTGATGGCCATGTCCATATTAAAACACAGGTTACGCAGTGTTAATCGCAGTTGGGAATAGCGCGAAAAGAAATACAGGATAGCGACCACCGTAATACTGATTTGCGCAATAATGGTGGCAATGGCAGCACCTTGCAGTGCCCACCCGAAATGTCCGATGAACAGGTAATCCAGCACAATGTTGATCACCGCACCGCTCATCATTAAGCCCGTTGAAAAGTTTGGGCTTTCATCGTTACGGATCAGCATCGGCAGGGCACCGGATGCAATGGTGAAAATAGCGCCCCAACTGAATACTTCGATATACGCGCTGCCCATTGCCAAGGCATCACCCGTGGCCCCTTGTGCAATTAATAGGGTAGGGGCAAGCATGTTGAGCAACACCATCATTAGTAAGCCGGCAAGGCCGATTAAACCCAATGCGGTATACAGCGTTTGTTGTGCTTTACTGGTGTTGTTTTCGCCACGGAAAATGGAGATTAAGCTACCGGCACCCATGCCAACCAGCAGACCCAAGCCTGCTAAAACACCAATCACCGGCCATGCAAGGTTGATCCCTGCTAAGCCTTCATAGCCGATGTAGTGACCAACGAAAATACCATCGATAACCTGGTAGAGGCCGTTCACGAGCATGGCGGCGATAGATGGGATCGCAAAGCGCCAGAACGTTTTGCTGGTGCTGCTGGTATCTATGCTGCTGGATGAAATTTCTTGCATTGTTATTATTCTACTTTGTGAGTTATGAGGGTATTATCGCTATAATCAAGATTGATTGAAGTTGGTATCCATCCGCTTTCCGGATAGGTGTATTGCCAGTGTCTACTGTCACAGCAGGAAAAGTGAAATCATAATGAATTGGACCATTGATCAATTAGACGCCTTTGTCACCGCCGTGCAGCAAGGGTCGTTTTCTGCTGCCGCAAGAAAATTAGGTAAGGCACAGTCACGTGTCAGCACGGCAATCACCAATTTAGAAGTGGATTTAGGTTTCGACTTGTTTGACCGCAGCGCGCGATTACCGGTGCTAACCCCTGCCGGGGAAGACATGTACATTGAGGCACAGGCGGTATTGGCGCAGTGCCAACGCATGTGTTCGCGGGCGATGACGGTCTCGACCGGTGAAGAAACGATGTTCACCGTTGCCATTGATGAAGCGGTGCCCGTCACTGCCTTTGAGATCATGTTTGAAGCGGTCGCACAGGAATTTCCGTTGTTGAAACTGACCATCATTAATGGCTCACAGCAGGACATTGCGCAGTATGCGGCCAGTGGTAAAGCAGATATTGGTGTGTTGTTTCATCAGCACAGTTTGCCAGAGAACCTTGAATTTACCTCGGTGGGTCAGTTTAAACATTCATTGATTGTCTCGCGTGACCATCCGCTCTCGGCCATTGCCGTACCGCAGATTAAGGATCTCACCCAATATCGCCAATTGGTGATCCGTGATCGCTTGGGCATCGGGCAGGCCAAGCCGTTAGCGGCTAACTATTGGCATATCGACAGTTACTACATGATTTCCGCTTTGGTGATCCGTGGTTTAGGCTGGGCATTGGTGCCCGAGCACGTGGCGAAAGAACAATGGTACGCGAATGATTTAGTCGAATTGTCCAGCGAGGCGATCCCTGATCCATTGATGGTTGAAATCGGCATCGTCAAACGCCGAGATAAAGGCATTGGGCCCGTGATGGAATGGATGTACAGCGAGCTGGAAAAAATATTCTAGATCACACGAAAAGGTATTCTTTTTGAGAATAGTGATAAAACCAAATCAGCCTGTTACTGTCCTATAAACGTCGAACAAATTTGTCCTATAACAAGAACAACGAAGAGATCTTTTGTGCTATGCCAGAGTCTTGCATTACCCCTAACTTTGTTCAGCCATTGCCACTGATTTTGGCGGGGCCGATTTTGCGCCAAGTCACCGCGAAACAGATCACGCTGTGGCTGGCAGTGTCACAGCCGTTGGAAGGTGCTGTGCGTGTTTATAAAGAGCCTGCAGATCAGGAACACACGGTGTCATCCGATGCTGCATCTCCTTTTTTCACCGGCGATTTAGCGACAGGCCAACACATTCAGATTGGCCAGCGTGCGTGGATCTATCAAGTGACGTTTGCCGGCGATTTTCCGGTTAATACCCCACTGAGTTATCAGATCATTACCCAGCAGGGCGATCTGACCGCAGAATTACCACACCTGTTGTATGATGGCGAATCACGCATCCGTTTTACCATTAAAACGCAGGCAGATTACGTGATGCATGGCTCGTGCCGTAACCCGCATTACCCAAGCAAAGACAGCTTGGTTGCCGCAGACAATAAAGTCGCCACGCAAGCGGTGAATGAGCGCCCGAGCTTATTGATGATGAGCGGCGATCAAATTTACGCCGACCATGTGGCCGGCCCGATGTTGGATGCGATCCAACAAGTGATCGCGCTGTTAGGGTTGCACGGTGAAAGTTTTGAAAAATCGCAGATCGATAACAGCACTGCGTTGTTTGCGGACCCTGATAATTTTTACCGACGCGATAAAATTCTGCCGCATTATTTAGAAGGCGGCGAAGAAGTGTTTGAGCGCATTCCGAGTGTCGCCAACTGGCTGCGCCGTAAAGTGCCCGTCTTCAGTTCGCGGGAATCCAATAATCACCTTATTACATTGAGCGAATTCGTTGCCATGTACTTATTGGTGTGGTCGCCGGTACTGTGGCGGTTTGTCGACAGCGGCAAGTTGGAAAAGGCCCAATTCACCTGGCATGGCCACACGTTAGCGCCCCAATGGCAACAAGTGTGGAAAAACGAAAAGCCGGTAATCGATGAATTTGTTGCCGGTTTGCCGCAAGTACAGCGTTTATTGGCGCATTTACCGACATACATGATTTTCGATGACCATGACGTCACCGACGACTGGAACTTGACCGTGGGTTGGGAGCAGGCGGCGTACAACAACCCGTTCTCACGCCGGATCATCGGTAATGGGTTACTCAGTTATTGGTTGTTCCAAGGGTGGGGGAATGCGCCTGAAAATTTCGATACGACCTTTATGGCACGTATGCAGGACTTTTTCAGCCAGCCGAATCGGGATCGCCAAGACAGTGTGATTGACTACCTCTACCGCTTTGAACAGTGGCACTACACGGTGGAAACATCGCCGAAAATGCTGGTATTGGACACCCGTACCCGCCGCTGGCGTTCAGAATCGAAAATGAATAAGCCCTCTGGATTGATGGATTGGGAAGCCTTGATTGAGATGCACCAATCATTGATCCATGAACCGGCGGTGATCATCGTGTCTGCCGCGCCGATGTTCGGGGTGAAGTTCATCGAAATGCTGCAACGGGGCATGACATGGTTAGGCCAACCGTTGCTGGTGGATGCCGAAAACTGGATGACACACCCGGGTTCTGCCAATACCTTGATCAGTATTTTTACCCACACCAAAACACCGACTAACTTCGTGATTTTGTCAGGCGATGTGCATTACTCATTTGCCTATGACGTAAAACTGCGTTTTCGCAAATGCAGCCCGAATATTTATCAAATCACTAGCAGTGGGATCAAAAATGAGTTCCCGAACGGCTTATTGCGGGTGTGTGACTTTATGGACCGCATTCTGTATAGCCCACGCTCGCCGCTGAACTGGCTGACCAAGCGTAAGCGACTGAAAGTGTTCAAGCGCGATCCGGATTTACCCGGTAACCGTCGCTTGATTAACCGCAGTGCCATCGGTGAAGTGCGATTAGACGCGCAAGGTAAACCGATTGATATTGCCATCCTGACGGCAGAAGGCGAGCGTATCGCATTCCCGCCGATCGAGGAGCGGGATTAACTGGTTTTCTTGGGTTCCACACTATCGTGTTTGCTTTAGCACGCGGTTTTCCCATCGCTGCCATTTATCATTGATATTCACATGGTTTTTTCAATCGCTCATATTCGGTTACAATTGTAAGCGAATAAGAAACGATAACAATTAGCCTAAGAGAAAGGAGTGAGTCATGGCGTTAACGATGAAAAAAGCAGGCAGTGTACTCGGGATGGGATTCAGCATTTGGGCATTGTCAGCCTCTGCCTATGCGGGGTGGGCATTAGATAATGCTCAATCTAAGATTGATTTTTCCTCAGTTAAAAATGATGCAGTGGTAGAAAATCACGGCTTCAAGCAACTGAGTGGCACGATTGATGATAAAGGGGCGGTGATGGTGGCGATTGACCTTGCCAGCGTGAACACCAACATTGAAATTCGTGATACGCGCATGAAAGAGTTGTTGTTCCAAACCAAGGAGTACCCACAAGCAATCATCAACGCCAAGGTCGACAGTGCTATTTTAACCAGTCTTGCACCGGGCAAAACCCGTGTTGATGACATTACGTTCTCACTCAATCTGCACGGTAAAACGCAAGATATTCCGGCCAAAGTACAGATCACAGGGTTAGAAGGTGGCGGATTGCTGGTCAACACTTTGGCGCCAGTGATGGTAACAGCCAGTCAGTTTGATCTGGATGGTGGGATTGGCAAGCTGAAAGAGATCGCCAAACTCAAATCTATCTTGCTGACGGTGCCAGTTAACGCCAACCTGGTGTTTAAGCCTGCGTCATAAGCGATGTTGTAGTATGAATATGAAAAACACAGCCGGCGATTGTCGGCTGTGTTTGTTTTAGGCCATCGCGATTGTAGCTAGTCCATATTGCTACCCGAAGTCCCTTAATAACGCTAACATGCCCGCCATACCATTACTGCGCTAATGCAGAGCTCATGCAAACAAGCAAATAAGCAAACCAGAAGAAGAGAACGACGTGTTTGATAAAGAACATCTGATTAAATTGGCCAATGCAAAAATGCCGTACGGCAAATATGCCGGTCGCGTGATCATTGATTTACCAGATGAATACTTGCTGTGGTTTCAAAAGCAAGGCTTCCCGGAAGGTGAACTAGGTATGCTGATGGCGTTGGCCTTGGAGTTCAAAATTGAAGGGCTGGAGTCAGTCATTCGTCCACTGCGACGGGATTAATGCCTGCACCGAAATACCCGTTGAATTCATGGTGGCATTTGGCATCATGGTGAGTTCAATTTTTCAACAGAGCAAGGAATGCCATGCAACAGACAGACAACCCTAATACCGCCGATACGGTTCAAAACCATACGCAAAATCAAACGCTGGAAGTGACGTTCAGTTGTGACATAGAGCAGACTGAAGTGATTGCCCTTTATCGAGCCAATGAATGGTCATCGGCGCAGGTTCCCGAAAAGCTTATTCCCGCTTTACTTCATTCCGACAGTTTGGTGACCGCTCGCCTGAACGGGCGGTTAGTGGGTATCGGCAATGCCATTTCAGATGGGCACTTGGTGGTGTATTACCCGCACATGTTGGTGCATCCTGATGTACAGGGGCAGGGGATTGGCCGCCAGATGATGCAACTCATGCAAACCCGTTATGCCGGCTTTCATCAGCAAATGCTGACTGCTGACGGCAAAGCCATCGCTTTTTATGAATCCCTTGGTTTTGAGCGAGCGGGGCAAACTGCGTCTATGTGGATTTATGCCGGGAATGATCACTGATCATACGTAATCTTCAGATATGGCTGCGCGAGGCCAATAAGGCGCATACCGTAAATTGTCCCGATTCTATCCATATATGGCCTTAAGGCCACTATTTCGAGGTATGAGTGTCACTTACACTGTGTCCCATAAACAGCCAGTGACAGACTTTGGAGAGTGGCCATGCACATCACACAAGTACGAAATGCAACCCAATTGATTCAATATGCAGGGAAAACCTTCCTTGTCGATCCTATGTTGGCCGAGAAAGCCGCGTACCCTGGTTTTCCTGGTACCGTACAATCACACCTGCGTTTTCCTACCGCCGATTTGCCGATAGAGATGGCGACACTGCTTAATATTGATGCGGTGTTGCTGACCCATACTCATCTTGACCATTGGGATGAGGCGGCGGTGACACTGATCCCCAAAGACATCTTGGTGTTTGTTCAGGATGAGCACGACGCGCAATTATTGCGTTCGCAGGGTTTTACCAACCTGACGTGTTTTGCTGATGGAGTAACCTTTGAGGGCATTTCTCTTGCCGGAACGGCGTGCCAGCATGGTTCGGATGCATTGTATCAACAACCAGAACTGGCTGAGCGATTAGGTGAGGTGACAGGAGTGATACTATCGCATCCGGATGAAGAGACGTTGTATCTGGTGGGTGATAGCATCTGGACGCCAGCTATTGAAGAGACAATGAAAAATGTACAGCCGAGTGTGGTTATATTGAATACCGGTTGGGCGCATGTGTTAGGCTTTGGGCCTATTATCATGGGGCAAGAGGACGTATTGAAAACGCATCAGATCTTGCCTCAGGCTCAGATTGTGACCACCCATATGGACGCTGTTAACCATACATTAGTGACCCGTAAGACACTGCGTGAGTATGTGGCGGTGAATGTATTGGGAGAATGGGTACATATCCCTGAAGACGGTGAAACGATCCGTCTGTGAATGCGAACAGAGCAGCAATGAATCTGTAAAGCGAATGCCTAAATTAAACAATGTCTAGATTAGGCAATGTCCAAGCAAAATGTGTAAACCAAGTGTGTAGAGCAAATGAGTAAAGCCCCTGTGACACGGCCTTCAATTGCGGTTGTCGTCTTCAATCATTTCAGTCCGTTTCATGTGTCTGTGCCGACATTGGTTTTTGGCCCGGAAACTTTACGTGAAGCCTTTTTTGATTTGGTGATGGTCGCTGGAGAAGACGGGCCGCTGACCTCTTCATTAGGGATGGAAATGCATCCGTCACACGGGTTAGAGGCGCTGGCACAAGTCGACATTATTGTTTTACCGTATTGGCATGATGTTGCGGCACGGCCGAGTGAGGCATTGCTGGAGGCGCTGGTGGCTGCCCATCAGCGAGGGGCAAAGATCATTGGGTTGTGTTTAGGGGCGTATGTATTGGCTTATGCGGGGTTACTTTCTGGGAAGCGTGCCGCCACGCATTGGGAGTTAGAGGCCGATTTTACTGAGCGTTTTCCGGATGTACGGTTAGATACCAATGCCCTGTATGTGGAAGATGCCGGCTTAATCACCTCGGCAGGTACGGCCGCCAGTATTGATTGTTGCCTGTATGTGTTCCGTCAGTATTACAGTACCGATGTGGTGAACCGATTAGCCCGCAGGATGGTGGTTTCTCCACATCGTGATGGCGGGCAGGCGCAATTCATCGAACGGCCTGTCCCGGAAACCACGGCAGATGCACGCATTAACGCCTTGCTCACGACGATCCGTCAAGCCCTCGATAAACCATACACGCTGGATGCATTGGCAGCGTCGGTGATGATGACCCGACGCACCTTTACCCGTAAATTTCATCAAGCGACGGGGATGTCGTTGGGAGAATGGTTAGCGGCAGAGCGTCTGCAATTAGCCCAAGAGCTGTTGACGACTACCGACTGCACGATGGAGCAGATTGTGATGAAAACAGGATTCAGTTCAACCTTAACGTTCAGGGAGAAGTTCAAACAGTGCTTTGCCGTGACGCCGAATCAGTGGCGAAAATCGTTTCATCAATAGATACGATGGCCGCCGAGCTGTCTTTATTTTGAGCGTTCTCCATCACGAGCGGATTATATTATGCGCGATCTGACGTAGGGGCATACAAGGCTTTAATCGCATCCCGCAACCATTGGATTTTCGGGTTCTGGTTATTGCGCTTGTGCCAGATTAACGTAAATGGGATTTTCAGTTTCTCTTGCGCGATGGCGTCTAACGGGATCGGCAGACACACCAAATTCGGATGCATTTGACGGCAGTAATGCTGATAATATTGCGGTGCAGTGGTGACCAAGGTTTGCCCCGGCTGCGCCGCCATAAACAGCGATTGTTCAAAGGTTTCCAGCGTTAGCGCGATAGTGCGCGACTGTCCCGTTTCCTTCAGAATTTCATCCAACGCCCAGCTTTCACTCTTTTCCCACAGTGTATTGATTTGCCCGTATTGCAAGAAAGCATCCAGATCCCACTGGGCCTGTAAGGTGGGGTGATCTTTGTGCAGATACACCATGGGTGAATCGTAAAACAGCACCTCAAAATTCACGAAATAAGGCAGTAGATCCAATGACTCGCGCGAGCGCGGGTGGCTCTCTCGCCCGGTAAAACCGATATCCGCATCGCCCTGAATGATCGCTTCTAACGAATCGTAATCCCAACTGCTGACTTTGACCTTCGCGTTTGGGTAGCGTTGGTAGATCTGCTGCGACAGGGCATGCAGGTGGATCAGCAGCATGGGGGATTCCATCGCTAAGTGGAATTGCACCCCATCAGGAATTTCATCGCCCCGCTTGGTTAACAGCTGGCTGCCCATCTGCATCCAGTCAGACAGATCCTGCGCCATGCTCATTGCCAGTGGTGTCGGCCTTAATCCCTGTGGGGTTTTGACAAACAAAGGGTCATCAAACCAGTCACGCAGTTTATTGAGGGATTTACTGACCGTCGAGGGGGTAACGTTGAGCTTTTTCGCGGTTTTAGACACGCTCAACTCCTGCAGTAACAGCTGCAGGGTGAAAAGCAAATTCAAATCAAGACGAGCAAGAGATTTCTTCATTTGGCTCAGCGGCTTGTGGTGATTGTTGTGATAAAAGCGGCGTTGTTGCCACGCATAGTAGTAAAGCTGCATTGATAATGCCAGTGGTGAGCAAAATGCCGATCAACATGGCTAAGCCCGTCACACCACACAAGCCCATCAGCCAGATAAAGCAGGCCGAGCTACATACTTGCGCGATGCCCAACAGCGAGCTGGCCACCCCAGCACGGCGAGCATACGGACTGAGTGCCTGACTCATGGTGACGCCGAACCCTACCGAGAACCCTGCACAAATCATCCCAAGACCCACAAGCGTGACCATATTGTGCAAATCATAGAGTGATGCTGAGGCAAGCAGTATCGCAGCCAACAGAAACAGCCCTTGTGATAAAAGCTGCAAGGTGCGCTGTGCCACCCATGCCATGGCAAACGGGGTTGCGAAAGACGTGATCATACTGACCAATGCGGTCAGTGCCATGGTTGAAGCATATTCACCGCGTGAGACCCCCATGCCGTTCATCAGCACGGTCGGAGACACATTCACAAACGTCAGAATCACGGTGACAGCCAGTGCGCTGATCAACACGCGGCTGATGAAATACGGCGTGGTAAAGGTTTCTTGTGTGTCTGTCTCTGTCTGTTTCTCTAGATCTGGGTCTGTGCGGTGAAGTCGGTTCGGATTGGTTTCTTTGAGTACGCCTGTCGCCAGTAAGCAGACCAATACCCCCATTGCCGCCATGGTGGTGAACAAGGTCGGCCACGGAAAATACAGCATGATGAGGTGCCCAATCACTGGCGCAATTACGGGAATGATACAGGTGATGCCGTTAAGCATAGACAGCACTTTAGCGCGGCGCTGGTCGTCCAGCGTGTCACGCAATACTGCAAACGCCACCACATAACAGGCTCCTGCGCCAATGCCTTGGGCAAAACGGGCAACTAAAAATGGTGTGCTGCTGTCTGCTTGGCCGCCTAACAACGACGCGACAGCAAAAATGGCGGCACCCACCATCGCGACGGGTTTACGGCCAATGCGGTCGGCCAGTTTACCGGCAAATAACATGGTGGCGGCCATTCCGGCTAAATAGACAGAAAATGCAATATGGAGCTGGGATTCACTCGCACCAAGAGCTTGGGCGATTTGCGGTAATCCCACTAAATACAAATCAATCGCCGTTGGGTAAAGCAAGACAAAGGCAAAGCTACAAAGCAGATATCGAAACATGACAACCTCACAAAATCAGTGTGGCGATAATAGTGAGGATGATGAAAGACCGCGAGTAACCTTTCTGACATCAGGTATTTCCTTATGCGACAAATGCTCAGGAAACAGGCGACAAACACTCTGGAAATAAGTGACAAACACAAGGTACATAACAAAAGATTATCAAGATAAGAAATAATGATAATTTCGGTTGCGTGTATTGACGCGCTAGGATACTCATCAAGAAAGCGATGACACATTGCACATACATTCCCATGTCTTAATAGGATGCAGCATGAAGTTTTTACATACGATGATCCGCGTGACGGATCTGGACGCCTCTATCGCGTTTTACACCGATGTTTTGGGCATGGGCCTGTTAGAGCGTGTAGAAAATCCGGAATACCGTTACACCTTAGTATTTGTCGGTTATGAGAACGATCCAAGCGGCACCACGATTGAACTAACGCATAACTGGGATACCGACCAGTACGACATGGGAACGGCATTCGGCCATATTGCATTGGGTGTGGATGATATCTACGCGGCCTGCGATAAGATAAAAGCGCTGGGTGGCAACGTGACCCGTGAGCCGGGGCCGGTGAAAGGCGGTACAACGCACATTGCCTTTGTGAAAGACCCTGATGGCTACCAAATCGAACTGATCCAGACTGCTGCCTAATAAAAAAAGAGAGTGAATCATGACTGTTATGAATACTGACGCCCTGTTTCAATCTGTACAACTGGGCCAATTAACCCTTAACAACCGAATTGTCATGCCACCGATGACACGCTCTCGTGCCAGTCAGCCGGGCAACATTGCGAATGACATGATGGCAGCGTATTACGCACAGCGTGCATCTGCCGGTTTGATTGTCGCAGAAGGTACACAGATCTCGCCACTGGGTCAGGGGTATGCCTGGACGCCGGGTATTTATACGCCTGAACAGATCAAAGGCTGGAAAAAAGTGACTGACGCAGTACATGAACAAGGCGGGGCGATTTTTGCGCAGCTTTGGCATGTCGGCCGTGTGACGCATCCAGACAACATTGGCGGTGAGCAGCCTATTTCATCTTCTGCACTGAAAGCGGAAAACGTGAAAGTGTTCATCGACAACGGTACCGATGCGCCGGGCTTTGTGGATGTGGTTGAACCACGCGCCATGACCAAAGCGGATATCCAAATCGTAATTGATCAGTACCGCCAAGCGGCTGTGAATGCGATGGAAGCGGGCTTCGACGGTATCGAATTGCATGCGGCGAACGGTTACTTGGTGAACCAGTTTATCGATTCTGAAGCCAATAACCGTACCGATGAATACGGCGGGTCAATTGAAAACCGTCTGCGCTTCTTAGGTGAAGTCGTCGCAGCGATGACCGATGCCATTGGTGCTGATCGTGTGGGTGTGCGTTTGGCACCGTTTACGTCACTGAACGGCACGGTGGATGCGACACCGGTAGAAACCTATACCGCGGCAGCCGCATTGTTGAATGCATTGAATGTTGTGTACCTACACATTGCCGAAGTGGATTGGGACGATGCCCCAGACACGCCAATGGCCTTTAAACAGGCCGTACGTGAAGCCTACAAAGGTGTGCTGATTTACGCAGGCCGTTACGATGCAGAAAAAGGTGAAGCGGCCATTCACGATGGGCTGGCTGACATGATCGGTTTTGGTCGTCCGTTTGTTGCGAATCCTGATTTGCCGAACCGTATTCAGCACGGTTATCCATTGGCGATGCACGATCCAAACACCTTGTTTGGTGGTGCAGAACAAGGCCTGACGGATTACCCGGCGTATACGCCTGTGTAATTAACCGTTATCCGCTTATTTATCGTCTTAGCGGGTTGGCTAATTGAGTCACAGTGATCGCAGTGTGTTGTTTTCAACATGCTGTGATTTTCTCGTTTTGAACGTAGCCGGTATATTCAATTTTTACGTCGTTTTACCTTGTAGCCTGTCCATGTGATCCGTTTAAAACGGGAAAGCTGGACAGTATGACAGGGAGAAAATACATGACGTTAGCCTTAAAAATCCCACTACTCTTAGTAACCTCGATTGTCGCCACCATGATGATCATAACGGGGCGTCATGAAGCGACAGAAACCGTTATTCTATCCAACAACGTCAATCAGTCATTAGATGCAGGCACGCGACGCTGGCTGTTGGGGTGATGCGCATATGCTCACTTTTTTATGTCAGGCGCAGTCAAAGGTTATGACGAAAACCTAAAGTCATTTATCATGGCGACTGATGCTGATGAACTGAGAAATGGACGATGTCTACACTTTATACGCAATACGCAGAACAATACGATGCGGCAGTACAAGATAATATCTATAACGCCCATTACGAACGCCCATCACTGCAAGCCTTAATCGGTGACGTGGCAGGGTGTGACGTGCTGGATTTAGGCTGTGGTACCGGCGTCTATGCGCAATACTTGCTGGATAACGGAGCAGAAAAACTGACCTGTATCGATTATTCTCAAGAGATGGTCGATATCGTGACGCGCAAATTCGATGATCGCGTTACGTGTTACGCCCAAGATTTGTCGACAGGTCTACCTAGCGAAGCGGATGAAAGCATGGATTTGGTGATTTCACCGTTGATGATCCACTACTTGGAAGACCTTACGCCGTTGTTCTCCGATATTGCACGTGTGTTGAAAAAAGGCGGCCGCTTTGTGTTTTCAACCCATCATCCGTTTGCGGATCTCGAATGTTCCACCTCGGGTAACTACTTCGAGCGTGAGATAGTGCGTGATGTGTGGGATACCGTTGGCGTACCTGTCGATGTGCAATTCTACCGTCGTTCACTGACCGAAATTGTGCAGGCCATTGCTGGCAGTGGGTTAGTGGTAACAGGCATGAACGAAGGCATGGTGAGTGATGCCGTGAAAGCCATGTCGGCCGATCACTACGCGTTCTTGTCGACCAAGCCGAATTTCATCTTTATCGCGTGTCAGAAGCCTGCTTAAACACGTCAGCGACATGACACAAGGAGCGTGAATGAACACACCTATTTTGTTTATATTCTCAGGGCTACCCGGAGCCGGGAAAACCACCTTGGCACAAGGACTCGCCAGAGAAACCGGCGCGGTGTTTCTTCGTATTGATACCATCGAACAAGCATTGCGTGACTTGTGCCAGTTTAAGGTGGAAGGCGAGGGGTACCGCCTGAGTTACCGTGTGGCAAAGGATAACCTGCTGCAAGGGAACAGTGTGATTGCAGACTGTTGTAACCCTATCGCCTTAACCCGTGAAGAATGGCAACAAGTTGCCTTGAGTGCGGGGGCGCGTTATATCAACATCGAAGTCTTTTGCAGTGATGAAAGCGAGCACCGCTTTCGCGTTGAACAGCGCGAAAATACGGTGGCCAATTTGGTTTTACCTACGTGGGAAGCAGTTCAGCAGCGGCATTATGAGCCGTGGGATGAACAGGCCATCACCAGCGGCAAATTCATTCGTATTGATACCCAAGGCGAACCCGTTGACGCATCGGTACGCGCGTTGCTCGCTGCATTAATGCACTGCGAACTATTCTAATGGCGCGTTTTTATCGTGCGTTTTGATGAATGGTGCGTGAAAGGAGAATAACGAGATGGGAAAGGAAGCCACCAGTGACGCTTATAAAAGCGATGGCCTCATAAGCGATGCTCATAAAAGTAATGATCACACATACTATGACTACATTGTCATTGGCGGGGGGATTGTCGGTGTGTCTACCGCTTGGCAATTGCAGCAACGGTATCCGGCTAAATCGGTGTTGTTGATTGAAAAAGAGGCTGCGTTATCCCGCCATCAAACGGGTCATAACAGCGGCGTGATCCATGCCGGTGTGTATTACGCGCCGGGCAGTTTGAAAGCCGCGTTTTGTAAAGCGGGTGTGGAAGCTACGAAACAGTTTTGCGCGGCGCATGATATTGCCGTCGAGAACTGTGGCAAATTGCTGGTGGCGACCAATGCTGTTGAATATACCCGCATGCAGGCACTGTACGACCGCTGTCTGGAAAATGGCATTGATGTGCAATTGTTAGATGCCGCACAACTCAACGAGGCCGAACCCAATATCGTGGGATTAGGCGCAATCAAAGTCTCCACGACCAGTATTGTGAATTACTGTGAAGTCACCGAGAAAATGGCGGCGGCGTTTGAAGCGTTGGGTGGGCGCGTGATGCTCAATACGGCGGCGACAGGGCTGGAAGACGCGCAGCGCGGTGTGCGCGTGACCGTGTGTTCAGAGACGGTGCGTTTAGAACAAGCATCGTCACAGGTTTATCACGGCGGTTTCTTGGTAGTGTGTGCCGGGCTGATGGCCGATCGCATGACCCAGATGATGGGGCTGCCTACCGACTTTCAAATCATTCCTTATCGCGGTGAATATTACCGCCTGCCTGAAAAACACAACCAGATCGTCAATCACCTGATTTACCCGATCCCCGATCCAGATTTGCCGTTTTTGGGCGTGCATTTAACCCGCATGATTGATGGTTCTGTTACCGTTGGGCCCAATGCGGTGCAAGGCTGGAAGCGAGAAGGGTACGGCCGTTGGAACGTCGACTGGCGTGATATTCGCGACATGGTATGTTTTCAAGGCTTCTGGAGAGTGACGGCGAAAAATCTGAAAGTCGGCTTGAAAGAGCTGAAGAACGCGTGGTGGAAACCGGGCTATTTGGCGTTGGTCAATAAATACTGTCCGCAAATTACCGTGCAGGATTTATTACCTTATCCTGCGGGCATTCGCGCTCAAGCGGTGATGCAAGATGGCACCTTGGTCCATGATTTCTTATTTGCCGAAAGTGCGCACAGTTTGCATGTGTGTAATGCGCCGTCACCGGCGGCGACGTCGGCTATTCCTATCGGCAATTACATTTGTGACAAAGTGGCCGAAAAACAGGGGGCGGATCTGGATGCAAACTCAGCGTGAACGAGGTGTGATTTCGGCCTGATGCAAAAACAAAAAAGCCAGCGCGAAGGCTGGCTTTTTAAGCGGTTTACGTCGTTGAAGACGTTAGCACATGGTCGATTACTTTGTGCTTAGGTATGCATAACCGGTCGTGAACGCCGCTTCTTGGAACTGACGAAGACCTGTTGCGCGGAAGTCGATGCCCAGTGGGTTACGCTTCATGCTTTGCTTGATGTCGTTGTTTGACATGAAATCAACTTCAACGCCTTCAATTAGCTGGATAGCGGCTTCCATTTTGAAGCCTACAGAGCTACCTGCGAATTTGCCGCGCGTTTCACGCTCACGGATCACAACGCGATCGATCTGGTAGTCTTCAAGTAGCTTGTGGAATGTCTGCTGGAATTTGCGCATTTGCTCATTATCCAGAGAATCCTGCATGATGAACTTTTGTGAACGGCACTCAGGAATATCAAACATACCGTTACTTTTTGTCAGAAGACAGATCACTGCTTCGTTGCTACGTAGCTCAACAGCACAAATTTTCATGTAAACACCTAAATATATTGTTAGCGGGGTATTGTAGGCAAAAGTGTGGCAAATGTCAGATTTTTCATGACACAAGCTCAAATATAATTCATCACAGCTGCGTTCGGGTGTGTTGCGTTATTCCGCGTTATAGATTGAACCGTCTCGATCCATCTGAGTCAGCAGCAGGCGCATATCAAATTCTAGCTGGTGGTAGTCCGGCTCCATGTGCGAACACAATTGGTAAAACGCCTTATTGTGTTCTTTTTCGCGGACGTGGGCCAGTTCATGTACCACAATCATGCGTAGTAAAGGCAGCGGTGCGTGTTTAAACACAGTAGCCACGCGGATTTCATTTTTTGCTTTAAGCTTATTGCCATGCACGCGAGAAATGAAAGTATGCAACCCGAGCGCATGATTCACCACGTGAATTTTGCTGTCGTACGCGACTTTGCTGATCGGTGCAGATTTTCGCAGATACTGGTTTTTAATCTCCATCACGAAATCATACAAGGCTTTTTCAGATTGAATATCGTGAGGCTGCGGGTATTTTTTTAGCAAGAACCGCTTGAGTTTATCTTCTTTGATCAAGGTCTGGACTTGATCTGTCAGTGTAGCCGGATAACCTTGAAGATATTTGAGTTCTTGCATGTTTGTTCGCTTTTAAGAAACACAGAAAGGCCGAATTTTAACGGCCTTGCGACAACGGCGCAAGCGAGCGATAGTCGTGTTGTCCCGTTAGACCAAAGTGCCACTGAGCTAAACGCGTAATACGCCGTTTTTTACGATAAAGGAGAAGAAAACAAGATGGAATTACGATTACCGCCACCATTGATTTTATTACTTACCCTCGCGGGCATGTACGCGTTGACGCAATACTGGCCGTTATACACTTTTGCCTTTCAGGGCCAGTGGCTGGTTATGGGTGGGCTGTGCTTGATAGGGGTGATACTCGGTTTAGCCGGTGTACGCGCTTTTGCCGTGGCACAAACGACCATTGATCCCCGATACCCGAATAAAACGTCTAAGTTAGTCACAACTGGCATTTATCAGTACACGCGCAACCCGATGTATCTCGCCCTGCTGTGCTTCCTGATAGCCGCATTCGTGTATTTTTCTGCGCTATCGAATGTGATCATGTTGTTATTTTTTGTGCTTTATATGAATCATTTCCAGATCGCAGCGGAAGAGGCGGTTTTAGAGGCGATGTTTGGTGAGAGATACACGAAATACTGCCAAGAAGTAAGACGTTGGTTTTAATGACTGTTAATTCGCAATAAAAATGAGGGGAAAAGACGAATAACGCAAGTTAATGTATTTTACATACCACCGCAGTAGAAAAATCCTGACTATGATTAATAAAGATGCGAGGTATATCACCTTTACCATTACATTATCACCACAAGGAGTCAGGTATGGGATTGAAATGTACATGGCAACAAAATGTGCTGCCTATTCTGCGTTTACCTTTGGCATGTTTATTTGCCAAAGGTGATGATGTCACCTTTATTCGCCCAACCTTTCGGCATGACCAACCTTGTGGTGCCAATAAACACCTTCATTTACTGACCCAAGCACAACAAGAAATCGTGGCATTGAAATTGGCGATTAAACAAGCCGGCTATCACGTGAGTGAAATTGTTCGTGCGGAAGTCACATTGTCATCGGATGTTGATGAATTTCAATTGGCAGAGTTATGCGAATTGCTGGATACCTTACCGGGGGAAGTTGAGGTGCACTATGAAGATAAAGGTCTGTTTGCCAGCGATGTGCCGTTAGCCAGCACGCAGCTAATTGCCATAGAGGCGATGCTGATTCATTGAAGTAAGGTGAATTTATTAAGGTAATCGTGTGAGTGATAGCTTGCTTTTATGTTGAATCTCGCAGGGCGTGTTGATCACCGCCTCACCGTGAACAGAGAGCTTTTTTGTTAATGAATTCTCTTCTGCTAAAGAGCGCCAATTGTCGGCGCTCTTTTTGATCTCTGCGTGATTCGCACGCTGTGGTTAGTCCACCTTTTGAGAAACGGTATACACTTGAGACAGTCGTAATTTTCGTAATGTGTGGCACTAACGATAAGAGGACTCGGTATGAGCAATATTCACGGTATTCATATTGATGTTGAACAAGTAGGCAATCAAATTTTCATGGAGTTTAAAGCGATAGGCACGCTGACACACAGTGACTATGAAAAAATCATCCCCTTGATTGAAGATGCAATGGAAGGGATAGAGGATCCCATCATTAACGTCTATATCGACGGCACGGAATTTGAAGGCTGGCAGTTGCAGGCCGCGTGGGATGATTTAAAACTCGGGTTAAAGCATGGCCGTAAATTCCACAAAGTGGCGATATACGGTAACCAACGCTGGCAAGAAATTATGAGCAAAGTCGGCGCTTGGTTCATCAGTGGTGAAGTGCGGTATTTTGATGACTCGATGGATGCGATTAACTGGCTGCGGGTGTAACGGGCTTGGACAGTCGCGATGCGTAATCTGCGACTCGCCATATGGCATTGAAATATCACTTGAATTACTATGATAGCAGCCTTAAGCAACGGGCTGCTTATATCGCGTTTTATCATCGGTGCCGATATCGCGGCCTATGATGGCTTTTGTATTTTAGGGATGATGTACACAGCCAAATCGAGACTGTGTATACCTCGTTATTGGGTATAACTGCACAATGAGTCGATTAATATTGAAACACACAGTGTTAAGCAGTGCGCTTTTACTGTCTTTACTGCCCGCTATCGGTTGGGCTGATAATGTAGAAAAAACAACAGAGAAACAAGCAGATAAAGTGATGCCAAGTGCGGCAGCGTCTCACTCTGAATCTACGCCCGTTAAACGCCTCCGTTATTTTGCCGGTGTGCGCGGTGGCGCCAGTTTGATCGGCAATGATGACAGCGCTATTTTTGCCCAAGGGGGCACCGTTGACTCTGAAGACAGTGGCATTGGCGGCTTCGGCGCGTTTGATATTGGTACGTACATGCCTGATGAGCGTGGGCGAGTGTATTACAGCTTTGAATACCATACATCAACCACTCAGTTTGATGGGCAAGACGCTTACGACACACTGGCGATGCTTCACTTGATCAGTGCGGATCACTTTTTCCAGCCAGATTTGACGATACGCCCATTTGTCGGGCTGCATGTGGGCTACGCCTTCGCGGAAACCGATTCGGATTTCCCTGACAATTATGACGACAGCGGCATCGTTTTTGGCGTTCAGGCCGGGTTGGGCTGGGAAGTCACGCAACGCTTAGCGCTTGAAATGGGGATTCGGCATACCGTGTTGCCATCGACCCGCCGCGCCTGGCAAGCCGAAACCGATACCGGAGAAGCGGTGACGGTGGAATCGCAATTAAAAGGCGTCAGTTCGGCGTATTTGGGGGCGAATTACCGTTTCTGACCGGCTTAACCTACCTGTTTACTCAGAAATTTAGCTGCGTATAATGCGATGCCGCAACCTGAATCAATAAGGACTTCAATTTGAAGCTATTTGTAAGAGATCTTACGGTTATCGATGCATCGTATTTATGCGAAGCGCGTGGCATGGTAGGAGAAAGTTGGATTCTCGATGTCGTGATGTCGGGTGAGCTGAATGAAATGAGCATGGTGCTTGATTTCAGTCGCGTGAAAAAGCAAATCAAACAGATTGTCGATGAATACGTCGATCACCGTTTGATTGTGCCGAGCCAAAGCGAAGCCATTCGTATTGCATCGACGCAGCCGGGTTATTCGACGGTTGATTTGTTGCGCGGCGATAACAGCATGCACCTTCATTGCCCAGACGAAGCCTACTGTTTTATTGATGAAACCACAGTAACGATTGAGTCTGTAACCCGCCACTTATATCAGGTGTTGGCAGGTAAACTTCCCGACAATGTACAAGGGCTAGCGTTAACGCTTCGCCATGAACACATTGACGGTGCTTTCTATCATTACACACACGGCCTCAAGAAGCATGATGGCAACTGTCAGCGTATTGCGCACGGTCATCGCTCGCCGGTTGAGTTGTACATTGAGGGTTTGCGAGATGCCGCGTTAGAACAGCAGTGGGCAAACCGCTGGCAAGATATCTACCTCGGCAGTCAAGAAGACGCATGTTCGGTGAGCGCATTGAATCTGAGTCAGTGGGCGAGCGTATCGAATGACACCCATTACGGTTTCCGTTACACCGCGCCACAAGGCGAGTTTGAGCTGGCGATTGCCCGTGCTGAAACGGACATACTCGAAACTGACACCACGGTTGAATTGCTGGCACAGTTTATTGCTGAGCAAGTGCGTGACGACGTTGCGATGGGTAAAACCATTGAGGTGGTGGCCTACGAAGGTGTCGGTAAAGGCGCTATGGCCACCAGTACAGGTCGCCAACAGTAATCGCTCTTGATTCATACCGATAAATGAAAGCCTCAGCCTGTGTGCTGGGGCTTTTTCATTTGAGAGTGTTAGCTCGATTTATTTATAGGCGCCTGCCGAGTAGTGCAGCTCATAACTGTGAGAGTAAATTTCCAGAATGTTGCCAAATGGGTCTTCCATATAAATCATGTGATAAGGTTTTTCGCCCGGGTAATAATAGCGTGGCGCTTTCATCCGTCGTTTCCCGCCTGCGGCCACAATTTTTTTCGCTAATCCTTCCACATCTGGATCTTGTACACAGAAATGGAAGATGCCGGTTTTCCAGTATTCAAAGTTATCTTCAGGGTTGGTCTGATTTTTAAATTGGAACAACTCCACCCCAATGCGATCACCGGTTGACATATGTGCGATCCGGAAGCGATCCCAGCCTGCACCAAACACATCGGTACACATTTCGCCAATGGCGGAGTCATCTTCGACGACGTCAGTCGGTGGCATGATCAGATACCATCCCAGCACCTCTGTATAGAATTTTACGGCAGCGTCGAGATCGGGCACTGAAATACCAATATGAGAGAAGGTGCGCGGATAGGGTCTTTCGGGTGTGTGCGATGACATACTTCACCTCTTACTTGCTGATGGTAGATTGACGATGAGGAAGGGACGACAGCGTGAATGAGAAATAGCTGTTATGGCGAGCAGTCATTATAATAATGGAAATTTATTAACTGCTTGAGTACGACAGCATGCTGAATCCCGTCTGGCTTAATACGTTCAAAACCCTGATTGAGATCGGTCACTTCACCCAAACCGCCGAAAAACTCTTCATGACGCAACCGGGCGTTAGCCAGCACATCAAAAAGCTGGAAGTGGCCTGCGGACATGATTTGATCAAGCGTATTAACAAGCAGTTTGAACTGACCGAGCAAGGGCGCTTGGTGTATGACTATGCCTTACGGGTTGCCGCAGAAGAGCAGCAGTTGCTGGATAGCTTAAGCTTTGATGATCCGTTTGAAGGCGTGTGTCGGATATCCTGTTCCGGCTCGTTGGCATTGTGGTTGTATCCACAACTGCTGACGCTGCAAAAAAAACATCCTAAATTAACGATTTCCTTAGAAGTGGCGCCGAATTATAAAATTCTCGATGGTTTACAAGCAGGAACGGTTGATTTGGGCATTGTTACCCATATTCCTAACCCCAGTTTGTATCACAGCCGTGTATTAGGACAGGAGCCACTGTGTTTGGTGCTGCCATCGGCTTATGCTGATACCTCCATCACGCCCGAAGCGTTGCAGCAACGCGGTGCCGTCATGCACCCAGATGCCGCACATTATCTGTCACTGTATTTTGAGCAATGCGGGAATGCGGAATTTGCCAACTTGAATGTGGATGACGTACCAGCCGTCAGTTATATCAACCAACTGAGTCAGATTTTACTGCCTGTCGCCGAAGGGATCGGTTTTACCGTTTTACCGCAAAGTGCGATTGAGGCGTTCCCTCGTCATGCAGAGCTGGTGGTGCATCAGCCTCATTCTCCGGTAGTGGAAACCCTGTATGTGGTCACCAAGCGCAACCGGGATTTGCCTGCCCGTTATCAGCAAGTGATTGAAACCTTGGACGGCAAATTTGCGTAATGTTGAACTGATTCGCTGATGCCTGCGAATAAGGCATAACGACTATCACCGCTTTATCGCGAGTACAGAGTAGGTATGCCAATGCTTCTCAAATCCTAGCATGGTCGTACCTTGTGCATCACGTTCATTCCATTCGATGATGTCAAAATCCGCCAAGAGGGACGCCAATTGCGTACGTGTCACTGGGGCGGTGGGTGAGCGATAATTTTCGGCCCAACTGTCTTTCACTCCCATGAAATCGCCAGCAAACACACCGCCAGAGGCTAAACTGGCGACAAGCCGTTGCCATGTTGATGTGAACGTGTCGGGGTCGGCAAAGAAGAGGCTGGAATTGGCGATAAGCACACCGCATTGAGGGTAGGTAAACGTCTCGAAGCTTGCCTGTGTCAGAAAGATGTGGGCATGAGCTTCGAACCGCTCACGGCAAATGGTGATCGCATCAGAATTAATATCAAAAGCATGCACGGTGTAGTCTTGCGAGGCTAAAAATTGAATATCGCTGCCGGTGCCACAACCACAGTCAACGGCAATGCGCGATCCTGATTGGTTTAATGTAATCGCACGTTCAGTGCGTGGCGCATGAGGACGACGCAATGCTTTATTGTAAAATTGTCGCCAGTTTTCCGCGTTTTTATCCATAAAGAAATATTGTCCTTTGTGTGCATTTGAATGATGGATGTGATGGGATGGGATATTCACTGCGGATGATACGGGCAGTGATCTGTTCCTACATCGGTGCTGACACTGCGCACGTAGGGAGTGGCTCCCGCAGAGGTCGTGATGGTTTTTACGTTGACTGCCCAATAAGCATTGGGACGTTTAGGGATGGGCAGCGCATGTAAGCCAAACAAAAATGTTTCACCCGCATCCACATATTCCTTTAATAGTGTAACAGCCTGTTGAAAGTCGGCAGGTGTGCTTGAGCCTAAATGGTTGCCATTGGATAGGCAGCCTTTCCGGCGTTTGATTTCCAGTGTTGTCGTATGCGTATTTCCTTCTTCGACGAAGACGAAGACTATCGTATTTTTTTGATTATTAAGTGAAACCGGTGAGACGTCTACGAGGTTAACGTGGCTCAAGCTGTAAAAAGGCAGTAGCACCAACCCAAATAAAACGAGAAACTTCATCGTATCCAACTGTCGTTTATCCCTGTCATTTGAACAATCATAACGGACAGAAAAGTTGGATAAACCACACGTTGGGACGGAGGATGAAAAAAGCGAGGCAACGCGCGAAGATCACTGCAAGAAAGGGGGAGGGTTTACAGTAAGGCTAAGGTGATAGGGGCTCACCGCCGCTGGCAGGTGGTACAGCCGCGACAGGCAGAACGGGTGTGACGATCTAAACGACCACGTTGAATCTTACAATAGCCATTCTTAAATGCACGGCGCGCCGAAAACCAATCATCCGGTTTAGCGAGCAGTACATAGCCATAACACGCTTTCATTAAGGGTGTGCGATATTCATTGATGAAGGTGCTGTCAAAGCCAATATCGAAATAGGTCAGTGCCTCTTCGATACAGGTAAAGCGGGCAATTTTTTCTTGGATCTCGGCGTAGCTCATAATGGCAATATAGTATGAAAATGAAGGAAACAAGACGATTAGTCACAATATGGAGAGTATACGATGTTGCGCGATTGGCCGCACGGATTCGTGGCAATGTCTCGTTGTGTTGTGTCGACGTATTGTTTCCTTGTGCTTAATAAGAGTTACAACTGCTTCGCCTTTTGTTTCTGCTTTTCCAATTGCTTTACGTATGTATTCGCGCTCCAACCAAAACCTATGGCAAGCACCATCCAATGCATGAGTGTGCCAGCCAGAACTGCGATCATCCATCCCCAATAGGGAAGGGATTGCCAAAAATAATACAGTTCAACGAAAAAATGTTCGCCAGCATAATAGGCGATTTCAAATAGCAAAGAGGTCATCGCGATTAACATCGAAGCCAGTAAGCTATAGCCTACCAGTCTACGCTTTTCGATTTTATTGGGTGCGCGTTTTTGCTCCGTCACAAACTGGATCGAAGCCCCCATCACCGCACCCACTAAAATACCAACCCCAACCCCTGAGCCGAGGTCTAAATCGAAAGCAGTTACAACTACCTGAAAAGCGAGTAGTAAGGCCGCATACAGGCCACTGAACATGATGACGTACTTTTTGACCGGTACCGCATCAGTAGAAGGTGTATTGCTATCCATAATATGACTTCCTTGTGTATATCAAGGGTGTCAGTATCTACAGATAATGCGCTGAATCAACGAACGA
The DNA here is from genome assembly GCF_059941365.1 of Photobacterium sp. 270122K. Taxonomy (NCBI): domain Bacteria; kingdom Pseudomonadati; phylum Pseudomonadota; class Gammaproteobacteria; order Vibrionales; family Vibrionaceae; genus Photobacterium; species Photobacterium sp. 270122K. The sequence goes on from NZ_JBPOEN010000003.1 coordinate 416,290, forward strand.
ACAAGGTAAATACAAACACGTTCTAAACTTTCTATTAAAATATCTTATCGTCGTCATTTGTATTGACACATTTCGACAAATGCCGATTCCATGTCTGTGCCAGTCCTTTGTCGTTCAGCGCCGCCTTACAACACTGCCGCTTTCACGCACCATTTCACAGAACATCTGCCCATTGATGGCAATATGCTGAGTAAACACAAACTCGGCTTTTGTTGTGTGCGCCACATAAGAGCGCACATTGTCGGTATGCACGTAGGTGTAAACAAACGGGTAGTGGCTTTGCATCGCATTCAGGCTATAGGCAAAGAGGGCTTCAAACACCCCTTTTCCACGATAGGTTTTACTGACGCACACTGGCCCCCAGAAATAGCTGTTTGATTGCGTCAGCGGCCCTTTGCTGTATGGCACATTCACCAGTTGCTCAGCAATGCGAACGAGGTTGTCAGAGAAGGACCAAAATCCCCAAGATGCGCAGATCGCCATTGCCACGATGGTGGGTGGGTGTTGCGGGTCTTGGGTTTCTTCAACCACAAAGATGGCGTCTTCCGTGTCAATCACCGTGCGTAATAGCTCAACGGGCAATACCGTATTGAGGAAGCCATCAGACTTCTCACTGCAACTGACATGGGCAATGTGGCAGCTTGTCTGTAAGGCAATCAAACTGTCGATATCATCGGTGGTGGCGCGTCGAATATGCATGTGACTTCCTTTTCTCGCCTATCCTTTACTTGGCACTGCGAACGCAATGTGATGGAGATACATTCAGCTTTCCTTGTGAATGCACGTTTAGTCAGTATCCATGTAAGAACGGATGCGGCAAGTAGTAGGGGCGGGAATTGATAGGGGGATCGAAAGCTGTGTGTAATGGCAATGTTCGATGCAAACCCTGAATATCAGTGCGTTGTCACGGAACGTTCCAATGAATAGTGATAATTATCTTTATGAAAGCCTGAACACATCTTTAATCTGTCAAAGACTTAGCAATGCGAGCAATACTATTGTTAACGCATCATCGCTAGGGAGGGGTTTATGTCTTTTATCCAGTCATTTGGTGCCGCAGAGACGGTTACCGGTTCCTGCCACTTTCTACAACTCGACAACGGGCCTAACATTCTGATCGACTGTGGTTATTTTCAAGGTGAAAATGAAGAACAGACGTATGCGCCCTTTGATTTTGATCCTAACGATGTCGACATCGTTTTACTCACCCACGGGCACTTAGATCATGTCGGACGTGTGCCGAAATTGGTGAAGGAAGGGTTTGATGGGCGACTCATCGCCTTGCGCGCAACCATGGATTTGGCTGAGGTCATTTTAAAGGACAGCGCCAAAATTGCCGAAGAAGATTATAAAACGGCAATGAAAAAGGCGCGAAGAGTCGGCGGCGAAAAACAGATCCCTCCACCTATCTATACCAGTGATGATGTGAAAGCGGTGTTTGATTTAATCATTCAATACGCCAATTACAATAGAGCCATTAAGTTAACGCCTGACGTTACCGTGACCTTCAGAAATGCCGGGCATATTCTTGGCTCGGCAACCCTTCAAATCGACATCAACGAAGACGGCCATAAAAAAACACTGGTATTCAGTGGGGATCTTGGCAGCCGTCGGGATCTGATCATGACGCCGCCGGATGCCGTTAAAACAGCGAATGTGCTTTATATTGAATCGACCTATGGCGATCGTGATCATAATCCTTTAGATGAAACCATCACCGAGTTTAAAGACATCATCATCAATACCTTGAATAACCGGGGTAATGTGTTGATCCCATCCTTTGCGGTTGAGCGGACGCAGGAGGTATTGCTACTGCTCAAAGAGATGTATTACGACAAAGCGCTGCCCCCCTGTAAAGTGTACTTAGATTCGCCCATGGCGATACGCGCCACGCAGATCTATAACCACTACCACGCAGAACTGAATGACTCTGCGCAACAGATACTGTTACGTGATGGGGCGATTTTTGAGTTCCCTTATCTGCACTATTCACTCAAAAGCAAAGACTCCATGCGCATTAATAAACAGGAAGAGGGCTGCATTATTATTGCGGGCAGCGGCATGTGTACCGGTGGCCGTATTTTGCATCACTTCAAGCACCGTTTATGGGATGAGCGCAACAGTGTCATCTTTGTTGGCTTTCAGGTGCAAGGCTCGTTGGGGCGACAGCTGATAGAGGGGGCAGAGTCCATTCGGATTTTTAATGAAACCATTAATGTGAATGCTCAAATCCACACGCTCAACGGATTTTCAGCCCATGCAGATCAAACCGATCTGCTTGCGTGGATGAGTGAGTTTGAACAGTTAGGGAAGGTATATTTGATACACGGCGAGTTGGAGAAACAGGAAGTGTTCAAAGGTGTGATTCAAGAACAGCTCGATAAACCTGTCCACATCGTAAAATATGGTGAGAAAGTGTACGTGTAGTGAGTTGCTAAGTTCGGTTACAGGTAATCAAATCAAATTGCCCCGCCAATGACGGGGCTAAGAATCAATATGGTGCAATCGATTAGCGTTCTATTTATTCGAGCGATTCAATTAGAAAACAGCGTTTATGCCATCAAAAAGCATGCTGATCCCGCCCAGTAAGAAAAACGCACCTTGCAGAACATACCGAGATCTTGTGAACAGTGAGGAGGCTTTATACGCAATCAAGAAGCTCACAGCACCCACCAATGAACAGATGATTCCCCACATAAAATCATCGATCACTGGGGTGAAAATGACCGCATCATGTATCCCTTCTGTCGCGAAGTTATAACCCACGAACACCAGAAAACTGGTTAGCCCAATTAAGGAGATAAATCTGATGAGTAGCGTTTTATTATCAGGTCCCATTTTTTGCTCAACTGAAGGTGCTATTTATAAAAGTACGGATCGAAAAATATGACCCGAAAAGTACGGCTTGAAAGACACTGCTTGTTAGCCTGGATGGGGGAGAGAATAACTTGCAACTTATTGTTAAGCAATGATATTCCACCGTCATACGTTTCAAGGTGAGTGCTATATCGTCAGGTTGCCGTTTCTTGCAGCAGCGCAATCAAGCTGTCTATGTCGTCTGTGGGGGCACGTCGGTATTGCATAAGACTTCCTTGCCTTTCTTCATGACTTAACTGTTACATCTAGCGTTATTCACTATTGACGGAAAATACATTATAAAATGTCATCAGAATTACGGATATAGGTTGTGCCGCCTGATATGTGATGTTGTTTTCAATTTTAGTGAAACAGATGTCGTAGGAGTTGTGAAATGGGAAATGTCCATCTAATAGTTAGTATGTAAGAAATAATTTATATAATTGTGTGATAATATGTGACGTCAAAAAATTAGAGGGAACAAACATAGATGGCAGGTTTATTAACGGTTTCTGAAGGCCAAGTTACGTTTGATGCGGAAGGCAATGATACTGAAAGTTCGGCATATTTTAGTCGTGTTATTCATTGGCCTGGGAATGAAAATTCCGGAGTGACAATTGGACGCGGTTATGACATGGGAGAAAGAGATAAAGCATCAGTATATAAGGATATGATAGCGGCAGGGATAATAACCTCTGATGCTAAGTTACTATCTAATGGTGCTTATTTAAAAGGTGGCAGAGCAGGGCGGTTTGTTGATAATGAGGTTGATGTTATTGGTAAAATAACGCACCTTCAACAGGTTAAATTGTTTGAAAATATCTACCCGGTATATGTGACAAGAGCTAAGAATAATTATAATAAGTGGACGAATAGATTTGGTAACAACAGAACGCAATGGGATAGTCTTGATCAACCAATAAGAGATATATTGGTTGATTTTGTTTATCAGGGTTTTACAAAAGGCCCTAATCCTATGGTGGCCGGAATGAATAACGATTATGATGAGTTAATCACTTATATTAATGGGAATGCTACAATGCAATCATATGAAGCTGGTAGAAACCGAGTTGGCTATCTTCAGGCTAGAAGGATATAGATATGAAATTGGCTGTTAGAGCTTACTTTCTATTAGTGGTTAGCTTTTCTTCATCAATTGTTGTTGCTGGAAACTGTGACAATATTCCTAATTCTCATGAGTTAGCATCCTGTATTAGTCATAAAGTGTCATTATCAAATGAAAGTTTATCAAAACAAATTTCAATCGTTAAATCTCGTGTTTTGAATAATTATATTGCTGATGAGAAATTAGGTAATGAGCTGGTTGATTTCATTAATAAAGCACAGGGTTCGTGGGTTGAATATAGAAATAACACTTGTAAGTCGGTAGCTTTTGAAATAGAAGAAAGTAGTCCTGTCTATAAAGTAGCTTACGAGAGTTGTATCATAAAAATGAACAGTGTTAGAGTTGATGAACTGTCAGGTACGTATTAAGTGATGCTGCGTTAATAAATCTATTTTCATATTTAAAAGTTATTTAATAGATTATATGTATAAATATCAATGTAAATTTTAGAAAGGCGAACCACTCGGTTCGCCTTTTGCTTTAACGGTTAGAAACCAAAACCCTTACTCTTCCATATAGTTCTCAATGCTTGGGCATGAGCACACCAAGTTACGGTCACCGAACACGTTATCGACGCGGTTGACGGTTGGCCAGTATTTGGCAGCTTTCGCATGGGCAGACGGGTAACAAGCGATTTCGCGGCTGTAGCTGCGGTTCCACTCAGCATCCATCAGGTCAGCTTGGGTGTGTGGGGCATTCACCAATGGGTTGTCTTTCACATCCCATTCGCCGTCTTGTACTCGGGTGATTTCGTGGCGGATGGCGATCATCGCCTCACAGAAGCGATCCAGCTCAGCCAGATCTTCCGATTCTGTCGGCTCAATCATCAGCGTACCTGCAACTGGGAACGACATGGTTGGCGCGTGGAAACCGTAGTCCATCAGGCGTTTCGCCACATCTTCTTCCGTAATGCCGGATGCTTCTTTCAGCGGACGGATGTCGATAATACATTCGTGCGCAATGCGGCCATGGGTACCACGGTAAAGTACTGAGTAGTGCGGACGTAGACGCTCCATCACGTAGTTGGCATTTAAAATCGCCAGTTTGGTGGCTTCGGTTAAGCCCGCTTCACCCATCATCGCAATGTAGGCATACGAGATAGGTAGAATAGACGCAGAGCCTAAATCAGCGGCTGAGACCGCGTATTGCAATTGATCATGCTGCGGTTGAGTGGCCTCTTTTTCCACATGCCCTGGCAAGAACGGGGCAAGGTGGGCTTTAACACCAATTGGGCCCATGCCCGGGCCGCCGCCGCCGTGAGGAATACAGAAGGTTTTGTGCAGGTTAAGGTGTGACACGTCAGAGCCAATAAAGCCCGGATTGGTCAGGCCAACCTGTGCGTTCATGTTGGCGCCGTCTAAGTACACTTGGCCGCCAGCTTCATGCACCAGTTCACACACTTCCTGAACCGCTTCTTCATACACGCCGTGGGTCGACGGGTAGGTGATCATGATGCAAGAGAGGTTATCGCGGTGCAGGGCGATCTTGGCTTTCAAGTCTTCTACATCGATATTACCGAGTGCATCACAGCCGACCACCACGACTTTCATCGATACCATGGCCGCTGAAGCCGGGTTCGTGCCGTGGGCAGAGCTTGGGATCAAACACACATTACGGTGCGCATCGCCGTTGGCTTCATGGTAACGCTGAATCGCTACTAAACCGGCGTATTCCCCTTGTGCGCCGGAGTTAGGCTGCAGCGAGAACGCATCGTAACCGGTGATTTCACACAGCATCGCGGAAAGTTTGTCTGCCAACTCGGCGTAGCCTTTGGCTTGATCGGCAGGGGCGAACGGGTGCAGGGCACCAAATTCAGGCCATGTCACCGGGATCATCTCTGCAGCGGCATTGAGCTTCATGGTGCAACTGCCCAGTGGGATCATGCCGTGGGTGAGCGAGTAGTCTTTGTTTTCCAGCTTTTTCATGTAACGCATCATCTGCGTTTCGCTGTGATGCTGGCTAAATACCGGATGGGTTAAGTATGCGCTGGTACGGCGGCAAGCAGACGGAATGGCCGCAAACTCGTCGCTGGCAATGTCATCACTGAACATAGAGGCTTTCAGTTCACTATCAGCAAACAGTGCTAACAGGGCTTCAATGTCATTCACTGTGGTGGTTTCATCAATGCTGATACCCAGCGCGGTGCCACATGGGAAACGGCGCAGGTTCATGCCCGCATCCAGCGCTTTTTGATAAAACTCGCCGGTCTTCTTGCCCGTGTTCAGGGTAAGGGTGTCGAAGAAGGTGTCGTTCGCCAGTGCAATACCGGCATTGCGTAACCCTGCGGCCAAAATCGCCGTCAGGTGATGAACGCGGCGGCCGATTTTACGCAGGCCTTCCGGACCGTGGTACAGGGCATAGAAAGCGGCCATGTTTGCCAGCAGTGCCTGTGCGGTACAGATGTTTGAGGTCGCTTTTTCACGGCGAATGTGCTGTTCGCGGGTCTGCATCGCCATGCGCAGGGCTTGGTTGCCACGGGCATCTTTGGAAACACCAATCACACGGCCCGGCATGGTACGTTTGTGTTTGTCTTTGGTCGCCATGAAGCCGGCGTGTGGGCCACCAAAGCCCATGGGTACACCAAAGCGTTGGGCAGAGCCGACCACGACATCAGCACCCATTTCGCCAGGGGCGGCCAATACGGTCAGAGCAAGCAGGTCAGACGCCACCGCCACCAAGGTTTTCTTGCTGTGGGCTTGGGTGATGATGTCAGTTAAATCGGTGATGTTGCCTGTGGTACCCGGGTATTGCAGCAGGGCACCGAACACATCGTGGTTGTCTAATTCTTCTGCCTTGCCTGAGATGATTTCAATACCGATAAAATGGGCGCGAGTGCGAACAACATCAATAGTTTGCGGGTGCAAGTCGTTCGACAGGAAGAAGGCTTTGCTTTTGTTTTTGCTGGCGCGCTGACACAGAGTCATGGCTTCGGCCGCCGCAGTGCCTTCATCCAGCAGGGAGGCGTTCGCCAGTTCCATACCGGTTAAGTCCATGATCATCTGCTGGTAGTTCAGCAACGATTCTAAACGGCCTTGGGAGATCTCTGGCTGGTAGGGGGTATAGGCGGTGTACCAGCCCGGGTTTTCTAATACGTTACGCAGGATGACGTTCGGCGTGTGTGTGTTGTAGTAACCCTGACCAATAAAGCTGCGATGAAGGGTATTTTTCTGCGCAATGGTTTTCAGGGCGGCCAGCATATCCGCTTCACTTTGCGGCGCGGCCAAATCCATAGGGGCTGGCAGTCGAATCGCGGCAGGCACGGTTTCATCGATCAGTTGATCCACAGTGGCCACACCAATGGCATCAAGCATGATTTGTTGTTGTGCGGCATCCGGGCCGTTGTGACGACCTGCAAATTCTGTGTCGTCACTGAGTGCTTGTAGAAGTGTCATGTCGGTCATGGTCTTATCCTGAATAGTTCAGTCCTGAATGGTTACCGCCACTGCAGGTGAGCATGCTACAGGGCGAGGGGAATAATCGTGGTAAATCCCTATGTTTGATAGGGGATAAAAGAAAGGCTTTCAGGAGTGCCTGAAAGCCTTTGCACGGTTATTCGTCGATGCTGTCGAGGTAAGACACGCTGTCGATGAGGTTATTGAGTTCGTCCGCATCGGTAAGTTTAATCTTGGCAATCCAGCCACCGTCATACGGCTGTTCATTCACCAGCTCAGGGCTTTCTTCCAGATCCTCATTGATCTCGATGATCTCACCCGTCACAGGGGCATAGATATCAGACGCGGCTTTTACCGATTCCACCAGCGAGAACGATTCACCCGCTTCGGTTTGGTCGCCGACTTCCGGCAAGTCAACAAATACAACATCACCAAGTAAACCCTGAGCGTGATCCGAGATCCCCATTGTGATGGTGCCATCACCGTTGTCGCGCACCCACTCGTGGCTTTCAGTGAACTTCAGTGTATTTTCCATGTAAAACTCCTTGCGCAATCAATCTGCAAATGATGTTGATGATGTCCGGTTGAACGCGGGCTCAACCCAATGTGCATGTCTTTCATAAAGGCCAAAGTGTTGGCGTACCTGCCTGTTTGCTTGTCAGCGGAATTATTCGCTGTCCCGATACTTTACGGCGTACGTAACGGTAAAGAGAGCCTGAAAAAGCGGCCTTATTACGGGGCGCAACGCGCAATTTTTATTCTGGTTATACGTTGATTTGGCGAAAAAAGGCGTGATGAAAACGACAAAACCCTTTTTAACCTTTGATATCTGTGCCTTATCGCGAACAGGTCGATAAAAACAACCGCCTAACAACTAAATAACATAGCGCCCTGTAGAAAACCGATCAAACAAAAATTTCCAATAGTGGAACATTGAACACTTTAATGTACGCAATGTTACGCAAACGTTTGCTTTTTGTCATCACTATTCTTACTATCAATGTCAGAAAATATGCGGGAAAACCACAATGTCTGGTGAGTCATGTCAGGTTGAGCTTGCTCATCCCGTGGTAAATATCGATCACGTCATGGTGTTAAGACTCATGGTATGAAGGCAATGATCTGAATCTGTGGTGATGGTCAGAGGCGACAGTCTTAGATGATGAAAATCAAGGATGGCGGTATGAGTGATGAACAAGCGGTGGATGTATACCCGTCTATGACGGTGGTCAAAGAGCTAGAAAATGACCGCAGCGACAAGATTGAGCCGTTGCAACTGGGTAAGCGCCTGAAAGAAATCCGCGTGGCGTTGGGCTTAACACTGGAAGAGGCCAGCAAGCGAACCGGCTTGGCGCGCTCGACGTTATCCAAAATTGAAAATGAACAAATTTCTCCCACTTTTCAGGCTATGCAGAAATTAGCTAGTGGGTTAGAAATTGATATTCCACAGCTTTTTGCGCCACCTAAGCAAATTAAAGCCACCGGCAGACGGGATATCACCTTGAAAGAAGCCGGCAAACCGCATCCCACCACTACCTATGAACATGAATTGTTGGCGACGCAATTGACCAACAAAAAGATGATGCCGTTCAAGTCGCGGGTACGAGCGCGTCACTTTGACGATTACCCAGACTGGATCCGCCATGATGGCGAAGAGTTCTTATTGATCTTGGAAGGCTCGGTGCTGTTTTATACCGAATTTTATGAACCTGTGACCCTCAATGAAGGGGATTCGGTGTATTACGATGCCAATATGGGGCACATGCTAACGTCGGTCAGTGACGAGGATGCGCTGATTTTATGGGTCACGGCATCGTAATGGCTTTGTTGCAATTTTTGCGATTTCATAAACAAAGAGATAAGGGATAACCGCTCGGGCAAGTGACGTTCGTCCTGTCTGTTCGAGAATGATTTTCTGTGACGGCAGGCGGTTGGTGTCGTCGTCAACCTTGTTTATTATACGAAACACTGATGATGATTCATTAACATCGGTATAACGATTTTATGGAAGCAAACCGCCCTGTGCGGTGGATGGAGAATACACGTATGACGCAAGAACTACAGGTCACACCATTACATGCACTACATATTGAGATGGGCGCGAAGATGGTGCCATTCGCAGGTTATGACATGCCTGTTCAGTATGCGCTGGGTGTACGTAAAGAACATCTTCACTGTCGCGAAGCGGCTGGCTTGTTTGATGTCTCACACATGGGGCAACTGCGTTTACACGGCGCCGGTGCGGCCAAAGCATTGGAAGCCTTGGTGCCGGTGGACATTATCGATTTACCCGCAGGTAAGCAGCGTTATGCGTTCTTTACTAATGAACAGGGCGGTATTTTGGATGATCTTATGGTGACCAACTTTGGTGATCACCTGTTTGTGGTGGTGAATGCGGCCTGTAAAGCGCAGGATATCGCCCATATTCAAGCGCATCTGCCGGACGATGTGACACTGGAAGTGATTGATGATCGCGCTTTGCTGGCGTTGCAGGGGCCAAAAGCCGCCGAGGTGTTAGCCCGTGTTAACCCTGCCGTGAGCGACATGGTATTTATGGATGCTCAAGCCCTGACTATGAACGGGGTGGAATGTTTGGTCAGCCGCTCTGGTTACACCGGGGAAGACGGTTTTGAGATTTCGGTACCCGCCGCAGAGGCAGAAGATTTTGCAAAACTCTTGCTGGCTGACGCAGAGGTTGAGTGGATTGGCTTAGGCGCGCGTGATTCATTGCGCTTAGAGTGTGGCTTGTGTTTGTATGGCCATGATATTGATATCACCACCACGCCGGTTGAGGCCAGTTTACTGTGGGGGATTAGCCCTGCACGTCATGCCACGGGCGAACGCGCGGGCGGTTTCCCAGGCGCGGATGTGATTTTGTCGCAGATTGAAACCAAAGACGTGGCCCGCAAACGTGTGGGTTTAATCGGGCAATCTAAAGCGCCGGTCCGTGAAGGCAGTAAATTGTTTGATGCGGCAGATAACGAAATCGGTATTGTCACCAGTGGCACCTTTGGCCCCACCAAAGGCGTGCCGGTGGCGATGGCTTACGTACAAACCGACTTTGCGGCGTTAGGCACCGAGATTTTTGCGGAAGTCCGTGGGAAGAAGTTGCCGATGGTCGTTGAGAAAATGCCGTTTGTGCCACAGCGTTATTATCGTGGTTGATGCTGAGAAGCGAGAAGCGAGAAGCGAGAAGCGAGAAGCGAGTAATGGTTTGGTGAATACACGGTAGTTCACCGTTTCTTCATCAACCAAGTTATATCAACACCCAAGCGACGAAAGTGGCTTGGGTGTTTTTGTTTTGATGACCAGAGATATCAGAAAGTGGGCGGATGACTACGCAGTGCCTTTCTATGCATGCCAAATGAGGACTTGTCTCATATTCAGGGTGGCATAAAGGCTTGATATCAACTTTCTTTAGAGAGAGGGATGTAGGCAGATCAGGATGTTGACGGGCGATTAACGCTGTTTTCGCCGACCAGATGAAAGAGGCAACACTATGCGGCCAATACCACCTACCTTACCGTTACTCTGCGCCATTGTGATAAGCAGCTTAGGCGTCACGACGTCGTTATCGGCAGAACCATTATTGATGGTCTTTGATGAATATATGCAGCGCTGTATGCAGACGTACGGGGACGATTCCGTGACGGAAAAAGTGTGTGAATCCCAATACCGTGCGATTGAAGAGAAAGAACAAGCCTTAACGGCGCAAACGGATGCACTCACTGAATCCTTGTGGCAATTAGAGGCATCGCCAACGGCGGATAAAGCCAAGAGTGGCGTGGATCAGTAGGTGGGGTGGATCAGTAGGTGTTTTCGACGGGTGTTTGCTTATCGGCTAAATACATGAAGACATCACAAGGTTTATCGTAGTTGACGCTGATAATGTGCTCGTGTGGGGTGCTGTCGATGGAAAAGCGAAGGATCTTTTTCACGCTGATTTGTGCCGCCAAGCGCTGGGGGGTATTGAAATACACTGCTGAGGGCTGAAACATGTCTGGATTTTGCTTGAGTAATGAGGCGTAGCAACGTTCAATCGCCTTATGGGTGTTCAGCATCAGGTGCGCATCACGTTCATTGGGGCGCCAGTCACTTTCACTCATCACCTGTAACATCGTCTGCCAATGGTGAGCAGCTAATGCGCCCATGGCCACATATTCCGGTTGTTGGTAGTTTTCCAATAGCGCGGCTTCAAAATCATCCCGTATGTCATTGTCGTTAGCGTCTTCACCCAGCAGGCTGCGGTGGTTACCATCGATGCCGATGGGCAATTGACTGGAACTGATTTTGAAATTGGCTAACACCTGTAAGGCGTGAAATTGATTGATAGGGACGGGATTGCTTAAAGCGTGCGCGGACAAAAGAAGAGAGGAAGCGATAAATAAAAAGGTAACGGCTTTCATTCTTTCCTCTCCTCCTGATTCGATACCCTACAAAGGGGTCTTTATCCTGTTAAACCCCCTCTTACGGCAATGAGTAAAGTTAAAATAGTCGAGATGAGCCCAAGTAAAGTTTAAATATTACATGTGCTTACAGTGGTGTTTTGTGTTAAGCCACAATAGGAGAATTTTTCATTTCCTCTGTGATGACTGTTCAGCTCTTATTTAGAAAAAGGGCGTAATATCATCATTGTCATCAACGAGTGTACACGGCGACACCGTCACTGGTTGATGTTCTTTATTTATGGCTGTCTGCTGTCGGCAGGGAGTGTGTTTCAATTAGGCCAACCACGTTGACTTAATTCTTATCCGTTTTGATGAGTAAGCCATTATGCGCAATATGTTGTTTGACGTGCTATTGGTGGTGGTGGCGATTGCCGTAGCTATAGGGTTGTTTTCTGCTTCATTGTTGGCTTAAAAGCACCTTGCGGTGCTTTTAAGCGTTATGTCAGGGTTGCAACGGCAGTTGCACGATAACTTCGACCCCTTGTAAATCCTGTCGATTCCGCAGTGTTATTTTACCGTGATGATATTCCGTAATTAAGCGCGCAATAAACAGCCCCAGCCCCAAATGCGGTTTGCCTTGTTTATCTTGGCTGCGTACCGAAACCATGGAATTGAGTAATTGATTTTCCATATTGGCAGGTAGCAGTGGGCCTTTATTGCTGACGACCAATTGTGCATAGCCCTGTTGTGTATGGCTCATGTGCGAGGCCAGAGTCACTGAAATAGGCTCATCCGATGGGCTAAAATCCACCGCGTTCGCGATTAACTTGTCCAGCAGCTGCGCCAAATAATCCGGCGCCCCCTCTATCCATACATTTTTCTCGACCTTCACGGCAAAGGTATGACTGGCGTAGGCCATTTCATGCCCCTGCAAACAACCCGATACAAGCTCATTAAAGGGGAAGTGTTCTTTTTCTGCCCCTTGCAAGCTCTGCTCAATGCGAGTGGCTTCCGTCATGCTGGATAAAATGGTGCTTAAACGTTGTACCCCTTCTTGTGCCCGGTCGATATAACGTTGTGACTCTTCATCCGGTTGCTGCATGGCTAAGTTTTCAATGGAAGAGCGCACCACGGCAACGGGAGTACGCAGTTCATGGGATAAGCGGGACGACAGGTTTTCCAGATAATGGTTGTATTGACCTAAACGCGACACCATCGCGGCCAAGCTGCGGCTAAGGTCACCAATTTCGTCGCTTTCTTTCATGGCCGTAATCGGTTGCTGAATCCGCCCCTGGCTGTCGATGGCATGTTCAGCTTCATCACGCAGCCGACGGATCCGGTTGGAAATTTTCGATGCGAACAAAAACAGCGTCAGGGTACCGATGGAAATAATGGCCACCAGCGCGTTAAGCAATTCTTCCAATGCGCGATTGGTGAGGGTTTGAATGCCAATAGTAGACTCTTCGGCAATCACGGCACCCATGACATTGTTATCCAGCCAGATAGGGTAGGCCGCTGACAAGAGCATGGTGTTGCCATCTTCCGATTGGCGCCATTGGGAATAGCCCCGCCCTTGCAATGCCTGAAACAGCGGCACGCTCTGCACCGCGGCAGCATCTTTCAGCGAGTCCGTAAACGGTGCCGGTTCAGTGAGCAAATAGCGGTAGTACAGTGGATGCAGATAGGTTTCTGTTAACCGTGACCACCAGGTTTTCTCTTCATTTTGATCAATAGAGGATGACCACATACCGTTAGATTGCTGAATATCACCGGTTTGTGCCAATACCCGTTGGTGACGATCGACCACCCAGATGCGAGAGCTGGTGTGTCCCATTCCTTTTAGGATCTGTTCAATTTCTGGCGACGGCACTAACACCGTACCCAGCTTGTGCTGGTGGTTGGTATTCGAGGTGCCCAGAATGGTGTCGATATCGCGACTGCGGGTGCTGTTCACATCGTATAAAGCAAACCCTAGCTTGCTGCCCAGCAAAGTGAGCGGCATACGCAGTTCAATGTTGTACCCCGTGTCCGTGGTGCGCCAGTAGCCTTGAATTGTATCAACGGGGTTTAGGTTGTCTGGATCGTTGATGTCGCCATTAACTTGCCACGCATCAATCTTGCCATCTTGATACGCCGCGATGACGTAGCGATGGAACTCACCGCTTGGCGAGGTCATGGCAATGATCAGATGATCGTTGCGGTCGACCCGCGCAGCCCCTTGACGGCGCATGACAGGCTTACTGTCGCTGACCTCAAAAGCCGCATACAGGTTGCCATCATGCTTACCGACCACGTGGCGGAAGTGCAGGCTGGATGCCCGATATGGACGGCGACTGAATTGCACATAATCGCGGCCGTAATCAACCAATTTGTCGTCTAAATCGGCCCAGTCGTCTAACTCGCCATTCAGCGTGATAGGGGCATTCAAATCATAGGCATACAGGTCGCGGCCTTTCTGGACAGACTGTAAAAAGCTGGCCTGATCATTAAACAGGTTAGGGCGTTCATTCAACGCCGTTGCTAGTGCGCGAGTGGTGCCGATCAAGGTTTGCTCTTGCCCTTGACGTAGGATTTTTTCCATTTCCAGCACATAGTTGTAGCCGACCCACGGCAGGGCTAACAACAAGCTGGCAATCAAAATCACCTTGGTGCGCAGGCCAAAACCAAACCGCATTTGTGAGCGCAGGCGAGACGGTTTTTCACGTTTTGATTGCAGCCAGTCTTTCAGATGAGGCTCAAGGCGTTGTAAGCGTTCTAGCATCATCATGAACCCCAACGGTAGCCCATGCCATACACGGTATTAATGCGATCAAACGCACTGTCAAATTGCATGAATTTTTTACGGATGCGTTTAATGTGCGACGTAATGGTGCTGTCATCCACCACCACTTGTGCTTCATCCATTAAATCATGACGGCTTTTGACATGCCCTGGGCGTTTGGCCAGCGCGTACACCATCCAAAATTCCGTCACTGTCAGCTCGATCAACTGCTTATTCCAGAATACCTGCATCTTATTTTTATCAATGGTGAGTGCGCCACGTTCCATCAGCGTGTCTTGTTCTGTCGGGGTCGCCATTAAGTCACTGCGACGAAACAGGGCGGCAATACGGGCGATTAAATGGGGCAGGCTAATGTCTTTGGTCAGGTAATCATCCGCGCCCATGCGTAGGCCGCACACAGTATCAAAGTCACTGTCACGGGCCGTTAGAAAGATAATCGGCACCGTGGGTGAGAGCGCGCGCAGGGATTGGCACAGGGCAAAGCCGCCGTCGATTTCATTTTGTAAGCCAATATCAATAATGGCCAAATCGGGCAACTGCTCCGTAAACGCCTGTTGGGCATCGGGACGGTTGTCATAACCTTGTACATCGTAACCGTGCTTTCTGAGTACATCGATATAGTTTTCGCGGATCGCTTGTTCATCTTCCACAATGACAATTTTCTTCATCTTTTCTACCTTGGCGGGCCTGAATACTGCCGCTCGCTGTCTCGTAATGCAGTGACTATACAATAAATTGTCTGCCTGAAAAGGGCGATTCAGCGAAATAAGGCGATTGCCATTTTTTTGCCACAATTGATCACGACATTGCCTTTTTTTGTCCCTTCTGATGCCACATCTGCTTGCTTTAATAACCTCATCGAAACGGTGCAGACGCACTGAAGCAACACTAAAAAATCAAACAACAACGTCAACTGGCACCAGACAATCAATAAGGATGACATCATGAAAAAGCAGCTAATTTCTACCCTAATCGCCACGCTATTCGTTACCAGCCTAGCGGCACCGTCTGCGATGGCGTCACAATCTGTCGATCAGAACGACCAATACCAAGTGGGTGAGCAAGAAACCTTAATCGGCTTTGGCAGCGGCGCCGCACTGGGTGCGGTGATTGGTGGGCCCGTCGGCGCAGCCATCGGTGGCATTGTGGGCGGTATTGTCGGCACGGCTGTCGGTCAAGACGGTTACATTCAGGCACAAACGGAAGAAATGGACGAACTGGCTGCACGTAATGTGGCGCTTGAAGACATTAGCCAGCGTTACAACCAAGCGCAAATCGACATTGCCCGCCTAGAACAAGAACGTTATGACTTGATGAATGTTCAAGATCGTGACATCGATTTGGCCCTTGAGATGAATGTGCATTTTCGCACGGGGTCAGCCGAGATTGAACCGCATTTCAAAACCCAGCTTGATGAAATTGCGGAAGTCATGAAGCAAGCGCCAGACATTAAGTGGGAGCTGTCAGGCTATGCAGACCGCCGGGGTAATGGTGAGAAGAACCTTATCCTGTCAGAACAGCGTGTCGAAGCCGTGCGTACTTATTTAGAACGCCACGGTGTTGATGGCAATCAGATTTTTGCCTCCGCCTATGGGGATCAAGAACCCTTGAAAGCCGAGCAAAACTTTGAAGGGGACTTTTTTGACCGTCGTGTGACGTTGCGCAGTGGTAATGGCGCAGTCAGCACCGCCAATAGCCTGAATTAAGCTGAGAGCAGGTATCGCATTGAATACAGAAACAGACAATATGACGGGAGCATCATGCTGGATGCTCTCCTTCTTCCTCACACTTATCTTAACCCTGCAAATTGGTGTAAAGAGCGATGATGTCACGGCATTACGTATTGATACGCCGGATGGGCAGACCTTGCATGTGTGGGAAGATCAATCAACGTGGTCTTCAGACGGGGTGTTGGATGCCAACTATTTTGAGCAACACATTCCAGAGGTCCGAGCTAAATAAAGGTTAAGGGTAGGGAGTCACCGTCATGGATGAATCATTGTGGTTTGAAATGCTATTGAAACTGTCAGTGCTGCATTTCAGTCTCATTTATTGTTAGGCGCGAGCGAATGGACGGTATCACGCCGTGAAAACTGTCGGTTTTTTTTACACTCTGTCCGTGTGTGAAAAAAATAAATCTCTAAGTCATTGATTTGTATGTTGTGCAAAAAGTGGCACAGATGCTGCTTTGTTATATATGTAACACGATGATGTTCAAACAACTTTGCAAACACAACCTAATGGCAGGGAGATACACCATGAAAATGACTAAATACGGACTGTACACAGCGGTAGCAGCTTCAATGGTATTTGCATCACAGGCGCAGGCGACATTTGTGATTGATGATTTTAGTGCACCTGGTTCAATTTCTTTACCACTAGATCCGACTGATACAACAGATGGTGTGGCGTTTGATGCCGTGGTTGATGGGGTTGGTAATGGTGACACATACATGGATGCCAGCATTCTGGGGGGTGAACGTGACATTTATGTTGAGCTATTAACACAGGGTAGCAGTGCCTTTGATGGCGTGCTCATGGGTGTTGATAGTGGCAGCTTAAGCTATGCGACCGGTGACGGTGATGTTGCCACCGCAAGTTTGCAATATGATGGTAAAGACGGCGATGCTACGTCAGTTGACACCGCTGGTCTAGGTTCAGAGGATTTTCTTTCATACGGTAATGCGTTCATCCTAGATGTATTAAGTTCTGATATTGGTTTCTCATTTGCTATCAATGTTTGGTCAGATCTGGGGGCTGGTTTCTCAACATTATCAGATGTCGGTGTTGGAACCATGACGCCAATTTCACGTTCATTTGCGTTCAGTGATTTTGTTGGTACTGCTGATTTTAGTAATGTAAGTGCGCTTGAGTTTGTTATCAATACTGAAGGGGTGGGCGGCACGCCATCGATTGACTTTTCTATTGATGCACTGAAAGTACCAGAGCCAACATCAATGGCGCTGTTCGGTTTAGGCTTGATGGGCTTGGGTTATACCCGTCGTCGTAAAGCACAAGCAGAATTAGTGAAAGCCTAATTCAGACTGCAGGTAAGGACCTAATGAAAAACTCGCCAATAGGGCGAGTTTTCTCGTGCTTCGCATTTCGCAATGCATAGGGCTATGACGCAGCAGCCGTTAGCATATCGCGCAAACGATCTTGTACCACTTCGACCAGTAAATCCGGCTGGAATTTAGAGATGAAGCGGTCACAGCCCACTTTTTCCACCATGGCTTCATTGAAGCTGCCGCTCAGTGACGTGTTCAGGGCGATAAACAGATCGCTCATGCGAGGGTCGTTACGGATCTCGTAAGTCAGTTTATAGCCATCCATTTCAGGCATTTCAGCATCGGTAAACATCATCATGATTTCATCGTGCACCGACTTGCCGCTGTCACACCAACTTTTCAGTAGGGTAAGGGCTTTTAGGCCATCGCTGGCTTCAATCACCTCGACACCAAGTTGTGACAGGGTATCGCGGATCTGCGCACGTGCTGTCGATGAATCATCTACGATCAACACTTTCTTGCCCGCAAAATGATTAACGATGGTGTTATCTAGCACGCCATTGGAAATTTGAATGTCGTAATCGACAATCTCTGCCAGCACTTTTTCCACATCAATAATGCTGACTAAGCGATCAAACCCATCACGCGGTATTTTGGTAATGGCGGTCAGGTAATTGTGTTTCCCCACTTGCTTGGGTGGCGGCTGAATATCACGCCATGTCAGGTTCACAATATTCATCACTTGGCCGACCATAAAGGCCTGAACAGAACGGTTGTATTCTGTGATGATGATATTGTACTCGCCTTCATGCGTGTCACAGCGCATGCCAATCGCACGGCGCAAATCGATAACAGGGATCGAAACACCACGAATATTGGCGACACCCGTGATGTGCGGGTGTGAGCCTGGCAGACGATTCAGTTTCGGCAGTTTTACTACCTCTTTGACTTTAAATACATTGATTGCGAACATTTGCGCGGTGTGCATTTGGAAGATCAACAATTCTAATCGGTTTTCACCGACCAATTTGGTGCGTTGATCCACTGAATCTAATATTGTCGCCATACGATGTTTCGAGCTTGGTAATTGTTCGGGTTATCAGTAAATTATACTGGGATATACCCTGAAAAGTCACGCTCAATGCGCATATAAATCTGAAAATACACACCTAAAAAGCAAGTCTCATTGCGAAGTGTCGCCATATTGAAATAAACGCCGCACTGTCCCAAATCAAGGATTTTTATCCACTAAGTGTTACCCTGTTCACAAAATAATGTAAATGGTTCCGCTTTATCAGCGTAAACCTAACGTTTTCGCTGGTTAGCATTCTGCGCACTGTGCGGTGTATCGTTGCTCTCGATACGTCAATAAATAATAAAAAGGTCAATTTTAACAATGATCTATATCATCCAGTGCCAGCAACAGAAGAGACAACTATGAACAATGTCATCATTGACGGGCAGTCGATTACTGTCGACGGTCAACAGTCACTCCTTGATGTAGCAACAGCACATCAGATTGAAATTCCTTCGCTGTGTGGCCTGAACAAAAGCGGTGAAAAAGTACCGTGTGATCTCTGTATGGTGGAGATTGACGGGCAGGGTATGCAGCGTGCTTGTGAAGTTAACGCACAAGCTGGCATGTCAGTCATCACACAAAGTGACGCGTTGAGCGCACACCGTCGTCAGGCGTTGAACCGCATCATGGCGGATCATTACGCAGACTGTGAAGCACCGTGCCAAACGGCGTGTCCCGCTGGCGTGGATATCCAATCTTACCTGTATCACATCGCCCAGAATGATCATCAAAAAGCGGTTGAAGTGATTAAGCGTACATTGCCAATGCCCCTATCTATTGGTCGTGTATGTCCGGCATTCTGTGAAGCGGAATGTCGTCGTGGCATCGTGGATGAACCACTGGCGATCCGCCAGCTAAAACGCCACGCGGCCGATATCGACTTAGAAGCCCAAGAACAATACGTGCCACCGCGTAAAGCCGACAAAGGTAAGCATATTGCCATTATTGGTAGTGGCCCGGGCGGTTTGAGCTGTGGTTATTACCTGAGCAATGAAGGTTACGCTGTCACGGTGTTTGAATCGATGCCGAAAGCGGGTGGCTGGCTGCGTTACGGTATTCCTGAGTACCGTTTGCCAAAAGCGATTCTGGACAAAGAAATTGAGCTAATTTGCCGCAATGGGATGGAAGTAAAAACCAACCAGTCTCTAGGCAAAGACATGCAATTGTCTGAGCTCATGGCAGAGTATGACGCTGTTTGTTTGGCGGTGGGTGCCTCACAAGCGGTAGAAATGCACTACACCGGCAGCGATCTCGACGGTTGCTATTTGGGTGTGGATTACCTGAAAGATTACGTCACTGACAAGCAATACACCACGGGCAAGAAAGTCGCCGTGATTGGTGGGGGTAATACCGCCATCGACTGTGCGCGTACTGCCGTGCGTGATGGTGCAGACACAACGTTGATCTACCGTCGTACCCGCGATGAAATGCCTGCGGAAGATTACGAAATCGCCGAAGCTGAGCACGAAGGGGTGAAATTCCACTTCCTGACAAACCCTGTTGAAAACATGGCGGATGAAAACGGCCGTGTGACAGAAGTGAAGCTGGAAAAAATGGCGTTGGGCGAGCCGGATACGTCTGGTCGTCGTAGTCCAGTACCGACGGGCGAATATGTCCTTGAGCATTTTGATACAGTGATTTCAGCGGTATCGCAAAAGCCGGATCTGTCATTCCTGAATGATGACGCGTTGGAATTGCCGATCACCCGTTGGCAGACTGTGGAATCTTGTGAACACACCATGCACGTGGGTATAGAAAACATCTTCAGTATTGGTGACTTACGCCGTGGCCCTGCAACCGCGATTGAAGCGGTGGCGGATGGCCGTGTGGCCGCCCATGCCATTGACCGTTTCCTACACGGCGATATGGAAGCTGTACCGGTGAAGCCGTTTAATGCGCAAAAAGCACCGAGCGTGAAGCAGGTTGACCCAGCACAATTTGCCGGTCTGCAAAAAGCGATGCGTGTGATCATGCCTGAGCTGACGGCGGCTGAGCGTGAATTGAGCTTTGCGGAAGTGGAAACGGGCTTTGATAATGAAGACGCGATGCGTGAAGCCGCACGTTGTCTGGAATGTGGTTGTCAGGCGAATACTGACTGTAAGTTGCGTGACTATTCCACCGAATACCAAGCCGAGCAAACCGCAGAAGCGATGGCAGATTGCCAGAAGTTCGCCGTGGATAACAGCGCCGAATTCATCGTATTTGATGCGAACCGCTGTATCAGTTGTGGCCAGTGTGTGCAGACGTGTAACGAGAAAACCGTACACGGCGTGTTGAGCTTCATGAAAAATGAAGACGGCACCAGTGCTAACCGTCCAGAGTGTCGTCCGGGCTTTGATAACCGTCAGGCAATGGGCGATTCAAACTGTGTGCAGTGTGGTGCGTGTGTGCAAGCATGTCCAACCGGTGCGCTGGTGGATGGTCGTGACCGTTCACAAGGTCGCATTGAAATGCTGACGCCGGTTGACACCATTTGTACCTATTGTGGCGTGGGCTGTAAGGTCACCATGTTTGTTGATGAAGCAACGAACAAGATCCGCTACGTACAAGGGGCGAAATCCTCACCGGTCAACCAAGGCATGCTGTGTGTGAAAGGCCGCTTTGGCTTTGACTTTATTCAAAGTGAAGAGCGTCTAACGCACCCGCTTATTCGTCGCGGTGGCCGTAACGGCAAGCTGGAAAAAGCGACATGGTCTGAAGCCATTGCTTTGGTGGCTGACAAACTGGGTGAGATTAAAGCGACTCACGGCGGTAATGCGCTGGCGGGCTTCTCATCAGCGAAAACCACCAACGAAGATAACTTTGCGTTCCAGAAGTTCTTCCGTCGTGAATTGTTAACCAACAACATCGACCACTGTGCGCGTCTGTGCCACTCCACCACCGTAACGGGTTTGGAAGCGTCACTGGGCAGCGGGGCGATGACCAACGACATCCCAAGCATTCAGCATTCGGATCTGATTTTCATCATTGGTTCGGATACGACAGCGGCACACCCAATCATTGCCTCGCACATTAAGCAGGCATTGCGTGCGGGTAAAGCGCGCTTGGTGGTGGCGGATCCAAAACACGTTGAGATCGCGGATCATGCCTCACTGTATGTGGCGCACCGTCCGGGTACGGATGTGATGCTGTTGAACGGTATCATGCAGCAAATCATCAAAAACGGCTGGCAAGATGAGGCGTACATCGCTGAACGTGTCGCTGGCTTTGATGTGCTGAAAGACGAAGTGATGCGTGAGGATTACTCACCAGCCAATGTAGAACTGATCACCGGCGTGAAGCAGGCGGATCTGCTGCACATGGCAGAGATGATCGGTACTGCAGAGCGTACGGCAGTGTACTACTCCATGGGTATTACGCAGCATACGACGGGTCACGACAACGTGCGTTCGATTGCCAACCTGCAAATGCTGTGTGGCAACATCGGTATTGAAGGCGGCGGTATTAACCCGCTACGTGGTCAGTCAAACGTACAGGGTGCGTGTGACATGGGTGCATTGCCGAAAGACTTCCCGGGTTACCAGAAAATCCGTAACCCAGAGGCACACCAGAAATTTGCCAAAGCGTGGGATTGTCCGGAACTGCCGGCAGAAGATGGCCTGACACTGACAGAAATTGTCGATGCGGCGTGTAAGCAGCAGGTACGTGGTCTGTATGTGATGGGTGAAAACCCTGTGCTGAGTGATCCTGATCAGAAGCACGTGCTGGAAGCATTAGCGAGATTGGATTTCTTGGTGGTGCAGGATATCTTCCTGACCGAAACCGCACAGCTCGCGGACGTGGTATTGCCATCGTTCTCGTTTGCTGAAAAATCTGGTCACTTTACTAACACCGAGCGTCGCGTTCAGCGTGTGTCGCCAGCATTGCGTGCACCGGGTGAAGCAATGGAAGACTGGCGCATTATCCAAACCATTGCTAACGCTATGGGCAGTGATTGGGCATATGAATCGGTACGTGATATTACCGATGAGATCAATGTGCTGACGCCACAGTATGCGGGCATCACATGGGATCGCGTTGGGGCAGAAGGCATTCAGTGGCCATGTCCAAGCACGTCACATGCAGGTACGCGTATTATGCATAAAGACAGCATGATGCGCGGCAAGGGTGAGATGGCGGCGGTACCGTTCCGTTACGCGGCTGAACTGCCAGATCCGGAATACCCAATGGTACTGACCACAGGCCGTTTGTTGGAACAATTCCACACTGGCACTATGACGCGTAAGACCAAAGGGTTGGATAACCTGGCCGGTCCGCGTGCGATGATTTCAGTGCAAGATGCCGAGCGTTTGGGGATCAGTAACGGTGAGATGCTGAAAGTGTCAACACGCCGTGGCAGCATCGAAACGCCAGCGTTTGTGACCAAGCGTATGCAAGAGGGTGTGGTATTCGTGCCATTCCACTTTGTGGAATCAGCGGCAAACAAACTGACCGTGACCGCGACAGACCCGCACGCCAAGATCCCTGAGTTCAAGGTGGCTGCGGTGAAGATCGAAAAAGCACACGTTGCTGAGACAGAAGCCGAAGTAGAAATACTGCCTGCTTAATCCGGTTTAATATCGCCTTGATGCGTTAAATGACATAAGCCCACACTGGGTTCGCCAGTGTGGGCTTTTTTTCGCCTGAAATTTGTAGGCTGTAGCTGGTATGGGATCATTGGGATCAAATTGTTGATGTGACGGCGTATTGACCGACGAGTACGACCAATCATATGCTTTCTTCTACGCTATAAAGTGATTTATCAACATAACAAGAAATCATAGGACGTGTAGCGTATGAGCAAGCCCATTATTGCAGACAATAAACCGATCAAAGTGACACTTCAGGCAGGACAAGAATATTATTTCTGTACCTGTGGCCGCTCTAAAAACCAACCCTACTGTGATGGTTCCCATGCTGGCACCGATTTTACCCCGCACGCTTTTACCGCTAAAGACAGTGGTGATGCCTTTCTTTGTCGCTGTAAATACACAAGAGATGCCCCTTTCTGTGATGGGACCCATCAACAGTTTTCCTCCGAACTTGTGGGTAAAGAGGCGCCAGATCAGGAATCTGAACCCGAAACAGAAGAAAAACATTCTGGTGGAAATGACATGCCCGTCGCCAAAGCCACGACTGACGAGCCAACCGTGGCCTTTATTCACCAGTTAGCGCGAGAGGGATTGGCAAACATGGGTCACCATGGGCCAATGACCTCCATGGGTGTGCCGCGTCATTTATTACCACACTGGGATGACTTGCAAATCATGGTGGCACAAATGGCGACACAACCGTTGCAGGAAGATGTGCCAGTGGCGACAGAGTTAGTGATTGGCCCGCAGGCGAAAAAACCGTTGAAATTAGCGATCCCATTGTTGGTGTCAGACATGAGTTTCGGTGCCTTGTCGGAAGAAGCGAAAGTGGCCTTAGCCAAAGGGGCAGAGCTGGCAGGCACGGGTATTTGTTCCGGAGAAGGTGGCATGCTGCCGGAAGAGCAGGCCGCTAATAGTCGCTATTTTTACGAATTAGCCAGTGCGCAATTTGGTTATGACGAGGAAAAACTCAAACAGGTACAAGCGTTTCATTTTAAGGGCGGGCAAGGCGCAAAAACCGGCACGGGTGGCCATCTGCCGGGGGCGAAAAATATCGGTAAAATTGCGCAAGTACGGGGTATTGAAGCGGGTACACCCGCGATTTCGCCGCCAACCTTTACAGACTTACACACAACAGAAGATTTTAAGCGTTTTGCCGATCACGTACGTAATGTCACAGGCGGGATCCCCATAGGCTTTAAACTCAGTGCCAATCATATTGAAGAGGATATCCAATTTGCGTTGGATGCCAGTGCCGACTACATCATTCTGGATGGACGCGGTGGTGGTACCGGTGCTGCGCCTGAGATGTTTCGCGATCATATTAGCGTTCCTACTATTCCGGCGTTAGCCCGTGCTAGAGCATACCTCGATAAGGTGGGGGCCAGTGGCCGTGTCACCTTGATTATCACCGGTGGCATACGGGTACCGATCGACTTTGTCAAAGCGCTAGCGTTAGGGGCGGATGGGGTCGCGATTGCCAATAGCGCCATGCAGTCTATCGGGTGTGTGGCGGCTCGCATGTGTAATACCAATAATTGTCCGGCAGGAATTGCCACGCAACGAGCGGATTTGCGTCAGCGATTAAACGTAGAGAAAGCCTCGAAGCAACTGCAAAACTTCTTTGATGCATCAACCGAGTTAATGAAAGTGATGGCGAGAGCGTGTGGACACAATGAGTTAAGCCAGTTCAATGCGAATGATTTGGCGACATGGCACCGTGAGATGGCACTGCTTTCAGGCGTGAAATATGCCGGAATAACGGCCGTCGATAAAACGTAATGTTAATCCTCCTGAACATCAATTTGGCTGCTCTTAACCAACAACAAAAGGAAGGCGATGACCTTCCTTTTTTGCGTCCGCTTAGGTGGTCAACACCGCAGAAGAAGCCGATGGTGACGGCTGCCAGCAACACCGCATGCAAAGGGAAAGCGAATAGGAAATATCCCCCTCAGACGCCGGCAGGTGCGCGAAAAACGCAACCACATGAAGTGTCCCCAAGAGAGTGTAAGTAAAGGTGAGTTGGGTGGAGAGGTATGGGAGCTGCTAGGGATAGTGACGGTTGTGTCTCGAAGTAGAAGGGAGGTCTGTCGTGTTGTATTTGTCTTACGGTGTGTGCGAAATTTGTCATATTAGCGTCTTGATAAAATCATCATTTTATTTCGTAAATACCCACAAAGTAAGCGGTAAATGCTGATGTGTTCGGCATGTTTAGGCGGCATGAAGAAAGAAACGTTGCTTTTGAGAGCAAGCGTACAATTTCTTACATAAAACAGCTGCATTAACACGGGTGTTACCTTTCTGGTATATACTCTGAAAGGTCAGTGCGTTAACGTGTTACAAAATGTAAACTGATGATTTTGTGTAGGCTATACCGCGATAGGTCAAAATATATGCAGTGTGCATTTTTGATTAAAAGTGAGAAAATAGTCGCATCTAATGAGTGAGTGAAGAAAGAACGCATTTTCTACTTTTCCTAAGGGGGTGTGTATGAAATTAGCATTAATTTTACTTTTATCGGCATCAGCAGGCGTATTTTCCGGTGAGCATTTTCATTCGTTTATGGCGGGGCTGGGTATTGCCGCTATTGCCGTGGGATCGGCTTATTGGTTGGCTTTTCGTTGTTCGACCCGTTATCCGCAACTCGCATTCTTGATGTTACTCATGGGGTTGATGGCCAAAATTGGGGTGACGATTACAGGGGTGATGTGGGGGCTGAAAGCCGATGTGATTAATTCCCCGTTTGTGTTCTCGCTCTCTTACTTGTTCTTCTCGATTGTTGTGACCTACCTGTATTCGGTGTGGCGAGAGTTCACAATGAAAAAACAGTTGGCTAAACAGCAAACAGAAGCCTCTTTAGCGGCTAAGACAATCTGATTGACTGATGTCTACGTTTGTCACAGAAAAAAGAAGAAACGGGCGTTTAGCCCGTTTTTTGTTGCCGCAATTTGATACATGTCTACCGAAAACACGATTTCATCAATGCGAAAACAGATCGCAATTTGCAATTACCGAATCGATATACCAAATTGCAATAGAATGAAAGATATACAGTAGAGTAGAAGAGAAAACGCAGAAGTTATCGTAGAGACAAGTGTTTAACTAATTCCACCTATTTGTCGGTAAATTTGGGCGTGGTAATTGCATTAGTTTTAGAACAGTGAGGCTCGATTGCTGTGTTGCAATATAGGCATGTTGATGAGGGGTGGAAATTCGAATGAAAACCACAATTGTTTTGATTTTGCTGGTCTTATTTAGCCATACCGTTGCGGCTGCGGATCTCAGCAGGGCAAAAGAATTGGCGCGTTGCTATAAAATTGTTGTCCCGCCTATTGTGTTCAATCAAGATGACTACAGCGATCGAGAATACCAAAGTTTGATTGGCCTAGAAAAACACTTTAAGCATCAAGCGAAATCACTGGCAGGTAATCAGTGGGAATTAGTGTCATTCATGGCCCTGTCTTGGGCGGAAGGGGTGGTTTCTACCCACCA
This sequence comes from Photobacterium sp. 270122K, assembly GCF_059941365.1. Classification (NCBI taxonomy): domain Bacteria; kingdom Pseudomonadati; phylum Pseudomonadota; class Gammaproteobacteria; order Vibrionales; family Vibrionaceae; genus Photobacterium; species Photobacterium sp. 270122K. The sequence continues at coordinate 442,983 of NZ_JBPOEN010000003.1, forward strand.
ATTCAATGGAGAGCAGTTACATGATTACCGTGATTGGGTGTTGAATTCTTGCCGAGATTATTACGGCAATGGGGGTTACAAGCATGTGCGCTTGAAAGACAGCCATAAACTGATGGTGGCAGATACGGATGCTTCCATGTTTAATTAACTGTTGTTGAGCCATTGGCATGCTTTAATCGCGCTCCATTAAGGCATAAGACCTTAACCGTGAGTGAACGAAATTGGATCTGCACTGGTACATTCAAGGATTTACGTTAAAATAGGAAGTCTACTTAGGTATGTCTAATTCATGTAGGTTCCTCTTTTATGAGTGGTCAACGGCTCAAGTCTCAGTTTCAACGCCTCTATCATCATTTTTCTGGTCAAGACAGCGATACAAATCTGCAAGATATTGCGGAAGTGCTTTTTTGTACGCGACGTAATGTGCGTATGGTGATCAATAAAATGGTCGATACTGGCTGGATTGCGTGGGAGCCAGCAGTTGGGCGAGGTAAACAATCTCGTTTGATATTTCACAGTACGGACAGTGAGTTACAACTCAATCATGCGCGAAATTTAGTCGCGGAAGGTAAGTTAGAGCCGGCCTTAGAGGCATTAGGTAATAATGCCGATAAACTCGCGCAAATCATTCAAGAACAGTTGGGTCACACGACGGCACACGGTAAACAAATTGTACGCTTGCCGTATTACCGCGCTTTCAGTAATTTGAATCCTCTTCAGCCTTTGCGGCGTTCGGAACAGCACCTTGTTCGACAAATTTTTAATGGCCTTACGCGCATTAATGATGAAAAAGAGGAAGTCGAAGGGGATTTAGCCCACCATTGGGAGGAAATCACCCCACGACATTGGCGTTTTTATTTACGTCCGTCGGTACGATTCCATGATGGGCGACTGCTTGAGCATCGCGATATTATTGCGACGTTTGAGAAAGTGAAAACGCATCGGTTATTTAGTCATATTCACTGTGTGGATGCGCCTTTTGCCAATACCATTGATATCCATCTCTCAATGGATGATCACCGTTTTCCAGACTTACTGACCAATTTGGTGGCTGTGATACAGCCTGCGGATGTGGACAGTACGGATCGGACTGTGCTGTTTCCTATCGGCACCGGCCCGTATAAGGTGATTCAAAATGACAATAAACGCTTCAAGCTTGAGGCGTTTGAACAGTATTTCGGCTTCCGTGCATTGATTGATGTGGTAGATATTTGGATGCTGTCTGAAGTGGCATCGTGTTATTTACAACCTGCCTCTGATGCGACCCAATTGGGGGGCGTGAGCACATCGACGCGATTGAAACTCGATGAAGGCTGTAACTACCTTTTGTTTAATCGCGTGTCGGGGCTGCCGGTTGATCCGCTGTGGCTAACCTATTTGCAGGGGCGCTTAACCGCGCTGAATATCTTGCAGCGATTAAACAAAGAGCAAATTGGTGATTTTCGTTTAACCAATGCCTACGGGATTTTACCTGGGTGGGCGCATGTGCCGTTGGTGAGTCGCGCAGTGGCTGCGCCGCCAGCAAAACGGACCTTGACGATTGCCTTTGCGTGTCAGCATCCGGTTTATCCGCATGTGGCAAAAGCGATAGAAGATATTTTGGCTGATGATGGCATCAAGCTAAAAATCCTCGAGCTATCGACCACGGAGATCGCACTCGGTAAACATGCGGGTAAAATTGATATCTGGTTGGGCGGGATGAGCCTGATGAATTACCGCGATGATGCGTTGCTGGCGTGGTTCTTTAATTTCGACCATATCGCTCGTGCGATGCCGGAAGAAGAGTTTGCCGCTTTGGAGGCCGAGGTGGCGCATTGGCGACGAAACAAAAACGTGCCGTCACCGTGTCAGCAATTGGGCGCCAAGCTCGTAGAGTTTGGTCAAATCTTGCCTTTGTTCCATAACTGGTTAGGGGTGGATGATTCGGGTGTAGTGCAGGGTATGCAATCTAACTCGATGGGGTGGTTTGATTTCAAGTCGGTGTGGATGAAACCCGAGCACGATGTATCGTGATGCGTGAGTGAAATAAAAACAAACCCTGTGATTTGCTCACAGGGTTTTTTGTATTGGCGATTTAGGTCGCGTTTGCCATGTGGCAAATATGAAGCACCAAGAGTGAAATGTTTACTGCGCGCTACCGCGGTTTTTATCGTCATCACGTGGATCCCAATCCTGCGCGGTGAACCATTGGTTAATCGGTCGCCATACAACGTCAACCATCGACCGATACCACGGTGCTTTTTCTGACTCTTCTTTGGCAAGCAGCGCTTGCTCAGCAATGATCTCGTCATTGAGATACCATTCAACTTTGCCGACTTGCTGGCCTTTTTCAACCGGTGCTTCGAGGTTATAGTCATAGATGATCTGGTGTTCGACCTGTTTGCGTTGTCTGCGTGGCACCGTAATGATGCCACCATCGGCAACTTCAAGGTTGATCGAAGAAGGGGAACCATACCAGACCTTTAGCGGGGCGAGTTCTTTGCCACTAAATTGCGGTTGAATATCTTGATAGAAGCGAAAGCCCCACGTCAGGAGTTTCTTGCTTTCTGTGCGGCGGGCTTGGCTGCTGTCTGTACCCAGTACGACAGCAATTAAACGTTGGCCGTGTTGTTCTGCTGACGAAACTAAACTGTAACCGGCTTGTTTGGTATAACCGGTTTTAACGCCATCGACATTGATGGTGGTATCCCACAGTAATGCGTTTCTGTTGCCTTGTTTGATTTTACCAAACGTGAAGGACTTCTCTTTAAACATGGGATAAAGGGTGGGGAGTTCTTGGATCAGAGAGCGAGTTAGCAATGCCATGTCATACGCGGTGATGACCTGTTCGTTGGCATCAAGCCCGTGCGGATTAGAGAAGTAGCTGTTGGTCATGCCAATTTTTTCGGCGTGCTTATTCATCATTTCCACGAACGCAGGCTGGTGGCCTGCGACATGCTCTGCCAATGCAACGGTGGCATCATTGCCCGATGAAATGATCACGCCACGATTAAGATCATCCACCGACACTTCATCCCCGACGTTCAGAAACATTTTCGAGGAACCCGGAAATTTCTTCCCCCACGCATTTTCGCTAATAATGACCAAATCGTCAGCGGTAATGTGGCCGGCTTTGAGTTCTTTTCCTACCACAAAGCTGGTCATGATTTTCACTAAACTGGCCGGTGCGTGTGGCGAATCTATATTTTCCCCCGCAATAACCTGACCAGACTCATAACTCATCAATATCCAGGCTTTCGCTGCGATTTCTGGCGGTGTTGGAACGGTACTCGCCTGCGCTGGCAGTACCGCGACAAAGGCCATTGCCAATACAGAGAGGAGGGGAGCGACGGTATGGCGAAGTGTGAGTGTTCGGGTTTGTGTCATAGCGAATTCATCCCTGCACATGTCATATCAATACTTTACTTAGCTTAGTAAAATTTTGACGGAAGTGGATGAATTTGCTGTCAGCTTTGCCTGAATGACAAAGCTGACACGGTAACTGCACTCGTCGTGCGGAGTTACCGGGAGGCGGACGTCGGTGAATACGCCAGATTCATATGCTGTTGGCCTTGCATATAGACCACATGCAATTCAACTAAAGCGCTGCCTTCTTGTTGCCAACGGTCTGATGACTGTTGCTGGCAAAATTCCATCATACTGACAATCATGCGATCGAGCTTTTTTAAACACCAGCGTGTCATTGCGGGATCTTGCTGGGGATCACTCGCTAATGCCTGTAATTTGCTGTAGGCAAATTGCTGATAGCTGTAGGCCTGCTCACTGTCGCCTTGTTGCTGGAAGCGACGGTGTAATTGTTGGCAAGCCGCAAACCAGTAGGCCAGCGCTTCACTGTGCTGTTCGGTGTGGATGGGGCCAAAAACGGCCTCAGGCGTATGGTTGACGGCGTGAACCAAATAGGGGATCCCGTTTTCAGATTCACGCTGCAAGTGTGCTTTGAGTTGATCTAGCCAGCATATGATTTCTGTCATGCCACCTTGTCCTTTTTCCAGTTCGCGACAAAATGATTGGCGCCAAGCTGTTGGAAACCGTCTGACGGTTCAATGCTTAATGCGCGGATTTTATCGGCACTTACTGAATAGTTTGGTTCAGTTTCGACAAGATTGGCAAACGGTAAATCCGGATCCGGTACGGCAGAGATCAAAAGTCGCGTATAAGGGTGGGTGGGATTGCGCAAAATAGAATGGGTATCGCCCCACTCAACAATTTTCCCCCGATACATGACGGCGGTTTCTTCTGCAATGTAATGCGCGGTCGCCAAATCGTGCGTAATGTACAGAAAACCAATGCCCATTTTCTGCTTCATTTCCTTCATTAAGTTCAACACCCCGAGGCGAATCGAGACATCCAGCATCGATGTCGGCTCATCGGCCAGAATCACTTCGGCACCGACCGCAATGGCTCGGGCTAAGTTAACCCGCTGGCGTTGGCCACCACTGAGTTGGTGTGGGTATTTTTCCAGGTCATCGACCGGTAATTCTACCAACGCCATTAATTCTTCCAGCTTGGGTTGCACCGCTTTTTTATCAGGGACACGACCATGGATCAATAATGGACGCGTCAGGTGGTGCCGGATCGTATGGGTGGGATTGAGTGAGCCGAACGGGTCTTGAAAGACCATTTGTACTTTACTGCGGTAATTTAACGTGTCTTTACGGCCTTTAATCTCATTGATGTTGGTGCCATTAAACAGAATCTCACCCGATGTAACGTCATGGACTTTGGTGATCAATCGGGCACAGGTGCTTTTGCCACAGCCTGATTCCCCGACCAGAGCTAACGTGCGGCCGGGGTAGAGTTTGAAGTTAATGTGGTCGAGCGCGCGGAATGTTTCACTGCTGCTAAAGCCACCGCCAGCTTTAAAGTCTTTGACGACATTATTGACTTCAATGATTGGGGTCAGGGGCGGGTTCACATTCTTGTTCGTGTGATTGTTCATGCCGTGATTTCCTCGCTGATCGTAATGTGGCTGGCGTCTTCGTGAATGTTCGGGAATGAAGCCCAAAGCTGCTGCGTGTACGGGTGCTGGGGATCATTGCGGATCGCTTTTGCCGTATTCACTTCAACAATTTCACCGTGACGCATCACGGCAATGCGGTTACACAGTTGGCTCATCAGCGCCAAGTCATGGGTAATGAACAAAATGGAGAAGCCAAATTCTTTCTGTAGCTGGAAAATTTGCTGCAAAATTTCACGTTGCACCACCACATCCAAGGCAGTGGTTGGCTCATCCATGACGATCAGTTTGGGGCTCAGGCTCAGGGCAATGGCAATCACCAACCGCTGACGCATACCGCCGCTGAATTGGTGCGGGTAGTCATTCAGGCGATCTCGGGGAATATTGACCAAATCCAATAACTTTTCGGCCCGTTCTTTGGCTTGTTGACGGCTATAACCCAAGTGGTGGCGCATCACATCTGAAAATTGTTCAAGCAGTGGCAGTACAGGGTTGAGAGAGTTCATCGCACTTTGGAAAACCATGGCGATGTCACGCCAGCGGATAACACCCATTTCTTGTTCGGTCAGCGACAGTAAATCTTTGCCTTGGAATTGAACTTGGCCGTGCGTGATTAACGCGGGCGGCTTATGCAGACGGTTAATGGCAAAGGCAATGGTGCTTTTACCGCAACCGGATTCACCGGCGAGGCCGAAAATTTCCCCTTTACCAATATCAAAACTTACGCGCTTAACGGCTTTGAAGTCACCTTTTTCAGTGATGTAGGTCACCTCAAGCGACCGCACCTGAAGCAGGGGATCGGGATGGTAAGCCTGTTCCATAATGTACTCCATGCTAATTATTAATCTGAATTAAAATAATTCGCATTTGCATTTAATGTAAGGTCCAATCCACGAGTTAGTGATCCTTACTGCAAAAGAACACAATACGTTGCACGTTTTCATTGCCGAATGTAAAAAAGGCGTGTCTATGCGAACATGTTAAATGGATGTTACCTCACGAAATTGTCAAAAAGGAATGTGTACACTGTGTGAATGAGAAATAGAAATACGTATACCTCAGGAGGAGAGAGAAAGGATGAAAGTCTGTCACCTTATCATTGTTGTTGTGCTTAGCATGATTGCCCCGCCCACATTGGCCGCGACGGCCGGTTTAGACCTCACTCAATCCCCCATTGGTTATGTGTCATTAGTGATTTTTGCCTTGGCCTATTGCTTAGTGATGGGGGAGGAATACTTACAACTGCGTAAATCGAAACCGGTGCTGTTGGCGGCAGGATTGATTTGGCTAATGATTGGTTATGTGTATCAGCAGCATGGTGCGACCGACGTTGCACAACGTGCCATTGAACATAATTTGTTGGAATACGCCGAGTTATTGCTCTTCCTGTTGGTGGCGATGACCTACATCAGTGCGATGGAAGAGCGACGGTTGTTTGATGCCTTACAAGCCTGGATGGTCAGTAAAGGCTTCAATTATCGCACCTTGTTTTGGATTACGGGCATTCTCTCTTTTGTCATATCGCCGATTGCAGACAACTTAACCACGGCGTTGTTGATGTGCGCAGTGGTGTTGAAAGTGGGAGGTAGCAATATCCGCTTTATCAACATTGCCTGTATTAACATTGTGATTGCCGCGAATGCGGGCGGCGCGTTCAGCCCGTTTGGCGATATTACGACCTTGATGGTCTGGCAAGCGGGGTTAGTCAGCTTCGTTGAGTTCATTGATTTATTCATCCCTTCTTTAGTGAACTACCTTGTTCCTGCAGTGATCATGGCGTTTTTTGTACCGAAAACCCAGCCGAATACCGCTTATGAGTATGTGGAACTGAAGCGGGGGGCGCGGCGAATTGTTGGCTTGTTTATTTTGACTATTATGACGGCTGTCGCTTTCCATGCTGTGGTCCATTTCCCGCCGGTTATCGGCATGATGATGGGGTTGGCCTATCTACAATTTTTTGGCTTTTATCTGCGCAAAACCTTGCCGCGTTCACTGGAAAAAAAGAAAGCTGCTGCCGTGGCGAATAATGATGACGTGGCCTTAAAGCGACTGGGCTCTGTCGTGCCGTTTGATGTGTTTAAGCGGGTCTCTCATGCCGAGTGGGACACGTTACTGTTTTTCTATGGCGTGGTGATGTGCGTGGGTGGGCTCAGTTTGCTTGGGTATCTGGGGATGGTCTCAGAGGTCATGTACAGTCAGTGGGATCCGGTGTGGGCCAATATCGTGGTCGGCTTACTGTCTGCTGTGGTGGATAATATACCGGTCATGTTTGCGGTGTTGACGATGCAGCCTGATCTCAGCCTGGGTAATTGGCTATTAGTGACGTTAACGGCAGGGGTTGGAGGCAGTTTGCTATCGATCGGTTCAGCGGCGGGGGTTGCGTTAATGGGGGCGGCGCATGGGAAATATACCTTCTTTGGGCATCTGAAGTGGATGCCAGTGATTGCACTGGGTTATGCCGCAAGTATCGTTTGTCACCTTTGGCTCAATCAACATTTGTTTTAACGGGGGGGGGGACCGCTCATTATTGTTTGAATAGTAAACAGTGGATACGGCCTAGATAAGACGGAAGTGTGTAGGCTGTCACTAATGTTGACGAAAGTGGGCCCGTTATGCAGGTCGATATTTGTTTTAAGTTATTGATGTGATTTACTAAAAAAAGAAGCACACAGGATACGTTGAATCCTTGCTGTTGGGATGTCGAAAAGGATGACGCATGAATAACGCTGGATATGTGGGGCTCGCGATCGCTTTACTGAGCCCATTGTCGATGGCCGTGGCGATGGATATGGAAACAGTACTGCGCATGCCAACGGTTAAGTTGGGCGTGGTAAAAGCCAGTGGCAATGTTGAGGTCAGTCAGGCGGGCGTGTTTGATGATGCACCATTTAATTCATCGACCGCGATCAGTCCCTTTCTGATGCTGATTCAACCGCCGGCGTATTTCACAGAAACGACGCGCTGGGGTTATCACACGGAATTAAGCGGCAGCTATTTTAAGCTGGATTACGATGGCGATGATCATCAGGGTTTTCGTGATGGTGAATTGGACGGGTATTCCGTGTCTTTTACGCCGGTATTGTTTTATCAGTGGGGCGATAAAGACCTGTGTACTGGATGCAAAAGTTGGCGCGTTGAGGTTGGGGTCGGTGCACATTATGTCGATATCGACGGTAAACTTACCGCTGACACGTCAACGGGGCAGCAAACAGCATTTTCCGCTGCTGGGTTGGGTGTGAACGCGCACCTTGGTGCGGTGGTGAACTATAAACGTTGGGAACTCGGGCTACGTTTGGTGGTGCCGACGACATTAGACGATGACGATATTGACGTTGAACACGGATTATCGACCGTGAGCCTGGGGTACCGTTTTTAGGCTAAGTGATCGTAATAGAGAGCAGCATTAGCAATGGTACCATTAGCAAAGGTTCTATTAGAAAAAGCACCCGAGGGTGCTTTTCTTGTCTTTGCCGCATAAAGAAATACAGCGACTTAGCTTTGCTCTGCAACAGCGGCTTTCAGTGCTGTAATAAAGGTGTCGATGTCTTCGCGGGAAATATCCTGATGGGTGACAAACCGCATCGGATGACCGGCGGTGATCAAGATACCTTGCGCTTTCAACGTCGCTACAAGCTGGGCTTGATCAATGGTGTCAGCCACTTTGGCGAACAAAATGTTCGTCTGTACATGCTGAACATTCGCCGTGAAGCCCGATACGGTATTCAGTTGCTCGGCCAAATATTTTGCATTCGCATGGTCAATGGCTAAACGCTCGACGTGATCCGTCAACGCAATTTTGCCGGCGGCCGCTAAAATGCCAGCTTGGCGCATACCGCCACCCAGCACTTTACGCCAGCGGCGTGTGCGTTGAATGAAAGCGTGATCGCCCAACACCAAGGAGCCGATGGGTGCGCCTAAGCCTTTGGATAAGCAAATGGTCATGGAATCAAAGTGCTGGCTAATTTCGGTGATGTCGACATTGAGTGCCACAGCCGCGTTGTACACACGGGCACCGTCCAAATGCAGTTTTAAACCGTGTGTGTCAACAAACTCACGAGCTTGTGCCAAATAGTCGAGGGGAAGCACCTTGCCATTGATGGTATTTTCTAAGCTGAGTAAGCGGGTGCGGGCAAAATGCGGGTCGAGTGGTTTGATGGCGGCGGCTAATTTGGTAAAGGGCAGGGTGCCATCATTCTCATTTTCAATCGGTTGAGGTTGAATCGAACCTAATACGGCCGCGCCACCCCCTTCAAATTTATAGTTATGAGCTTGTTGCCCGCACAGGTATTCATCTCCCCGTTCACAATGCGCCATTAATGAGAGTAGGTTAGCTTGTGTGCCAGAGCTACAAAACAGCGCACTTTCAAAACCGTGGCGTTCGGCGGCCCAGCATTCCAGTGCATTCACCGTGGGATCGTCGCCATAAACGTCATCGCCAACGTCTGCTGTTGCCATCGCTTGTCGCATGGCTTCTGTTGGGCGGGTTACGGTGTCTGAGCGAAAATCAATCATCATTACTTCCTTGGGCTCGTCATAGTGAAAAGCCAATATAGCACCTAGTTTGTTTTTGAGAAATCGCCACTGACCATGACGATTTTCGGCAATGAATGTTTGAATTTATGATGCAAGGCAAAAAAACAACGGAATCTGTTTGTTGTAGGGGGGAAATGTTAACGAATGGAATGTGACTTGGCTAAACTTAGAGAGAGCAAAAGTGACACTGAAACCCAGTGTTTATGCGAGTGATGTCCAACGATGATGCGGCGTTGTGAAGTTGTTGTAGTGCGTGTTATGTGCATGGACAAAACAGGGTGAAGACAGATCGGAGGCTGGCGTATGTTGACCGAAAACAGACAGTTTATTATACCGGGAAAAGCGGGACTTCATGTGGATGTGACAGTGAATCCCATTGGTGAACTTAAAGTCAATGTCTTAGAAAAAAACAACCTCTTCACGGCACCGTTCGAGCAACTTGTGTTTGAAACGCGAGGCAAGAAAACGGAGCTGCTGTGCAAACAAGGCCCCAAATCGGAAACGGTAAAGTGGCATGTGAGTCTAACAAGTGATGATGCGAGAGAACTTGCCAAACTGATTGAAGCTGCGGAAGACGAGTACGAAGCACTTATGCGTGATTTATGAATGTTCGCGTATGGGTGCCTGAATGAAAAGCCCTGTTTAACAGGGCTTTATTGTTCTCGGAGATAAAAAAGAAACACGGAGTTCGTGAAGCGGATTAAATGCGCTTTGTCCCCATTTGGAAAACACCACACACTTCATTATTGTCGTTGAGAAGTGTGATATTGGCTTTATAACCGCTTTCTAATTTGCCGTAGTGATCATCAATCCCCATCGCTTTCGCCGGATATAGGCTTGCCATGCGCAACGCTTCTTCGCGGCTGACACCCACGTGTTGAATAAGATTACGCACCCCTTCAATCATGGTAATGGCCGCGCCAGCAATGGTGCCATCAGCGTAATGACATTTACCATCAGTCACATAGGCTTGAATCCCTGCCATGTCATATTCGGTGATATCTGTGCCAGCAGGGGTAACCGCATCCGTCACCATAAACAGTTTTTCACCCAACATTTCATGGGCAATGCGCACGGAAGCGAACGAAGAGTGAATACCGTCGACGATGATCCCCGCATGGGGTTTTTTATCAAAAATATAACCGACGCCACCCGGTTCACGTGAACCTAGTGGGGTCATCGCGTTATAAAGGTGGGTGGCCATACTGATATTTTGTTTCGCCGCTAATTCATCGTAATTGGCGTTGGTGTGGCCCATCGACACGGTAATACCCGCATCATTGAGGATATTGATCACGGCTTGCGATGTATTTTCGGGGGCGAGTGTAACAACCGAAATCAAAGACTGATTATCCGCAAGGTAATGGGCGGTTAACTCATCCAATACACGAATGTGATTTTCAGCATGTGCGCCTTTTTTCGCTGTGCTGATAAACGGCCCTTCAAGGTGCAAGCCTAAAATGCCTTCGGCTTCTTTGTTCTCTATGTCAGCCACCACATCAATCGCCTGACACATCTTGTCGTGTTCACTGGTGATGAACGTTGGCAGGTATTGGGTGGTCCCGCTTTTCAGGTTGGTTTTATTCATGATATCGAGCGTATTTTTTTCGATATCGATATTAAACAACACGCCACCACAGCCATTTAGTTGTAAATCAATAAAACCGGCGGTAGCGGTAAGGCCTTGTGCTGAATAGGTTTCTTCTGGAAGCTGAGCGTTTTTCATCGGTACAATGGCGTTGATGGTGTCACCCTCAACCACAATCGCGTGATTGTGTAGGGTTGACGTGCCGGTGAAAACGTTAACGTGGGTGATGGCGTACATAGGCAATCCTCTTAGCAAGCAAATTCTTACAAAGCGGTATGGCCATGGCTTCATCGTAAACACTAACAGACCAAGCACTAACTGATCAAAGAAGACCAAACCGCTTAACTTAATTTTTAATTAAAATTAAGTTAGACCACTTCCACTATGATGTCAATAGCATGACAGGGACTTTAAGCGCGTAGCATCGAAGCATAACATATTGACATTGTTGTCAGTTTTTATAGGCAGGCGGAGTATCGGCTATTTCAGAAGCGAGCAGCATGATTTATCATACTGCGTCTTATTGAGGAATAAATATGTCGCCGAAAACCATATTTGCGAGCGTAGCGTTGGTGATTGCGCTGGGTTCGCTGGAAAAAAGTATTGTTACTACACCCTTGCCCATTATTGGAGAAGAATTAGGCGCGGGCCAAGCGTTAACATGGATTGTCACGGCGTACTTGCTTGCGGCGACGGCAGTGCTGCCTTTGTACGGCAAACTGAGTGATATGTTTGGTCGCGTTAAAATGCTTAACGTGAGTATTGCCTTGTTTTTGTTAGGTTCGGTGGCGTGTGGATTAGCGCAAGATTTACCGACCTTGATTGGTGCGCGTGTGTTGCAGGGCATTGGTGGCGGTGGATTGATTGCATTGGCCTTTACTGTGATTGCAGATTGTATCCCTGCGCGTGAGGTGGGGAAATACCAAGGGTATATCTCTGCGGTGTATGCGGTGTCCAGCATTGCTGGCCCATTGCTGGGCGGGTATTTTGCGGAACACTTGAATTGGCGTTGGATTTTTTGGATTAACCTGCCACTCGGGGCGATTGCATTGTGGTTGATCAATACCAAACTCAAACACCTGAATAAAGGGCGGAAAAGCCGATTTGATTGGTTTGGCGCGGGTTTATTGATGGCCGTGACGACCATTTTACTGTTGCTGCTTTCACCCGAATCGGTGATTGATAATCAGATTTTGGCGATCAGCTTGTTGGTGTCAGTGTTGCTTTTGGTGCTGGTGGAACGCCGTGCTGCGGATCCGATCATTCCTATGCGCGTGCTGACGTTACCGGGTTACACGATCAGCGTACTATTGATCATGTGTTCCCAGTTGTTGATGTTTGCTGTGCTGGTGTATTTGCCGCTACAGATGCAGTGGGAGCAAGGTTTGTCGGCGTCTGCCAGTGGTTTATACATGATGGTGTTCATGATGAGCATCACTGGCGGTGCGTATTGTGGCGGTAAGCGCATTGCCAAAACCGGTTACTACAAATCACTGGTGGTGGGTGGCTTTGCGTTGTCGGCATTGGCAATGGGACAATTGTATATGGGCATCATGCCTATTGTCGCGCTGGCGATGGCGGGGTTGGGGCTAGGCTTTACGCTACCTTCGCTCAACGTGGTGGTACAGAACGTGTTGCCTGCCAGTGATCGCGGCATTGGTTTGTCCCTCTTTGGCTATGGGCGTGAATTGGGTGGCGCAATTGGTGTAGCCTTCTGTGCGGCATTGTTCCACCTTAAAGTTCCGGTCTTGGTTGGTGAGGGCAGTGCCCATGGCTTGAAAGATTTCGCCCCTGAACAATTGGCGGCGGGGTTTACGTTAACCTACGGCGGCATGGCGATGATTGCGATTCTGGCGTTTGTGATCACGGTGTGGCGATTGAAAGCACAGTCGTTGTCGAATGATGTTGCACCGACTCAGCGACCGCATGATGTGAAGTGATGTTGCATCCGGAATAGATGTGTAGGAGAGACTTTTCGTCTCTCCTAATTTCAGTGTATTTAAATACTTAATCCTGCATCAAATGAAAATATAATAATAAATATTCCTAAGAATAGTTTTATAGAAAGGTATGACCACATTAATATTGATACAAACCTTGATTTCACTTTAGTGTTTGTAACTTTAATAGCAAAGTAGGTGGCAGTTATATCAATACCTATTAGGGATATACGAAAGTGTTCGTGTGTAGTGTATTTGTCAAAAGCAAGTACTAGTGGGAATAAAAGAAAATATATCATCAACACAAGCACATTCATATGGTTACCGTTGTTTATTGGGTAAGTTTTAGTTCTTTGTTTTTTAGTTTGTTTTAAATCTAATTATATGAAAATTGAGTACTTAATTCTATTCTGAAATCAGGTTGTCAATCTACCGCGATGTGACGAGTTGATGCTTCTTGGTCGTTGTTGCAGATAGAGATAGAACAAAGGGATGAGGTAGGGCACAATACGCAGCTTTGATAATAATGAGAGTCAGCAACACGTTGCTGCATAGAGGTGTGAGTTATGGCTTGGTACGAATGGCCATTGATTCTTTCAAGTGTTTTTTACCAATTAGCGATTGGTGCTTTTATTGTTTTGGGTGGATGTATTCTGACGGGTAAGCTCTGCTTTGGTCAGATGGATCGTTTGCACCGTACGATGCCTGCGTTGTGGCTGCTACTGTTCAGTGGTTTGTTCTTACGTGAAATTACCCTGATTTTTTCTCAGCTTTCTGTCTCACCCATGTTAGGGCAAGAGGCCTTGATGGTGGTTGGTTTCTTTGCGTTAGCACTGCTGTATTGGTTTGCAGAAAAAGGCTTGGTGGGCAGTGATCGCCTACGTAAAGCGTATTTGGTGTTAGTGATTGCTGCCGGAACCGCTTATCTGCTGCATGGATTATTTGTTCGTAGTGAACAGTGGTTAGTGGCGTCGCATTTCTTGGCGACGACGCTCTGTGGTGGCACCTTGCTGGCGCATGCTTCCCTTGTAAAAGCCGAACATAAAGTGGATGAATTTAACCGTGCTCTGCCTTACGTTGGGGCCGTAATCATGGTGATCTGTTTCTTGACAGGCTTGCCACAATTAACGGATTTGGCATCATTGGCGGAAACACGAGGGGAGGCAGCCCCGTTTATTGCCCAGGTGACGAGCTTAGGCTTATTGATTGCAGCCGTTGGCGTGTGGTTTATGCCGTTGCTGACCAAGAGTAAACCCGCATTGAATGTCATGACATTTGCGTTGGTGTTGATGATTGTTTCTTCTTACTGTGCCGGCGTCGGTTACTAACAGTCGTTTACTAACCGCCGTTTATTAACAGTCGGGGCCATCGCTGGTGCTTTATTGAATGACAACACAGCCGTGACGAGGCAATGCGTCACGGCTGTTTTTTATTTAATGACTGACAGTAACTGCTTAAAGCGAACCCCTTCCGCGACACCTTGTAATTCAAATAGTACCATTTCGGTTGTCGTTAATGCCGCCCCCCATTGCTGCATTTTCTCCAGAGCGATCATTTTATTGTGCGGCTTGCGGGAAGAAACCGCATCAGCGATCACTTCGACGTTATAGCCCTTGTCCAGCAAATGGCGCACAGTTTGATACACACAAATATGGGCTTCTATCCCCATGACTAACACATTACGGCATCCTGTGTTTTCCAGCGCGGCCACAAAGGCGTCGTTGCCGTAGCAACTGAAGGTGTTTTTAGCGATAGGGCGCAGGTGTTCAAGTTGGTGTGCGATCTCTGGGATCGTTGGGCCTAATTTGTCCGGTAACTGCTCAACCCAAATGATGGGCAACTCAAGCACTTTTGCGCCGCTGACCATGGTGGCGAGGTGATGGAACAGGGTTTCTTTCTCATCCATCATGTGGGCTAACTTGCCTTGTACATCGACGATGACTAATGCGGTATCGGAGTGGGAGAGCATAAGCGACATTCCTTCTGTCTGTGTGGCGCGTCATTGTGACGCCATGCTTTCTATTGAATATAGCCAATAGGGCAATATTGGTGCTATACAATCTATGTCGGCGGATGTGTTATGTGGTGTAAACGTCGACAGTATACCGTGGTGGCAACGATAATTAGCCGCGTTAACGGGGCTGAACATTAAGTAAATTAGCATTTTCTTGCTGTTTTGAGAGCTCTGCAGGGCTGATTTAATCTTTTGTAACGTACAGAGGGTTTACAGCAGCAAGAATTCGCGGAACAATGCAGATGTATACAGTTTGGAGACGTTTGTAAAATATTATGACAGAAAAGAAACCTAGCCCACTGAACGACATCATTTTCAATGTCATTGTGCCTTCCGTTATTTTGATGAAATTCAGTAGCGATGAGCACCTTGGCGCTGTTGGCGGTTTGCTTGTTGCCTTGGCTTTCCCCGTTATTTTTGGCGGGTATGAACTCTTCAAGTACAAGAAATTCAACTTCATCTCGCTGTTAGGTATCGTGAGCGTCTTATTGACGGGCGGTATCGGTTTGCTAGAGCTTGATAACAAGTGGCTAGCGGTGAAAGAAGCGCTGATCCCTGGCTTAATCGGTACAGGTGTTTTTCTTTCTACGTTTACCAAGTACCCGGTCGTCAGCAAGATGTTGATTAACGATACCGTGCTTAACATGTCGTTGATCCATGAAAAACTGCAAGAGTTGGGCAACCGACAAGCCTTTGACCGCAGTTTGGTGACCGCGAATTATCTGTTCGCTTCAACCTTCGTATTTTCATCGGTGATGAACTACGTGCTGGCGAAAGTGATTGTGACCAGTCCATCCGGTACTCAAGCGTTCAATGAAGAATTGGGCCGTATGACATTGGTGAGCTATCCGATGATTGCGATCCCATCCATGATTATGATGATGGGTATCTTCTTCTATATGTGGCGTAAAATTCGTCAGATGACGCAATTGGAATCTGCACAGATCCTGAAAGCCGAGTAAGGCTAGGGTGTGTCCCTCAATTATGTTGCGTCCATCGCTGCTGCTATTTTCAAGCAGGACAACTTAAAAAATGTGTGATTTGGTGGGCCAAATGAGCAATTTTTAAGGCAGTCATGCGCAGGAAATAGCGCAGCCCGAAGGGTTATGGCCAAAATCCGCGCTATCTGCCCAAAATGGCTTGAAGATAGAACCACTATGTTCATCGCCATTTTGATTGCTTTCACGAATTTTGGACCTATAACGATAGTGCAAATAATTAAGGGACACACGCTAGTCATCGAACAGTAAAAACCGCCTGAATAGGCGGTTTTTTTATGGGCGCAGCTTTTGCTGGCGGTAATGGATTGGGGGACGCGTGTTATTGCTGATACGGGTTATGGGTAGTGAAAGTGTGGATAGCAGCAGGATGAATAATCGCATTTGACGTCATCTATTTGAGCTCATCGGCCTATCGTGTAAAATGCGCGGTATATAATACCGAAAGAGACAAAGAGTTATGGCCAGTAAAGCGCATGCGTTGCATATCCTTGTGAAGCACAAGGAACAAGCTGATGACATCATTTCCCAATTGAAACAAGGTGCGAAGTTCCAAACACTGGCCACCAAGTTTTCATCATGCCCATCGGGCAAGAAAGGTGGGGATTTAGGTGAGTTTCGTAAAGGCGCAATGGTACCGCAATTCGACAAGGCAGTGTTCTCTGGTAAAGCGATCAGCACCAGTGAAGCCCTAAAACTAAAGAACCCGAATTTGCGTGGTTTGATCCCAGAGGCGGTAAAAACCAAATTTGGCTATCACGTGATCAAGGTGCTTTACACCGTTTGATTGATGATTGGTTTATCGCATAAAAAAGGCGCAGTGTGCGCCTTTTTTATGCCGAAACTAGGCGGAAGTATTATTTAATATTAATCAGAAATACCTCGGCCAAAATAATTATCACTCAAGCAGTTTGCATCTCTTTGTATGCTTAGGAGTGAGAAAATTGAAGCCACTCTCTCTCGAGTATCTGGATGTTTGTTAATAATATTGGATTGTTGTGATTTTGTTGCGTTGCTCTGGGGTGGCATTAAGTATTGACAATGCTACACCTCAACGATTAATGAGCTTAGTTTTACTAAACTGCTAGATGTTGTGATATCTCGCCCACTGACTCTAACCTTTAGTCCCTGTTGTAAATGTTCATAAACTTCTTCATATGTATCGACATATATATAGTCTGCTGAAAATCGAGTTGGGCTTACAACGTATTTATTGTTTTTTTGACGGTGGGGTATTTGTATTTCATCTTTGTATTTACCTGATTTTGTGACGTATTCAATTTTCATCTTGTAACCTTTGTATTTAGAGGATTATTAATTGATGAGTAATGTATAACAGTAAATCCGCGAGACAATAGAGTGATCGTGTAAGTGTGAACATGATGTTCGAGAGATTGCAACTAATGTTTAGTCTATTATTTATTTGTGATTATCGCTGGATATATTGAAAATAGTTCAATAATTACTTGTCAGTATTTTGATTGATTATCCCAGTTTACTTGACTAGTGCATATCGACATTGAGAAAAACTGCCTATATTTTAAACTTCTCCATCGTCACTTATTTAATACGGTACAAGCAAAAATAAAGGGATGCTTTCGCATCCCTTTGTGGTTTTTACAGTAATGAAATTACTTGTGAACAGTGCTTATTAGCAGCCAGCTGCACCAAGCTCTTTCCATACACCCCATTTGCCCGTTGTGCCTGGCTCTTGGTTTTGTGTCCACCACTTGGCAGAGTACTCTTTGCCATTGTGAGAAACGACATCACCAGAGGTGTAAATAACGCCTGCTTTGTATGCGTTTGGACATTCAACCACTGGTGCATCGCCCAGAACAACAACAGATGCGCTTGCGCTGTCAGACAGTTCACCGTCAGAAACAGTTACTGAGAACGTCAGTGTCATATCTGCAGGGTAGCTACCTGCTGTGAACATCAGGCTTGAACCGCTTTGTGTCGCCTGAACGCCCGCTGGAATGTTCCACGTGTACGTTAGCGTGTCGTTATCTGCATCGCTTGAACCGCTTGCGTCAACAACAACCACATCACCTGCGTTTGCAGTTGCTGGTGCAGTAATAGCGGCAACAGGTGCAGTATTTGTCGGACCCGTGCTACCTTCAGGTGTGGCAGTTACTACAACCGTGTCAACCGCTGTTGCACCTTTGTTGTCCGTTACTGTTAGTGAGAATACAAACGTCGTCTCAACAGTGACGGCCGGGATGTTAGCAGAAGCAGAAACGGTGTTCGCGCCAGTCAGTGATACTGAAGGACCCGATGTTTGTGTCCAGCTGTAAGCCACGATTTGACCATCAACATCTTTTGATGCTGAACCGTCAAGAGCAACAACACCGGCTGCCGTTACAGCAACATCTGCGCCTGCATTCGCAACAGGGGCTTTGTTTGCTGGTGGCGGTGGCGCATCACCAGCTAGCGACTCTTGCATTGCATTCAGGATATCACCGTTATCGGCATCGATTTCCCAAGCAAACAGACCTGCAAAGTTGTTTTGACGAACGTAAGCACCTTTCGCCATCACAGAGCGTTTGTCATCATAAGTGATAAGATCACCGTTTGCAGGATTCCACACCCATGGTGCTTCTGCTTGAGCATCGTAACCTTTCACAACGCCAGATTTGTTGATGTAGTCAGTCACGATATCTTTATAATCGATAACGCCCGCTTCCCACGAACCTGCAACCTTGCCGTTACCTACGCCCGTCATTGGGTTTGTTGGATCAGACATGCTTGCTTCTGTTACGCCAGTCCAACCACGGCCGTACATCGCTGCACCGATAACCATCTTCTCTGGTGGAACGCCTTTAGCAAGCAATAGCTCGACACCGTTTTTCGTGGTGTAAGCAGGGCCTTTACGTGGTTTACCTTCGGCATCCACACCTTTACCCGCACACTCGTCAGCGGTCATGTGGCTGCCACAATCAAGCGCCGCTTGGTGACCAACAACGTTGTTCCAACCACCGTAGTAGTCGTACGTCATCGCGAAGATGTAATCCATGTACGGAACAGCATCGATGTAGTTTACGTCTTCGATCTTGTCGTAGCCTACACCCACAGCAGAAGTCAGTTCATAGGTACGGCCAGTTTCAGCAGAAAGCGTATCTAGCATCGCGCGAAGTTCTTGCATAAGAACCGCATAGGTATCGCCATCTTTTGATGGGTCGCCTAGGTTAGGGTTTGCGCCTGAACCGCCTGGGTATTCCCAGTCAATATCAACACCGTCGTAGAATTTCCACGTTTGAAGGAAACGCTTAACCGATGCGACAAACTTGTCACGCTTGGCTTTGTCGCCGAACTCGTAGAATGGGTCAGACAGTGTCCAGCCACCGATTGAAGGCAGGATTTTCAGATCAGGGTAACGCTGTTTAAGCGCCATGATCTGGCCGTAAGTCCCTTTGTAAGACGAAGAGTGGCTTTGACCTGATTGCGCGTGTGGCATTTGTACTGCCGCCCATGGGTCGTGAATAACCACTTCAAAGTCATCCATACCCACACAAGCACGGTTAAGCGCTGCTAAAGGACCATCCGCAAGAGAAGGGTTGTTGCCACAAATTGGCACGAAACCATAAATGATGTGCGTCAGGTTTTGCGCTGGGATTTTATCTACTGGGAATTTACGGCCGTAAACACCCCATTCAACAAAGTAGGCACCGACAACAGTGTTGGCAGGTGTCACGTAGTCTTTGTTGTTTGGATCGACGTTCATTGGTAGCGGGTCAAGGTGGCTACCGTCTGTGTCTGCTACAACGATTGGCTTAGGTGCACTTTGCGTACAAGCTTGCGCTGCACCTGTGCCGCTACACAATTCTACAACCATGTCATATTTGCCGCCTTTGGCAACTTGCAACACGGTGGATTGTTTTTGGGTTGCTGCTGGTGAAACGGCGGCTTCATGCGCCACTTCGCCGTTCAGTAGTACACGCCACGTATCAGCGGGCTCACCAGACCAACGATCCCAAGTCACCGGTACTTCAGCGTACGGCTTAACGACAACCAAATCTTTATAAGCGGTTGCTGCGTCGTTCACTTCGATAATGGAAAAGTTTGTCTCCATCCATGAAATGATAGGGGCGCCCGGTGCCGCCATAACAGGTGCTGATGTTGCGCCTGCTAGTGTGGCCGCAATGAGCCCACCAAGAAAAGTCCGTTTGTTCATCTAAATTCCCTCGAAATTGATTGCGAGTTTGATGGTTTTGTTACGTCGATACGAGTCGTTCGTTATCAACTATGTTCAATACTTGGTAATTACGGCAATCAAGGCAAAGCGAAAGGGAAAGAATTAGAGGTGCGAAAGAGAAATAATAACATTCGCGTTACATTGCGGGCGTTTTTTGAACCCACCTATCACGAAAAACCACAAAATACGGAGACTTTCGTCATTTTTTTTTGATGTGATGGATTGTAGGATGAATGATTATTGCGTGGATTACGTAAAATAAGAGTGGGGAATGTAGTGCTACCACTGATGATAAAATGCGGCATATTGATGCTTGGGAAGCGGTGGTGTTCAGTGATAAACTCCGCGCTCATTTATTCTTTCCTCAATTATTGAGCGGCGATACAGCAAATGATTATCTTAACAACCAATCTTGGCGACATCGAAATTGAACTGAACATGGACTTGGCGCCAGTGACGTGTAAAAACTTTTTGCAGTACTGTCAGGATGGGTTTTATGAAGGCACGGTTTTTCACCGTGTAATTCAGGGTTTCATGATTCAAGGTGGCGGCCACACTGCTGATATGACAGAAAAGCCAACCCGTGATCCGATTGTGAATGAAGCAAACCGCGGTTTGAAGAACATGACAGGTACCATTGCGATGGCCCGTACCGATGCGCCACATTCTGCAACGGCACAGTTTTTCATTAACCTTGCGAATAACAGTTTTCTTGATCACACGGAAACAACGAACCAAGGTTGGGGTTACACCGTATTTGGTCAGGTGACGGCTGGTATGGATGTGGTAAAAGCGATCGCTAAGGTGAGAACCGGTAAGAAACGCGGTGGCCATGAAGATGTGCCTAAAAAACCGATCACTATTGAAAAGGTAACCATCAAGTAATCGCACTTGATTGGGTAGAGAAATGCGTGTCACGGCTTGGGATAGCGTGACACGCTTAATTTAGGTGGGTATGTTTCATCTTTATTGTCTTCTTTTCCTTCTGTTATAGGCTTACTCGCTTACTCGCTTACTCGCTTACTCGCTTACTCGCTTACTCGCTTACTCGCTTACTCGCTTACTCGCTTTTTACGCAACACATGCACCGTGTGGTGTCTGCTGCGCGTATCTGACCATGCCAATATCGTGGCGTAATAATGTTTAATCACGACCCAATACAAGCTCGCAGACAGAAAAACAGCCAGTGCGATCGGAGACGGATTCATGTTACTAGAAGGTAACATAAGCACGATATTGAGCAGACTAGCCCCCAAACAGACCGCTAAAATGGGGTAGTAGCTGAGCTGGAAAAAATGCCGATAATGAAAAAAAATCTGGAAAGTAAGTTGCTTAACGGGAGTTAGCCATAAACTGTTCATCAGAAAACCCTCTCATCACCTTGATAACATCAAATTAACACTCTGCTTGTGTTGTGACTACATAGCCTGATCACACTTTTATCGTTGTGGCTCGCTTGTTTATTTAATCGATATATCTATCACTATTTTGGTGTTGGTGTTGGTGTTGGTGTTGGTGTTGCCGGCGTGCTGGTCGTGTGGCTGAGTGGGTTTGGGCACAGTGAGTCTGTCAGTGCTAAAACAGCGTCTTGCTGCTCAGGGGATTGATGAATGTCCGGATACCGAGTGCGCACTTTTTCCATACACAACTTCGCTGCGCTAATGACGCTCATCAAGTCATCTTGTGAGTCGGTGATACGGGACAAGCTACCACTGTCTTTCGCATCTTTCAGCGTTGCCTGAATGGTTTCTACTTGCTGATAAGGCTCTTTCAGGCATTGGCAAATGTCTTTGGCAGCTTGCTCTGTCAATGTAGGGGCTGCCACCGCGTCGTTATGAATGAATAACATCAATAAAATAGCCAAACGATAAGCCATAATTTTTATCTTTTTCTGACATCGACAGCTATGAGTATAGCCACCTTGTCGTGAGTCACGTCATATCAAACAAAGGTATAAACAACGGCGTTAATATAATTAATGGTTTTATACGCATGTGTGTTAGACCAAGATCCTCATTTTTCTATCAATAAATCATGCATCTACCGTCACCGTTATTCGCACTTCTAGTCGCAGGCAAGAATAGGGGGCCGTTATTTCTGCTTATTGATGGCAGGGTTGGGTGAATAATCGACACTGTATATTTTTTGGGACAAGTATCATTTCTGCGCTGCCTATACTGATTAAGTTAAAAATAACCAGCAAGACACTTTCACGATGTAGATAAGAAAAAGAGAAAGTGGTAACAAATTTTTGGGGGCATTATGTCATTGTCTTTAAAACAGGTGACAGCCGTGACATCGGTTGTGTGCCTGATGGCATCATTACCTGTTGCGCATGCAGGTAATGATGCTGATAGCACATTGAGTGACAGACTCTCCGCTGAAATGGATGCTGCGGTATCAGAGTTAAAAGGTATCGCCAGCCATGTGCGGGGCGATAAGATTGACCGCAAAGTTCGCGCGAAAATGGGGCGTTATTCCACCGCCGGATTGCGGGGGAAAGCGATCAAAGAACGCACATCCATTAAGCGAACTGTTCGACAGCCGGGCTATTTATCCGGTGCACTGCCTGTGCAAAATGCGGTTTCGACACAGGCTGGTGGCGCGGGCGTCACGCACAGCCATGCCCTTGGCGGCTACATGCGGGTTGATTCGACCACATTGAATGACAATGCGAATCAAGCCGGTAATGAGCAAGAATACAGTGGCTATTCACTGACGCTGGGCGGGGATTACTTATTCCGTGAGCATTATCTGTTTGGGCTTACTTTAGGCCTGCCTTTCTATCAATCATTTAATGCGACGAACGATACTGAAATTGATGGATTAGTCGCATCGGGTTATTTCAGTTATTTCCGTGATGCTTGGTATATTGATTTTACGGCCAGCTACGCCGTGATGGACACAGACATTGAACGGCAAGTGACACTCTATACCGACTCTGTGATTAATAACGCCAATGAAGCCGACTCGGATATATGGGTATTTTCCGTCGGAACCGGGTATGTGTTTACATACGACTACCTGAATGTGGCACTGGAAAGCAGCGTTCAACATACTCTGTCTGATACAGACCGTTATTCAGAGCGGTTATCGATGACCAATTCTAATTACCTGATTTCTAAAATTGATAACGTGGATGCGTTGGAATCAACCATGTTGATTTCAGGGGTCAGTGTGTCGCATCCGTTGCGGACACCGTTTGGTATGTTTCAGCCGTATGCCAAGGGGTATGTGCATTATGATATTGCCAGTGGGAATGAGCGGGTGATCTCTCAGCTTAAATCTAATCACTCTGGCAGTATTTTACCCATTGTGGTGGATTCGGATGACAACTTCTATGGCCGTATGCACCTTGGGATTTCCGGCGCGTTTAATCAGGATTGGTATGGCTATGCAGAAGCGAGCAGCTTGATTGGGCATGATGATTTGTCTGCGTACACCTTGTCTGTCGGGGTCAGCATCGCGTTGGATTAACGCCGGTGAACACGCAAAAAATGCGAAAGGTAAAAATAAACGCATTGTTCATCTTTGGTTCATTTTCGTTGGCATACACTGCAAACAATGAAAACAAAGATGAATGAAAGGTCAGCTATGAAAAACATGATTGCTAGTGTAATTGCACTTGTATTGGGTTTCTTTACCGTTACATTCGCTGCCGTGATGGGCTTATTTATCGGACTGGGCGCATTGATTGCCAAGCCGTTCATCAAAAGAAAGCTAAATGCCGCGTATGAGCAAGCGATGCAGCAACAAGGATTCAATACCCATGCCTATGAAGGCGCGGGTTCACAGCAAGGGTCAACCATTGATGGTGAATACGAAGATATCAGCCATCGTAACACGGACAAAACCGGTAGCCACCGTTTGGCATAACCGTTAATGTCTAGAAAGTAACACCCGAAAAATGAACAAAAAACGCCAGCATGATTGCTGGCGTTTTGCGTTTGTATGAATGCTTAAATCTTAAACTTATTCACTTCAATGTTCAGATGCTGCGTGATGCCATTCAGTTCTTCCGCGAGTATCTGTGTTTCTCTCGCATCGACGGACAGCCGCTCCGACACATCGTTAACCGCCTGTGTATTTCGACTGATCTCTTCCGACACTGCCCGTTGTTCTTCGGCCGCGCTGGAGATGTGTGTCGCCATATCCGAAATGTGCTGAATTGATGCCGTGATTTGCTCAAGTGCCAGAGTGGCATTGTTGGCTTCTTCGACGCTGCCTGTTGCCATTTCTTGGCTTTGCTGCATGGTGGTCACAGCGGTGTGTGTATTGCGTTGCAAGGTTTCGATCATTGAACGAATTTCAACGGTTGAGCTGTGTGTTCGTTGTGATAAGACACGCACTTCATCGGCCACCACAGCAAAGCCTCGGCCCTGTTCGCCGGCGCGTGCTGCTTCGATGGCGGCATTCAGCGCCAACAGATTGGTCTGCTCAGCAATCCCTTGAATAGTGGACAAGATGGCATTGATTTCTTGCGCATTGCTTTCCAACTCTTGAATGATACTGGCAGCCTCTTCCACATGGAGAGCCAGTTGGGTGATCGATGCTTGGTTGCGACTGATCACTGCTTTACCTTCATTGCAGTTGGTGTGAGACGCAATCGCCGCACTGGCGGTACCTTCCGCGTGGCTGGCTACATCTTGTGCCGTGGCTGACATCTCATGCACCGCGGTTGCGATTTGTGAAATTTCCCCGAGTTGAAGCTGCAAAGCTTGGCTGTTTTGTTCCGCCATCGCGTGGCTGCTACGGGCTTGTTCTGCCAATTTGACGGTAGACCCAGCAATGCCTGAAACGGATTGATGCAGTTTTTCAATAAAGGCATTCACATGCCCACCTAAACGGCCAATTTCATCGTCTTGCGGGAAATCAAGACGGCGAGTGAGGTCGCCATTGCCTTGGGACAGATCCTGCATTGCATCCGATAATTGCTCGAGTGGTTTCAGGGCGCGTCCGACAAAGAAAAGCGCCGCGCCAATCACAACCGCGACTTGGAAAAGGGTGCTGATCAGTGCATCAAACAATGCGGCATCCACTTGTTCAAAGGCCTTCGCTTTGTCGAGAACCAAGGCAAAGTACCACTGAGTGCCAGTCACTTGGTCGATTTGCACCAAACTTTCCACACCACTGATGGTCATGGTGGCAAGGTGGTCGTTACGGCTCATCGCCTGAATGGCGCTGGTGGTTAGGGTGTCGTTGATATTGGTAGCAGGCTTTAATGTCAGCGAGGCATTAGGGTGAGCAATGATTTCACCTTCAGCATCGATCAGTATCGCAAACATACCGTCTTGGTTTAATGCCAACACGTCCGTCACCAAGGTATTAATAGAGACATCCGCAGCTATCACCCCTTGATTGTGTGTGGCGCTAAAAGGACGCGCCAGCGTGACCACTAATTGGTTAGACGATGCATCAATATACGGTGAGGTAATAATGGTACGGTTCTCTGCCTTGGCCTTCTGGTACCACGGACGTTCACGCGCATCATAATCGTCAGGGAAAGAGATTTGCTTACTGAGAATCACATCGCCAGAATGCAGGCCAACGTAGACCAAATCGAATTCACCGGCGTGCATGGTCTGTGCTAATGCATCAGTAGGGCCGGCTTGATGATCAAACGCAGGGATCACCGATTGGGTGATCATCGCTTTGTTTTCTAACCAATGGCTGATATTGGCTAACGCGGCTTTGTTTAATGAAGACACCAAGCGCTGGGTCGATTGCTCGGCATCAGCGGTTAATCGATCACTGGCAAGCCACGTTTGTATAGCTGAAATTGCGAGGATGATACAGGCAAATGTCAGACAGAGTTTATGTTTCATAGAAAAATTCACTGCATTTCCTTTATTTAGCAATGGCAGGGAGAAGACACTTTCAGGTCCTGTCGTGGAATGTGCTTTTATCGGCATGCATGCTGTTTTCTACTGTGAAATGTTGATAAAGAATAAATATGCGTGATCTAATTCACATATAACTGCGCATATGAAGCCGGTTGGGTGTCGTATTGTCTCAAATTATTATTTTATGCGGTTGAGCGTGTGGTTATTGGTGGTAATAGGTATTAAGGCAAGAGAAAAATGCGTTTATATCGTCGGACTTGGCATTAAGTCGATATCGATTGGCGTTGTCTCGCAATTCAAAATGCCCTTGGTCGGTCCCCATTAAACCAGACAGCACATCAAAGGCTTGTTTGTCGCTCGTTCCCCCTAACATCACCAAACGGGAAACGGTGTGTTTCGTCCCGTTATTGCGCCAATTGGCCGTGAACACTTCAATGGGCTGTCCTGCGCGGTAGTAGGCAATATTTTCAAAGCCTGTCGGATGAGAAATGGCGGTTTTCATGGCGACATACCGTTGGCGATACAGGTTATCCGTAATAAAGGCGACTTGCAGGTTGGGGGTGAATATATCGTTCGCATTTTTGACTAGATGAAACAGATCCAGTCGACATTGCTTCTCACTGCTTACCACCAAACTGGTTGGGTGAAGATCATTGGCGGCAGAATCAGTCGACGGTGGTTGGCTGGCCTGTGCAGCGTGAAAGATGAAACTTAACAGGCAGGTGACTAAACGTGGGAGTTGGGAATGAACTGGCATGGTGCAACTCACTTCTCGATCAGACAAAACCAACTAAATCATAGGCGGTGATGGGGCTAACCGACTGTCTCAAATCAACAACAAGGTGTCCACAGACTGCCTATTACAACGACAACTTACGGTTTATAGGTTCTTACGGTTTATAGGTTTTTGCTTTCACCATGCGGCGGTATTGCGTCGGTGTGATGGCAAACTGTTTTTGAAAGCGAGTGGAAAAGTGATAGGCATCTTTATAGCCCACTTGTTCTGCGACGTCTTGCACGGACATGCCGACATCCCTGAGCAGTTGTTGCGCGGCTTCCAGCCGTAAACGGAGCAAATATTGATGCGGGGTTTGGCCAACCTGATCGCTGAATTTTCGATTGAAACTGCGTAAGGGCAGGCCACAGTGATCCGCCACACTTTGTGCCGTGATTGAATGGGACAAGTTACGCTTCATCCATTCCTGTGCCAGCGCTATCGACTCATCAAACTGCAACTGTCCGCCGATTTGATAAAACGGCTGTTGGCTGGTTTTTGATATTTCGTGGCCGAAGTGGGTTTCGATGGTGTTGGCGATATTCTGCCCGAAATGCTGCGCAATCAGGTACAGGATCATTTCAGACTGTGAGTTGATACTGGTGGTACAAAACAGGTTATCTGCCGCTGTAATCGACGCCTGGCGATTGAGGGTGATGTGCGGGTAACGGGCGGCAAAATTATCGTAATAGTACCAATGGGTGGTGGCAACCTGATGATCCAGTAAGCCGGTTTCTGCTAACCACAGCACGCCCGTGCCGGTCGCTACTAATTTGGCGCCTTTTTGATGCTGCTTTATGAGCCAAGGGATAATGTTGGCGGAGCGGCGGATGGATTGCAGTGGGTTGCCCCACATCGGTGGCAAGATCACGACATCAAAAGATTGATCGTCATCGTAGGTAATGTCGGGTTGTAAGCGAAGTCCCGCGGTGACTTTGGTCGGTGCCAATTTGGGCGCGACAAGTTTGATGCTGAATGGCGTTTGGCGCTGTTCGGTACGAGAACGCAGGCTGGCAGCACTCGACAGCATCTCTGCGGCCAATGAAATACCGGTGATCAGTGCGCGTTCATAGAGGAGGAATCCCACATTCATCGTTATTAGTTCGCTGTGTTGGCGTGAATGGCAGTCATAATGGCATAAATGCCAGATGAATGAACAGTGTAAATCGGTAATCTATAGGGGTTAAGGAATTTAAGTGGGTTTTATAATGATGAAGTTACCTTTGATTGTCGGATTTGGCGGTATGAATGCAGCGGGGCGAAGCTCCGGTTTTCACAGCTATAAGCGTATGGTAGCGGATGTGTTGTCGGACGCGGAGATGGCGTCAACGTGGCAAGATTTGAGTCGACGTATGGGGTTATCAGATTCCGATGCCGTCAACGAAGATATCATTGCGGCGATCAAAGCCGGTACATTAGTCCGTCGAATCGAATCGTTTGATCCGGACAATCTGCTTTATCAATATAAAGCCACACTGCAAAGCAATGAAGACATTACGTTTACGTTACGCAAATCTAAATTGCCGAGCAAGATCCCTGAGAACTGGCAGGTCGAAGAACACGGTAGCCAAGTGACCATCACCGTCACCGGTGAACTGGGCGCATTGCTTGAAGATCGCGTGGCGTTCCCCGTGACGAGTGGCGGCAATATTCCACGTGGTTTTGATCCGAGTAAGTTATATCAATCCCGTTTCCATCCGCGCGGCTTAACCTTAACCGTGTACGGAGCGTCTGATGCCTTGAATTCCTTGGGCATGGATTGGGAGGCCATTCTTGAGCATATTGAGCCTGACCAAGTCTCTGTCTATGCGGGCAGTGCGTTGGCACAGGTTGATGAATATTCACTGTCAGGCATGTTGGCCGCGCCACTGACGGGCGGACGTGTTAGCTCTAAAATGATGGCGTTGTCATTGGCCGAAATGCCGGCCGATTTCATCAATGGCTACGTTATCAACAGTATTGGCACAACAGGTACCAACATGGGCGCTTGTGCGACCTTCTTGTATAACTTGCGCCAAGGGATGAATGATATTCAGCAAGGCCATTCGCGGGTTGCGATTGTTGGTAATGCAGAAGCCCCTGTTGTGGCAGACATCATGGAAGGCTTCCGTGTGATGGGGGCGCTGGCAGAAGATGCACAGCTCAAAGCCCTTGATGGCAGTGAGAAGGTTAATAACCGCCGAGCTTGTCGTCCGTTCGCCGAAAATGCGGGTTTTACCATGGCAGAAGCGGCACAGTTTGTTGTGTTGATGGATGATGAATTGGCGTTAACGCTGGGCGCTAATATTTATGGCTCTGTGGCGGATGTTTTTATTAATGCAGACGCAAACAAGAAATCCATTTCAGCGCCAGGAGTTGGTAATTATGTGACGGTGGCGAAAGCCACGGCATTGGCGAAAGCGATTCTTGGCCCGGAAGGCGTAAAACAAACCTATGTACAAGCACACGGTACGGGGACCCCTCAAAACCGCGTGACAGAAAGTCATATTTTGAATGAAGTGGCTAAAACGTTCGAGATTGATCAGTGGCCCGTTGCCGCGATCAAATCGTATGTGGGCCATTCCATGAGTTGTGCACCGGGGGATCAGCTAATTGCCTCACTCGGGGTGTGGCAATACGGTTGGATTCCGGGGATCTCAACAATCGATGCCATTGCTGATGACGTTCATCAATCTCACCTGAATATTCTGACGGAACACTTACATGTCGGTGAGAAAGGGGAAGGGATGAAAGCGGTTATCCTGAATGCAAAGGGCTTTGGTGGCAATAACGCCTCTGGTTTGGTGTTATCACCACAGCAAACCTTGGCCATGCTGGCGAAAAAACACGGTGAGAAAACGATGGCTGACTATCAGCAGAAACACCGTGTGGTCGCGGAACAGACTGAAGCGAGTGATCTGGCCGCGTGCCGTGGCGAAGAAGTGATCCGTTATCACTTTGGTGAGAGTGTGATGGATGATAGTTCAGTGACCCTGTCACAAGATAGTGTTCAGTTATCCCAGTTCAGTCACGCTATCCCATTGAATTTTGACAATCCATACAGTGATTATTGCTAAAAACTTGCGTATCGCAGCATAATGGCAAAATGAACGGCAACGTGAAAACGTTGCCGTTTTTTTGTCCTATATTCAAAGTAATAACACAGGATGGAATCTGAGTTCAGGGGGAGGCACTGGAATGGCAAACATCATGTTGTTGGCGAACCTCAATTGTGATCGCGTGTTAGCGTTAGAGGAACCGTTAGAAGCGGGTGGACGGCATCATTACCAAGATCTTGGTCGTCGGCTCGGTGGTGGCGGCGCGAACACGGGGCTGGGTTTAGTGTGGGCGGGTCATCATGTCGCTTTGGTCAGTCAAATCGGCCGCGATGACACCGCGGATTGGTTATTGGCGGAAGCAAGCTTGCAAGGGCTGAATTGTGCGTTGTTACACCGTAATGATATTGCCACCCCTGAGCTCATGCTGCTGATGACACCCGATGGCGAACGCACGATTATTCGTCCTGCTCGTCCCCGCTTTGAGTTAAATGCGGCGCCGGATTTATCGCGTTGGGATGCCATGTATATCAATACCTCAGCAGAAGGCGTTGAAGCGTGGGCAGAGGCCGCCGTGACGTGCATTGCTAATGATGTTTTGGTGGTCGCTCAGTTACCCAAAGGCGACGAACAGCGTCCTTGCCATGTGCTGATCACCTCCGCGTCTGATTTGGCGGCGCATCGTCAGTGTCACCAACACCGTTGTCACCAGTACGAGCCTCGCTCGGCGGTCGATATCAGTACGGTGGCCGATGCTGATGCCGATAGTGAGGCGATCTGGGCCTATGGCCAATCGGTCAGTGGTGAACGTTTGCGCTATTTTATCGTGACAGACGGTGAAAAAGGGGCAACGGCCTATTCTTCACACGGGGCAGAAACGGTACCAGCGGTACCGGCAGAAGTCGTCGATACGACGGGGGCTGGGGATGCATTTGCTGCTGGCGTGATCCACGCGTTACTCGCGGGACAGTCTATCCGCGTAGCGATGGAAGCCGGGGCGAAATGGGCGGCGTTTGCTGTCGAAACATCCAGTTCCATTCCGGGCGAGGCGTTTAAGCAATATATCGAACAGCGCTAATCTATCTATTCATCGAGAGTATTACGCCATAGCGTTAAGTGTTTATAGGCAGTCATGCGTAAGCAACAGAATGAAAAAAGGGTTAGCCAGTGGCTAACCCTTTTCATTTCTTTTTTATTTCTGTGCCTTTCAGCGTTTACATCGCGGGGGATTATTTACCCAGCTTGCTAACTTTTGATTTGTTCAGTACAGCACGACGCAAACGCGCACGACGCTCTGCATCTGACTGCTGTTCAGTCGGGTTGTTAGTACGGCCACGACGGTCACGGAAAGCCGGTTTAGTGTGCATTTTATCGAGTAGCGCTTCACGGCTCTTTGGCTCGTAACCTTCTAGCTCAACACGGCGAATACGTTGTTTGATCAACGCTTCTACCTGCACAAGGGTCAATTCTTCTTCGCGGCTTACGAAAGAAACGGCGTGACCCTTCTGACCAGCACGACCTGTACGGCCAATACGGTGTACATAGTCTTCCGCCAAGAATGGCATGTCGTAGTTCACAACATGCGGCAGACCTTGAATGTCCAAGCCACGTGCAGCAACTTCTGTTGCTACCATGACGCGTGCTTTACCTTCTTTAAATTCATCCAATGCACGGCGGCGCGCACTTTGTGCTTTATCACCGTGGCAAAGTACCGCTTTGATACCGTCCATTTTAAGCTCTTTCACAAGCTCATTCGCGGTTTCTTTGTAGTTAACGAAAACCAACACTTGTTGCCAGTTTTTCTTGCCGATCAGTTCAGACAACAGCTCACGCTTACGGTCTTCTTCAACAGGGTATACCACGTGGGCGATGGTATCGGCCGTGGCATTTTCTTGGCTGACAGAAATACGCTGAGGTTTACGCAGCAGGTCACCCGCCAATACGTTCATTTGGCTTGACGATGTTGCAGAGAACATCATGGTCTGAGGGTGATTACGGATTTCAGACATGATGGTGCGGATAGAAGACACAAAGCCCATATCCAACATACGGTCAGCTTCATCGAAAACAAGGAATTCAAGGTTCGCCAATAAGACCTTTTTCAGATCCATGTGCTCCATCAAGCGGCCAGGAGTGGCAACAAGAATATCAAGACCTTGCTCCAGTACACGTTCTTGCGATGACATTTTGGTACCGCCGTAAATCGCAGCCACTTTGATGTCGGTGTACTTGGTGTAGTCTTCGATGTTTTTCGCAATTTGTGCGGCCAGTTCACGTGTCGGTGCAAGGATCAATGCGCGCACATTAAAGCGACTACGTGGCTTAGGCTTATCCAGAATTTTCTGAATAATGGGAAGAGAAAACGCTGCAGTTTTGCCAGTGCCTGTTTGTGCGTTGGCAAGAATATCGTTTCCTCGACGAGCGTGCGGGATCGCTTGCTGTTGGATTGGCGTTAATTTCTCGTAGCCGCACTCAGTAAGGGCGCGGACAATGTCCTGAGAAAAGTTTTGTGATGCAAATGACATTCTTATTTCCTAAAGCAGACGGCTGAGCCTGACAAAATTATGGTCGGTGATTATAGATGAATAATAGATGGCTGTGGGGACTATTTTCAGTGAAATGCGGGGAATTTGCTCAGTCAGCGTCAAATTGCAAGTAAAAAAGGGCAAGATTCTCGGTGAGGTCATGATTAACATGAATAAAAAAGCAGAATTGAGCCAGCGGTCGGCACATTCTGCCTTTGTGATCATCGCATTGAGTCGGTGATTAGGTGCGCGTTGAAAACTGATCCGGGCAGTCTGTGATAATTACATCCACCCCCATATCAGAAAAGCGTTGGGCCTGAGTAGGATCGTTCATGGTCCAGATTTGCAGCTGAAGCCCTGCTTGCTTAATGCTTGCTGCAATCGCTGGCGTGAGGATGTGATGATCCATGTGCACACTGAAGAGTGATAAGGGAGCAAGATGGTTTAATTGATCCGAAGGCCATGATTCGCAAATATAGCCCCGTCGAATATGCGGTAACACACGTTGGCAGTGCTGAATAGCGGCCATTTCAAAGCTGGAGAGAATGAGTTTATCGGCGGGAAAGTCAATGCGATGAATGAGGGCTGCGACAGCATCAACCAATGGAACCGCTTCATCCACATGGTGGATTTTAAGCTCCACGTTCAGTGTCAAATCGAGCACGAGACACTTGTGCATCGCCTGCTCTAAGCTCGGAATGGTTTGTGCTGCGAATTGGGGGGAAAACCATGAACCTGCATCTAAGCGTTGCAATTGAGCAAGTGTCAGGGAAGCGACCTTGCCTGTGCCGTTTGTGCAGCGTCTGACGGTTTTATCGTGAAAAACAACAGGAATACCATCAGCGCTGAGCTGGGTGTCAATTTCAATGCCTGTTGCGTCAGTTTGAGCGGCAACACTAAACCCTGCGAGGGTATTCTCTGGAGCTAGCGCTGCCGCA
Source organism: Photobacterium sp. 270122K (assembly GCF_059941365.1). Taxonomy (NCBI): domain Bacteria; kingdom Pseudomonadati; phylum Pseudomonadota; class Gammaproteobacteria; order Vibrionales; family Vibrionaceae; genus Photobacterium; species Photobacterium sp. 270122K. The sequence goes on from NZ_JBPOEN010000003.1 coordinate 476,321, forward strand.
CCACGGTGTCCTGCAATAATCATAATGATGTTAACGCCTTGAAGAAATCAAACGGTGATCATCATAATGGATCTTGGTATTGCATGCTATGTGTACCGAGTCTTCTCTCTACGGATTCAGGAAGGGCGCAACGGGATCGCCAACCGCGATGAAATAAATCGTCCGACAAGTATGACAACGGAATTTTTGACTCTGCTTGTAAGTAATGTGTTTTTCGATAAAACGGCGTTTAACACGAGAGAAGGCAGATTTTCCACATTGTTGACACATAACGAGTTAGTCCTTTGTTCGTCATTTATTTGACGGAGTATAAATGACTTTTTGACGTGTTTGTTGATGAAACTCACATTATCAAATCGGCATAAGTGCTCTCGATTTCATATCGTCGTTTCTCTCGCATTATTTGTTAGTGATAAAATTGAAAATAATAAAATCTGACCCAAAGCTTAGGAGTTGATATATAATCTCCTGTTCGCAATATTTCTTAAGATCGGTATCTTAAGACGTTGTCGTAGAAAATTAAGGTAACTACATGAATTTAAAGCAAGAGCTTCAGCAACTGAATAACCGTTTGGACAAGCTTCGTCGTAAGCTCGCTGGAGCAAAAGAGCGTGGTGATAAAGCGATCGCCGGCCAAGCAACGCAAGAGATTGAAGCGATTACAAAAAAAATCAATAGCGTGAAGAGTAAGCAGCAGCGCATCGTCTACAAAGAAAGCGGTGATGTGAAGTCAATGGCGTTTAAGCGTGTTCTGACGAAAGCAGAACAAGCTGACATGGGTAAGCTGAAAAAGTCTGTGAAAGGCTTGGTCGTTGTACACCCAATGACTGCGCTTGGCCGTGAAATGGGTATCAAAGAAGTGACTGGCTTCGCACCTCAAGCGTTCTAATTTCGCTTTTTTCAGCCTACTCAAGTACCCGTTTGATTGCGGGGTGGGGTAGGCTGACGTTTAAATAAGCGAACAGCGCACGATATTTCATCTGCGCATGAAGTGGTATTTTATAAAATCTGATGGGTATCATTTCACCCGTCTCAGACATGATGATGACAAAGGACATTTGCATGAAGCTGGCTGTATTGGATCAAGCGTTATTCGATCACCTTTACCGTGATATTCGTGAATTTCGCGATACCTTCGATTTGGATAGTGAATCACCTGCAACGTTGAATGATCAGGCGGACGCTCTGCACACCTCATTGGCGGTGGAAGAATTAACTGAATTGGCCGAAGCTGATTCGTTGGTTGAACAAGCCGATGCGATTGTCGATTCCGTGTATGTATTGATGGGGCGTCTTGTACACCTTGGCGATGCAACCGTTGAAGCCAATATTGGGATCAGCTACCTCATTGATCTGTTACTGCAAATTGCCAAGCGTCTGGGTTTTGACTTCGTGACCTGTTGGGACGAAGTGCATTCAAGCAACATGAGTAAAGTGTGCCGTAATGAGCAAGAATTTGCGGAAACGCAAGCGCATTATGCCACGCAAGGTGTTGAGATTGTCGGTAGTCAGAAAGGCCAGTATATCATTGCTAAGTGTGGCAAAGATGTCGATCTTGGCGGAAAATTGGTACGTCAGGGTAAGGTGTTGAAGTCTATCTATTACCGCCCAGCCGATTTAGTCAAAATCGTGACGGCATAAAACCACCTCGCGTCAATGAAGAGCCCGATGATAAATCGGGCTTTTTTATAGCCTTAATCCATTAATCCACAAATCTATCAAGATGTGATCAATTATGGTTTCTCAATCTTTAGCCCGTCAGCTGTTTGATATGACCTGGCCGATGTTATTCGGCGTCTTATCGTTAATGAGCTTCCAGTTAGTGGACAGTGCGTTCATTGGTCAACTGGGTATTCTGCCGTTGGCCGCGCAAGGTTTCACACTGCCCATGCAGATGGTGGTGATTGGTTTACAGGTGGGTCTGGGTATTGCCACCACCTCGCTGATCTCCCGTGTGCTCGGTGCGGGGGATGAACGCCGTGCCAAACAATTGGGTGGGCTCGTGGTCCTCACGGGGGCGATCAGTGTGCTGTTGCTCGCTGGTGTCATTTGGCTGTGTCGAGACGGTATTTTGCTGCTGCTCAGTGCGCCAGACACGGTCTACCCAGTGATCGACAGTTACTGGCCGGTGTGGTTAGCCAGTTCATGGGCGGGGGCGATGCTGTATTTTGCGTACAGTTTATGCCGGGCGAACGGTAACACCATGTTACCCGGGATCATGATGGTGGTGACCAGTGTGCTGAATATGATCCTGGATCCGTTGTTGATCTTCACGTTCGATATGGGCCTGAACGGGGCGGCATGGGCAACGATTATTGCCTTTGGTATAGGGATGCTGGTGGTTTACCCGAAGGTGTTACAACGTCACTGGATGAGTTTTGATTGGCATGATTTAGACATCGTCGCGTCAATGAAAGAGCTGGCGAATATCATGGCACCTGCCATGTTAAGTCAGTTGTTGCCGCCATTATCTTCCATGCTAGCCACTAAATTACTTGCTAGTTTTGGTGCGGCAACGGTGGCGGCCTGGGCGCTGGGTTCGCGATTAGAATTTTTCTCTATTGTAGTGGTGCTGGCGTTGACGATGTCGATGCCACCGATGGTTGGGCGTCTGCTAGGGCGGGGAGAGATTGATACGGTCAAAGCGTTGATCCGCATTGCGGTGAAATTTGTGTTGGTATGGCAATGTGCGATAGCCGTGCTGTTGTTCTTGCTCTCGCCAGTCTTAACCCAACTGTTGACCAGTGAAGCGAAAGTGGCAGATATATTATCCATCCATTTATTGTGGGTGCCGATCAGCTTAGGCCCCTTGGGCGTGTGCATGCTCATGGTGTCGATTTGTAATGCCATTACCTTGCCTATGCGTGCGTTGTTGATTTCTGCGCTGCGCCTGTTTGTTTGCTTTTTACCGGCCATTTGGTTGGGCGCGCAGTGGGCGGGCATTCAAGGCTTGTTCATGGGAATGCTTGTGGGTAATACGTTTGCCGGTATTGTGGCATGGGTGTTGTATCAGCAGGGCGTGCGAACTGTCGAGCAACGGTATGCTAAGTCATGATAATGGCTTGATTTATTGATACACTCAACGCACCCAACAAGGGTGAGTGTTGGTAAAAAAAGGAAACGTTGCGCGTGAATACATTCAGTGTGGCATCACACACAATGCATTATCAAGATATCGGGGAAGGCCCCGTTCTGGTGTTTGGTCACAGCTATTTGTGGGATCACACGATGTGGGCGGCACAAGTTGCCATGTTAAGTCAGTCATACCGTTGTATCGTGCCTGATTGCTGGGGACACGGTCAGTCGGCGATTGCGCCGTCAGCTACGCGTAACCTCGCAGATTACGCGAACGATGTGCTGGCGCTGCTTGACTCGCTATCCATTGAGACATTCTCACTGGTGGGCTTGTCATCAGGGGGCATGTGGGCAACCGAAATCACGATCCAAGCGCCATCACGCGTGAAGGCACTCGTGTTAATGGACACCTTTGTGGCCTACGAGCCGCAAGTTGCGCACGCAAAGTACTTCAACATGATTGAAACCGTTGAGCGAGAGAAAGCCTTTACGCCAGAAGTGGTTGATTTCATCGCACCGCTGCATGCGTCTACGCAGTCAGCGGACAGCGAGTGGTTAGCGGATTTTAAAGCCCGTTTGTTGGGATTGGATCCCGCGCAGGCGTGTGCTGTTGCAGGCATGGGACGCATGGTGTACGGCCGTCGTGATATGTTTGAAGACGCAGAAGCCTTTGCCTTGCCAACGTTGATTATGGTGGGCGCGGAAGACAAAATGCGTCCGGTATTGGAATCTTATCTCATGCATGACGGTATTACGGGCAGTGAATTATTGGTATTGCCGGGTGCGGGTCACATGATCAACCTTGAGCAACCAGAGATCGTCAACGCCCATTTGTCGGCGTTTTTGAATAAGCACTTGCTGGCTTAATGCGTTACTCTGTGTTGAATAGGAATGAAGAAAGGCAGCCATTGGGCTGCCTTTTGTTTGTCTAGAGGGTATTGCTAATCGGGTGTCGCTAAGCGGTGACTTTTACGCCGCTAAGGTTTGATGGCGTTGAATAAACGCGATGGAGTGCTGATTGAATTCATCCGGTCTTTCAACATTGCACACATGCCCACAGTTTTCAAACTCGGTCAAAAAGCTATTCTTATGTTTTTTGACCATCTCTTTGACGGGTTTGATGAACATATAATCATTGCCCCCCATTAAATAGAGAGTAGGGATCGGCAGTTCTTTTTCCTTGAAGTACTTCATGATCGGGTTCACGTCTGCGGCCAATTTAAACCACCGCTTAAACTCTTTCTGGCAGAGCTTTTTGGCGTCATTGATGAACATCAACCGTGATTCTTTTTGTGTTTTTTGTGGCATCACAATGTAGGCAAACAGGCCATATAACCACATATACGGCAAGAAGTGCTTACACAAGTTACCCGCTTTCACCAAGAGTTGAGAGCGCGCATCCAAGCGTGTCACCGCTCCGCCCAGCACCATGGTTTTGACGCGCTCTGGTGCCAACTCGGCAAGACTACGAATAATGATGGTTCCCAGAGAAATGCCGACAAAGTGGGCTGACTGGATTTTCAAGTGGTTCAACACCTGCACAATATCGGTGGTGACTGTTTTAAACGTGTAGGGATTTTTGATCATGTCCTGAAACATGTTATTGGAACGGCCATGGCCCCGCAGATCTAACAGTAATAAATTGAAGTGCTGCTTATAGGCTTTGATTTGTTTAAACCAAATGGACGAACTTCCACCCGCACCGTGGACGAAAACCACCCATTCTTGACTGGTTGGGTGTGGAAACGTTTTGTGGTACAGCAATGCATCAGACATGAAGGTACTCAATAGGAATCGCTAGACGAAGTGTAGCATGACGAAAACACATACTCAGTGCAGGTGTATGAGTGCGTGTTAATGGCGAATGCTATTGATATCAGATAACCGTGAGGAAAGATGGTATTACTTGTCGGATTGATTGTCAGAGTGTGATGAAAATCTAACATTGATGTTGAAATGAGAAAGAAAGACAGGGAGCTAGCCAGTCTGTCTGCGTTGTTGGTGTACAACTTTTCGCCAGACTGGCTATTGATGATATAGGTATGCCGTGATTATGGTGATGATGTCACGCCATCTTATAGCACTTGAATACGGTCGACTTCGATCTCTGGTGTGTTGCCGCCTTCATATTCACCGAATAAGCGCACCTTGGTGGTGGCATCGATGTTGGCTGCTGCCGTGCCTGTTGCAGCCGGTGTCACAGATGCCGTTGGCCACTGAATGTCATCGTCGAGTTCAACTTGAATCTCTTTAGTGCCGTCGCTGAAAATGAAGGTATCGTGATTGAGTTGTTTGACCAGATGGCCTTCCACAATGGCTTGCTTCTCGGTAAACATGCTCGTGTCTTCTAACAGTTGTGCGACAGTCACGGTTTCAACCGGTCCTGTGTATTGAATGCCCGTACGGCCATTGTCGTTGTCATTGTGGCGTTCACCCGCAAAGCTCGCGGTTGGGATCAGGACAGCAGCAGTGGCAATAGCGATAACGAGTTTCTTAATCATGGTGTCTCTCCTTGTTTTGATGTTGCTATTAAACACTGTCTCACCTGAATTTATTCTGAGTGCGTTATTCAGCTGGCGTTCATGTTTACACCGTGAATGCGGGGTCGGTGTGGGTGATTCATTGCGTAATCAATCAATATCGTTATAAATCAGTTGTTGTTAGTGAAAAGTTTTTTAGAATGAAAGGGAATAACCCTAAGCCCTTTCAAGTGCAGGATTGATAGTGAATACAGAACTCATTCTGGGCGGTGCCCGTTCGGGAAAAAGCCGTTTTGCCGAGCAACAAGCGATCCAATCGGGCAAACGCGTCATTTATATTGCCACGGCCACGGCGGGTGATGACGAAATGGCATCGCGTATTTTGCGTCATCAGCAAGATCGTCCTGCTGATTGGCAGTTGGTGGAAACACCGATAGCCTTGGCGGAAGCCATTTGTGCGCATGATCATCCGGACCATTGCCTATTGGTGGATTGTTTAACCTTGTGGCTTACCAACTGTTTGTTTGATCGTGATGTGAATGCGGATTGGCCCGCGGAAAAATCCGCACTGCTAGCCGCTCTTCAGCACGTACAAGGTCGCGTGGTGCTTGTCAGTAATGAAGTGGGCCAAGGCATTGTACCAATGGGCGAAATGTCACGCCTGTTTGTCGATGAAAGTGGATGGTTGCATCAAGATATTGCTCGACAGGTTGATCGCGTGACGTTTGTCACTGCCGGTCTTCCTCAAGTATTGAAAGACAATCAACAATAAAGAGGCATTATGGATAACGGAGTGGTAACGCGCATCGATATTCTTCGTCATGGCTTACCGGAAGGGCATGGTTGTTTACGTGGACACACCGATTTTGCCATTACCCCACAGGGATTAACCCAAATGGCCCGGGCTGTTGCGGATATTGACGATATCGAACGTGTGGTCAGCTCGCCCTTGCAGCGCTGTCGTGTCTTTGCTGAGCAGTACGCTGCCCGCCATGCCTTACCATACCACGCGGTTGCTGACTGGATGGAAATGGATTTCGGCGAGTGGGACGGCCAGCGCCATGATGTGCTCTGGCAAACACAAGGGGATGTATTGACGCAATATTGGCAAAACCCTTGGGTTAATACGCCACACAAGGGGGAAACTTTGCCTGCGTTTGATGCACGTATTCAACAGGCATGGCAAGATTTGCTGCGCGCCTATCACGGAAAGAAGGTACTGCTGGTGACCCATGCCGGTGTCATGAAACAACTGATGCGGATTGTGTTAGACATGCCAGAAAATGCGGCGTATTTGCAGCGTATTGATTTGCCGTACGCTGCCCGTTACCGCGTCACCGTATTTACCGATCAAGATGGTACCCACTGGCCGCAAATTCAGTGGCCCGTAGAACAACAATTTTAAGCGAGTGATAAATGCAACCTACAATTAAGGCTCTGATGGTACAGGGCACCACATCGGACGCAGGGAAAAGTGTGCTAACGGCGGGACTGTGCCGAGTATTAGCCCGACGTGGCATCAAGGTCGCCCCGTTTAAATCGCAAAATATGGCGTTAAACAGTGCTGTGACGCAAGACGGCGGCGAAATTGGCCGTGCGCAAGCGGTGCAAGCGCAAGCCTGTCGTGTTGAACCTACCGTGCATATGAATCCAGTACTGCTCAAGCCCAATACGGATGTCGGTGCACAAGTGATTGTGCAAGGTAAAGCATTGGCAGATATGGATGCGGTGGGTTATCACAACTACAAAAAAGTGGTAATGACGCCGATTATGGAATCATTCGGCCTGCTTCAGCAAGAATTTGAGACCGTGCTTATCGAAGGCGCAGGCAGTCCCGCCGAAATTAACCTGCGTGAAAATGATGTGGCCAACATGGGCTTTGCAGAAAACGCCGATGTGCCGGTGATTATCGTGGCGGATATCGATCGCGGTGGGGTTTTCGCTCATTTGTATGGCACCTTGGCTTTGTTGTCTGAATCTGAACAGGATCGCGTAAAAGGGTTTGTGATCAACCGTTTTCGTGGCGACATTAAGTTACTGGAGTCTGGCCTAGACTGGCTGGAAGAAAAAACCGGCAAACCGGTACTCGGCGTGCTGCCGTATATTCACGGTTTAATGCTGGAAGCTGAAGATGCGATCGACGCGCAACAAGTGGATGCGGAAGGTGAACAGTTACGTGTATCCGTGCCGGTGCTTACCCGTGTCAGCAACCACACGGACTTCGATCCGTTGCGTATGCACCCGCAAGTTAACCTAGAATTTGTCGGGAAAGGTAAGCAAATTCCGCCATCTGATCTTATTATTATTCCAGGCACTAAGAGTGTTCGCAGTGATCTCGCCTACTTGAAAGAGCAAGGTTGGGATCAACAAATCGCTCGTCATTTGCGCTTAGGTGGCAAGGTGATGGGCATTTGTGGTGGTTATCAAATGCTGGGTGAGTCGATTGCCGATCCGGATGGGATTGAAGGTGAGCCAGGCACCAGTGCGGGGTTGGGCTACTTGCAGACGTCGACCGTATTGGCGCCGCATAAGCAGCTTAAACGGGTGAACGGGTCACTGACATTGCCAGCGCAGCCAACCGTGGCCGTACGTGGGTATGAAATTCATGCCGGTGTAACAGACGGGGTGTTGGCCGATGCCCCCGTGTCACTGCCAGATGGCCCAGACGGTCAACTGGGGGTAGACGGTCAAGTTTTTGGTACGTACCTGCACGGTATTTTTGAACAGCAAGCGGCGTGTGATGCCATCTTGCAATGGGCGGGATTGGCTGCAACACAAACGCCAGACTTTGATGCGATAAGAGAGCGAGGCATTGATCAAGTCGCGGATGTGCTGGAAGCACACATGGACTTAGCCAAACTGTGGCCAGAATGGGCGGATAAATTCACCCGCTAAGCATTGGGTAACGCTAAGCATTGGGTAAATTGATACGCTCATCTTGGCATCGTATCACACGGTCGTGAATACACTGAACCTTGCGCGATAAGACATCACGCCATCACGCAAGGTTTCGCTGAAAGAGGGATGATGATGGATCTAGATATTTCGCCAAGTATTCGTACGCCTCGTCTTTATGTCCGACCATGGCATGAAGGTGATTTACCTAGCTTACATAAGATTATGTCCAATCAATCGGTGCATACTTACACCGAAGAAGCGCCGTGGACGGAAGACAAAGCCCGTGCAGTGCTGGATTGGTTTCATTCCAACAAAAGTGGTTGGAAGTGGAAAGCCGGCTACTTTAACTGTCCATTGATTTTGACTGGGTGCAACACCCTGATTGGCCGCGTCGGGTTAAACCCTTATGGTGATGATGACGCGACGGCTGAAATTGAATGGACAATCTGCGAGGAACATTGGCACCAAGGTTATGCAACGGAAATCGGCAGAGCGATTGTCGAATACGGTTTTCGAGAAGGGGGGTTTCTGAGTATTATCGGATTCACCGCTAACCGTAACATGTCTGCCCGGCAGGTCATGAAGAAAATCGGCATGGAACACATTGGTGACCGTGAGCAGCACAACCGTAAGCTGTGTGTCTTTCAAATAAAACGGGAGCGATAGTCGCTCCCGTTTTTCGTTCTGTTAATTTTTCGTTCTGTTAATTGGCGATTAACGATTACCGTGCCGTATGGCGCTGGCTGCGTTTTTCCAATCGATTGAACAGCAAAGACAGCACCAAACACAGCACCAGATAACCGGCGCCGACGAGTAACCATATTTCAAAGATTAAGCCGGAAGAGTTTGCGATTTCGCTACCGACAAAGGTTAATTCTTGGATGGAAATCAGTGAAATAATGGATGAGTCTTTCACCAGCGAAATGAACTGACCCGCTAAGGGCGGCACAATGCCGCTCAATGCTTGCGGGAAAATGACATCGCGAAAGCGATCCCAACGTGATAACCCCAGCGAATCTGCCGCTTCCCATTGCCCTTTGGGGATGGCGTCAATCCCCGCACGGATCACTTCAGCAATATAAGCCGCCGCAATCAGCCCGACACAGAGCACGCCTGAGAAAAGGTTCTCCCACAGTTTCGCCGGGCCAAATAACCATGCCTGAACCGGGTTGATACTTTCGCTGTGATTACGCAGTACGTTTTCTAGTCCGAGCGCAGGGATCAACTGGCTAGAGATGAAAAAGTAAAAGATAAACACAAATACCAGCGGCGGAATATTACGCACCAACTGAATGTAGGCTTGTGCTGGCAGTCGCAGTAATTGCCAAGGCGAGCGGCGTGCGAGTGCCAAGCATAAGCCCAGCAATCCCGCAAACACCATGCCCCATAAACTTAGTCGCACGGTGGCGATCAGGCCTTGGAAGAAGTAGGGCAACTCGCCGTTGGCCCCTTGGCTGAAGATCAGATCAAAGGCTTTTGCCCAATCCCAACGGTAATGAATACCAATGGCCGAGCGGTAATACAGCCAGGCGCAAAAAGCAACGATAAAGGCCAGTAAGGCCCCATCGAGTGCGTTTAGGCGTAACCAAACGGGTTTGCGCTTTATCGGCATGGGCTGTGCGTGGTCATGACGATTTACATGTGCTTGCGACAAGGTTTACTGTCCTTCTGCCACTTGGTTTTGCCAATCGAGTGTCGTGAACCAATAATCATGACGCTCTTTCAACCAGCTGTCTTCCGTACGGAGTAGGATCCAGTTGTTGAAAAAGTTCAGCAAATCAAACTCACCTTGGCGGATCGCAAAGGCTTCTGAACCACGGCTAAGACGCTCAGAGAAAGGCAGATACAGTTTATCTTGGTAGGTAATGGTCATTTGCTCAGGTTTGGGTGACGACGCTAACACGGCATGAGCATTGCCATTCAGTACTTCTTGGAACGCTTGGGCTTCATCATCAAACTGGCGTAGCTTGGCTTTTGGAAAGTATTTTTTCGCTGTCTGTACCGTGAATGCACCGCGGCGTACGGCCAGTGTCACACTGCGTTTGTTGTAATCGGCGATGGTGGCTTTATCACCGGCCATGGCCTTATTCGCCGCGAGCTGTACCCCAGAATGGGCATAAGGCGCGGTAAACAAGACACTCAGGTTACGCTCGGGTGTGATGGATAAGCCACCGATGATCACATCAAATTTACCCGCGAGCAGAGCGGGAATGATGCCATCCCATGCGGTAGGGATGAATTCCACGTTTAAACCAGCATCACTGGCTAAACGGCGGGCAACATCCACTTCAAAACCGACGAGTTCGCCTTGCTTATCACGCATGGCCCAAGGTACAAAGGTGGATAAACCGACACGCAGTGTGCCGCGTTCTTTAATCTCGGTCAGGGCGGATTTTTCAGCCGCTTGTGCGATTGAGGCGGTGGCGAGGATAGCCATGGCTAAAAATGCAGAAAAGAGACGTTTCATGCTTCCATTCTCCTGTAGTGAATAGGGGCCACTGGCGGTTATCGCGGTGGTGGCCAAAAAAGATAGGTAGTGCGTAGTTCGAGTTTGTATCTGTCGTTTTGTATCAGTGCTGTGCGTTAAACCGATGGGCTAACCACGCGGCAAACGCTGACAGTGCCAGTGTGACGCACAGGTAAATACCCGCTACGGTAAACCACACTTCAAAGGGCATTGCGGTATCGGCAACGATATTGCGGCCTTCGGTTGTCAGATCAAAAATTGCCATGATGCTGACGATGGATGAGTTTTTCACCAGTGACACCGCTTCATTGGTCAATGGCGGTAAAATACGTCGAATGACCTGCGGCAAGATCACAAAGCGGTATTTGTCGAACGTGTTGAGTCCAAGGCTGTCACAGGCTTCAAATTGCCCCCGATCGATATTGGTTAAGCCAGAACGGAAAATTTCAGCGGTATAGGCACCTTGGAACAAGGAGAGTGCCAGTACGGCAGTGGTAAAACGTTCCAAGCCCAGCATGGGGCCAAAGACAAAATACAGCAGGTATATTTGCACCAGCAGTGGGGTGTTGCGGATCAGTTCAATATACCCGCGTGCTAATGTGCGTCCGACAATGGAATCAGACAGCCGCAACATGGCGGTGACAAGACCAATAAGCAACGTAAAAACAAGGCTGACGGCTGAAATTTCAAGGGTGACGCGCAAGCCTTCCAAGAGTTCGGCTGGGAACCATTCGCCGTCTTCCACAAACCAGAGGTATTGCGGCATGCGATACCATTGCCAGCGGTAGTTCATGGCTTCTGCGCCGCTTTGCAGCAGCCAATACAGTGCACCAAGCACGAAACCGATTTGCAATAAGCCAGACAGTACCGGTTGCACAATACGCCATGCGGTGTGGAAATAGGATGATTTGGGCGTGTGGGGATTCGGCATCGTTTTTCCCACTAGTAGCTGAGGATTTGTTGCAAAAATTGTTGTGTGCGCGGGTGTGACGGCGCATCAAACAACGTCGCAGGCGGTGCGACTTCAATGATTTCCCCTTCATCCATAAACACAACCCGATCAGCCACTTGGCGTGCAAACCCCATTTCGTGCGTGACACAGACCATGGTCATGCCCTCGTGGGCCAAGTTTTTCATGACATCTAACACTTCACGGATCATTTCTGGATCCAGCGCCGACGTGGGTTCATCAAACAGCAAAATATCGGGTTTCATGCACAGCGAGCGTGCAATTGCGACCCGTTGCTGCTGACCGCCCGACAGTTGTGCGGGGTATTTATCGGCCTGATGCGCAATGTGCACGCGCTCAAGGTATTCCATCGCCAGCGCATCGGCGTTTTTTTTGCTGAGTTTGAGTGTACGGCGTGGGGCGAGGGTAAGGTTTTCCAATACCGTCATATGCGGGAAAAGATGAAAGTGTTGAAATACCATGCCAACGTTACCGCGAATGCGGTGTAAATGACGCTGATCTAAAGGGTGACCAGCCACCGTGAGTGTGCCTTGGTCGAATTGTTCTAATCCGTTGATACAGCGAATCAAGGTAGACTTACCGGAACCCGAAGGCCCGCAAACCACCAACTTTTCACCACGTGTGATTGTGAGGTTAATATTTTTTAACGCATGGAAATTTCCATACCATTTATCAATATTGCGAAATGCAATAACCGCATCTTCAGCCATGTGATTAACCTTGGTATCACTAGAAATTATTGAACTTATGTTATTGCTTTGAAAGAAAGATTTCAAAGTAATGTTCCAAATATCAGTGTATGGCATGATTGAGTCGACAGTTAATGATTAAATCGGCTATTTTGTATGCGAAATGAAAATTTGTGACATTCGACGAATTAATGTTTGCACTGCCAGTAGAATGAAGATAAGTTAAAGTCAATGAGATGTGAAATTTATTGTCAACCAACGGCGTAAATATTGCGTTACACTTGGCAGCGTTGATTCAGGAAGTAAACATGTATAAGACCGATGATGTTCGTATTCGCGAAATTAAAGAACTCCTCCCACCCGTAGCAGTGCTCGAGCGTTTCCCTGCAACAGAAGTTGCCTCTGAAACGGTATATCAATCCCGTCAAGCTATTCACCGGATCTTGAATGACGAAGATGATCGTCTGCTTGTGATTGTCGGTCCGTGTTCGATTCACGATCCTCAAGCGGCGTTGGAATACGGCAAAAAGCTGAAAACGTTGCGTGATGAACTGAGCGGCGAGTTGGAAGTGGTGATGCGTGTTTACTTTGAAAAACCACGTACGACCGTTGGCTGGAAAGGGTTAATTAACGACCCGTACATGGACAACAGCTTTCAACTGAACGATGGCCTGCGTATTGGTCGTAAGCTATTGCTCGATATTACGGATGCAGGCGTACCTACAGCCGGTGAATTCCTTGATATGATCACGCCACAGTACATGGGTGATTTGATCAGTTGGGGCGCGATTGGTGCGCGTACCACGGAATCACAAGTACACCGCGAATTGGCCTCTGGCCTGTCGTGTCCGGTGGGCTTCAAGAACGGCACCGATGGCAACATCAAAATTGCCACCGATGCGATTGGCTCGGCCAGTGCGCCTCACCATTTCCTTTCTGTGACCAAATATGGCCACTCAGCGATTGTCTCTACAGCAGGCAATGAAGATTGCCATATCATTCTGCGTGGCGGGAAAGAACCGAACTACAGCCAAGCGCATGTGACGGCGATTACCGATCAACTCGCAAGCGCAGGCTTACGCCAGAAAGTGATGGTCGACTTCAGTCATGCGAATAGCCTGAAACAGTATCAACGTCAGTTGTTGGTATCGGAAGATGTGGGTCAGCAGATTGCGTCAGGCAATAAAGCCATTTTCGGCGTGATGATTGAAAGTCATTTAGTGGAAGGACGTCAGGACATTGTGGAAGGGCAAACGCCGACCTATGGCCAGAGCATTACCGATGCGTGTATTGGTTGGTCGGATACCGAAACCGTGCTGCGTCAGTTAGCGAATGATGTGAAAAAGCGCCGCGAAAACGCGTAGTTGCCTTGGTGAGATTTGTTCCTCGCGTTTATGCGTGAAGCATGATGTAAAAACAAAAGCCTGACACTGTCAGGCTTTTTGATCCTTAATAACCGCTGTTGTTGCTGGTCTTCGTGCTGACTTGACCGGGCGGGTAGTCTTTAAACATTTCATGCACCTGTCCATCAATGAACTGTCGACGTGCATTGGGCGTCATGGATTCAGTGAGTTTTTTATTGGATATTGCCCGCCATACAATCTGCTTATTGGCATTATCGATCAGTTCAACCACCAGTTTTCCGTAGCGGTATTCCTTAAAATCGGTCGGAGCACTGTACGCCAATCCCCAGTTGCTGAAACCATAACCAAAACCATACGACGTGCCATACGATTTATAATCGCTTTGCTCAATAATGGCGTGACGTACCGTTAAATCAGCACCGGACGGCACTTTGGTTAGCCCTTTTTGATACAACTCGCTGGCAATCGCATCTTGTACGCGACCCCCATCCAATGTAGTGACATTGTCACTTTTAAGCGGTGCGAATTGATAAGTTTTGAACAAACTGTAATTGGCAGCTTGGTTGTAATCGGTAGCGACATCGGAGGTGCATGCCATCAATACGCTACTTACGGCGATCAGAGAAACAGGTATGCGCATGGGAAGTGTCCTTGTCACACCACGTGCCGTTAAGTTTGCGGATAGGCAACAATGGCGCCATCGTTAAACTCTATCGACAGGGGGTGGGCTTGTTCGGCCTTTTGCAGTAGCGCTTCACACCCTGGGAACTGGCAGTAAATTGCAAAATCGAGGTGCAACCCGTTATCGAGAAAAGCCACGAGAATGGGGGCAGTATCGGCAATAAGTACACGTTCGTTTGGGGGGAAAGACATAATCTACCGTATGAGTAAAAGACGCTGCTTACTAAAAGGTAGTTGATCGCGCAGGGATTTGCCTATGTGAAATATACGGATTAAGACATCTGCAATAAGTGAACCCACTATGCTTAAGATCAGAGATTAAGATAGCAACGGCACGGTAGGTAGTCATGAGCCGACATTGGGTGATAGTGATGATATGCACATTGCTGGTGGCCTGTATCAGCAGCTTTTATTCCAAACCGGATCCCGCGTTGGGGAAAGATATTTCAACGATCTCGGAAGAGTACGTCAAAGCCACCCGTGGTGGTTTGTTGGATTTCACCGCGGTGATCCCCGCCAAAGTGTATCACCCCAATGATGGGTACATTCACTATGAACGCCTGTGGTGTTTAGACACAGAGAAAGGCTCGGTCGAAGAGTTTCAGGCGTTAATTGAGCGGGTTTGCCGCTTACGCAGTGGTGAAATGCGGGGGGAATGGTGCATGTCGATCAATCATCAACGGCCATTGTTCAGCGCAGCGATTGAGCAAACCGGTACAACGTGTACAGGGGGGGATCCGACGACCGTTATTTATACGCTGGAACCTATCTCGTCACCCAGTACCAGTGAATGGATGTTAAGCGCGGAAGCGCTGGGTTTTGACAAAAATGCGGACAAGAAAAGTGAAAAACCGATAAAGAACGGAGCGAAAAATATACTGGAGTAACGTAGCGGGCTCGGTCTGGTTTCGCCGTGTATTTGGCGAAGGCATTGATCCTTCTCTGTATTGGGCGTAACGTGACAGGGCAAAGAGCGTGAGATGACAGACAATAACATCACAAGGAGGTGAGGTGTGGAAAAGAAAACGAGCGATGCTATCAGTATGATTGCCGTTGTCGTGGGCATTTGTGTGGTGGTGCATGTCGTTAATGTTGTCACTGGCGGTGGGTTATCGGGGTATGGGATTTTACCCCGCCACATTGCAAATTTGCCCAGTATAGTGTCTTACCCGTTTTTACACGGATCGTGGGGTCACTTGATCAGCAATATGCTGTCGTTTTCTGTGCTGGCGTTTTTAGTTTCACGTTCAGGTGCCGCGCGTTTGATCGCGGTCTTTCTGATTTGCTGGCTAGGCAGCGGCATCGGTGTTTGGCTCTTTGGTCGTATGAATTATCACATTGGTTTAAGTGGTGTGATATACGGCTTATGGGCTTACTTATTGGTCTACGCATTCATGTATCGCAGTGTTAAATCCATTGTGATTGCCGTGGTCGTGATGTTCTTTTACGGCTCCATGGTGTGGGGCGTATTGCCGCTGAATGAGTGGATCAGTTTTGAGAGTCATTTGTTTGGGGCGCTGTCGGGTGGGCTTTTTGGTTACATTTACGCTCGACATGATAAGCGTCAACAGGCGCTTAAACAGTAAACAAATCAACAGGTGAGAATATGCTCGTTACCTTTAAATGTAAAACGTGTGCCGATATTGTGATGTTCGGTGATGTAGCGCAGCAAATGTTGCGCATGATGGGCCATTCTGACCATGTACCCGGCGCTATGGAACCAGAAGATATCCCAATGGCGTTAGCCAAGCTCGCTTTGGCGACAGAAAAATTGCATTACGATGAACAACATGCCGAACTCGCTCAACAAGGGCTAGACGGCAATGTGTTGGATGATGAACAGGTGAACGCGATGGATGTGGAGCCCGTTGTGAGCTTGCATACCCGTGCGATTCCGTTAATTGCGATGTTGAAGTCCGCACACGAGGCCGAGTGTTTCATCCTCTGGGAATAACGAGGATGTTGTCTAACTGACAATATGCAGTGGCGCAAACGGGTCATCATCGGGGTCATTGATCCAGATATACTCCAATGCAATGGCGGTTTTGCGCGCTGTATCTTCATTGATGAAAAGGGCAATTAACGCCAAGCACATGTCTAGTGTTGCCATGCCCCCCGATGCGGTAAAACGGCGGTCATCTTCAACCCAACGTGCCACTGGGCACCAGTTTACGCCTTCTCCAAACCCCGTCACCCAATGAAAATGCCGTTTATCGGTCGTCGCCGCATAGTCGGTTAATAGCCCTGCTTGTGCCAATAATGCCGCACCAGTCCCCAATCCGCAGACATAGCGTAAGGGATAGGTTTGCTGACGTAACCACGCCATCAAAACAGCGCTGTCGAGTGCCGCTTGTACGCCTTGCCCGCCCGGTACAATCAATATGTCATACGAGGTTGCGTTCAAGCAGTCTTTGTCTGTTGCGATAGATACCCCTTGTTGACTGCATACCGCGAGACCTTGTTCGGATAATAACTGCACGTCAAACACATCAGGATATTGTTTAAAGGCGGTGATCACCGTGCTGGTGGTGAGCAGATCGACCCCTTCATACAATAAAAGGGCAATAACATACTGAGGTTTTTCGGCGGGTTGGGGGATTTCAGACATGGCACCTAAAGCATGATGGTGAAACGTCATTCAAGAATAGTCGTATTCCTGCCAAGGTGTGAATTATTCCATGGCGTTAAGATGAGCCCGCTATCGGCGGGAGTCACTAACGGGTTAGTCAATCGGCGTATTGGCTAACCCTGATACGGAGGTGGGTTGTCACGTTAAAAGGGGAATTAAAAAGGGTAGCGTGCTGACAACATCACACCGTGGTCATCAATGTCTTTAATTCGCCATTCGGCACCAAACGAGAACGCATTGCTGGCGTGAAAACGTGTAAACAAACTCACAAGGGTGACGTTTTTGTTTAAATCAATGACCCCGACGGTGCCGCCCGCTTGTATTTGTGGCAGTACCCAGCCTGACAAACCAATATTGAGTTCCGAGCCACTGCGACCGAGTGACTTGTCGTAGTCCTCATTTTTGACTGACAGCAGTTTAATTTGACCGGTAATGTCTGCATAAGGACTGATCGGCGCATTGAACCCTAAGCCGCCTTTGAGTTGCCAAACATCATCAAAGTTACTTTCGACTTCAACAATGGCGTAGGCATTGGGGTGGAGCTGAAGGCTGGCCGCCGCACCAATACCACCGGGATTCATCGGCACGCGCGCTTCGACGTAGTTGTAGCTAAAGTTGCTGGCATTGACCGTGCTGCTCGCCAAAAAAGAGGAGGCTAACAAAGATGTAGCGATAAGCGTATTTTGCAATGCATGCGTGAGTTTTTGGGTGCGCAGTACAGACGGTGGGCTGAGTTTTGTCATGATGTATGGGTGAGGTATCGGTGGCTAATAAAGAGTGTGGGTGATTATGCCAAAAAGTCGGCGAATTATCTCATTACTAATTGATTTATCAGTAATGTATCGATGGTTTAAGTGTAACAAAAAAAAAGGCCTGAATCATTATCAGGCCTGTGTCTTAGGTGGGGCTGGCATTACGCGTTTAGCGCTTGTTCCAAGTCCGCCAAAATATCATCAATGTGTTCTATCCCTACCGACAAGCGGATCATCTCGGGGCTGACACCGGCTTGCTTTTGCTCTTGTTCATTTAATTGGCGATGCGTGGTAGACGCCGGATGACAGGCTAAGGATTTCGCATCCCCAATGTTCACCAAACGTTTGAAGATTTTCAGCGCGTCATAGAAACGCACACCGGCGTCATAGCCGTCTTTCAAGCCAAACGACAAAATGGCAGACGGTTTGCCACCCATGTATTTTTCGGCCAACGGGAAGAACGGCGATGTCGGTAATCCGGCATAACTGACCCAGCTGACTTTGTCATGTGCTTGCAGGTATTCCGCGACTTTCAATGCATTTTCAGTGTGTCTTTCCATGCGCAGTGACAAGGTTTCTAGCCCTTGCAGCAGCATAAAGGCATTCATCGGTGAGAGTGCAGCGCCGGTATTTCGTAACGGTACGGTACGGGCACGACCAATGAAGGCAGCATCGCCAAAGGCTTCGGTATACACCACGCCGTGGTAAGACGGCTCGGGTTCATTCATGTTCGGGAAGCGATCTTTGTGATCCGCCCATGGGAATTTGCCGCCATCGACGATGACGCCCCCCAAGGTAGTGCCGTGGCCACCGACATACTTGGTTAAAGAATGCACCACAATGTCGGCGCCAAATTCGATAGGCTTGCACAACACCGGTGTCGCTACCGTGTTATCGACCACCACGGGCACACCTTGTGCGTGGGCGAGGGTGGCAATGCGCTCGATGTCCACGATGTTACCGGCGGGATTACCGATACTTTCACAGTACACCGCTTTGGTGTTTTCATCGATCAAAGCGGCAAGGCTTTCCGGTTTGTCATCGGCGGCAAAGCGCACTTCAATGCCTTGTCTTGGTAGCATGTGGGCAAACAGGGTATACGTGCCGCCATACAGTTGTGGGGTAGACACAATGTTGTCACCCGCTTGGGCGAGGGTCAAAATGGCATAGTTAATAGCGGCGCTGCCTGCACTGACAACAAGCCCTGCAATACCGCCTTCCAACGCGGCCATCCGCTTTTCCAGTACATCGTTAGTCGGGTTCATGATGCGGGTGTAAATATTACCTGGGACTTCTAGATTGAATAAATCCGCCCCGTGTTGCGCATTATCAAATTCATACGCAACCGTTTGATAAATAGGGGTAGCAACTGATTTGGTCGTCGGGTCGGTTTCATAACCAAAGTGGATCGAGAGCGTTTCGTCTTTCATTCGTCATCCTTGAATCGAGACATAGACAGAAAAGGGTTACTTGGGTGTATAGCAAAGCAACCATCACTTTACTGATAAATCAGCAAAAGAATTTGATCTTGCGCACTATTCGATTTCAAGCACTAACGGAAAGTCGCATTCGATGAAAAGCAGCATCAAAATGCCAACAATGAAAAAGCGCGACATAAGTGCCGCGCTTGATAACTGAGAAATGGAATGAAAGTGGTGTGATTACTTGGGCTTATAAGGCTTGTATAAACACAGCGACATCACAATACCGAAACACACACCTTGGGTAATCATCGCCGTACCGCCGTAACTGAAGAACGGCAGTGGGCTACCCATTACTGGCAGTACGCCGCTGACCATGCCCATGTTGATAAAGGCATACAGGAAGAAACTCAGGGCGAACGTACCGCTTACCAACCGGTTGAATGGATTTTCACACTGACAAGCCAGCCAGATCACGCGAGCAGCAATGAACAGGTATAAACCTAATAGCAGCGCGCTGCCGAAAAAGCCCCATTCTTCAGCGTAGGTAGAGAAGATGAAGTCGGTGTGGCTTTCTGGAATGAAACCCAGATGGCCTTGGGTCGCGTTCATCCAGCCTTTACCGCGCAAACCGCCGGAACCAATCGCAATCAATGATTGAATGATTTGATAGCCCGCACCGAGTGGGTCAGATTCCGGATCCAGAAACTGGGTGACACGTTTTTTCTGGTAGGCTTCCATGACAAAGAACCACAGCAGCGGCACCGCCGTTGCGATCCCGCCTAAGAAGGAGCCGATGATCTTCCAGCTCATGCCGGCAAAGAACAGCACGAATAACGCATAGATCACCGTAAAGATGGCACCATCCAAATCAGGCTGAATGAAAATCAACCCTGCTGGCACGCCTGTGACCAATAAGCATACGGCGATCTTTTTCAGATCAGGCCGTCCGGCGTCTACCACCAGTAGCCAAGCGACCATTAAGGGGACGGCGACTTTTACCAACTCAGAAGGCTGAAAGCGGATAGGTCCCAAAGCTAACCAACGTTGAGAGCCGTTGGTACTGTCACCCATCACAATAACGCCCAATAGCAGCACGACCGCTAACCCGTAGAGGTAGGGTGCCGCCAGTTGGTATTTCAGTGGCGAAATCGCCGACATGAACAAGATACAGCTAATGGCGATCAAGGCACGAACAAGGTGGCGTTCTAGCATCGGCTCACTGAAGCCACTGGCACTCCACACAGTTAACGATCCAAGTAAGATCAGCAAGATAATGGCAAATAATAACGGGTAATCAATTCTGGGTCTGAAATTCAACATCACAGTGTTTCAACAAAATAACGAAAATACATGTTCATATTGCGAGTAAGCATGAACAGAGGAGATCCTAATACGCTGCGCTTTAAGCACCCTCATTCAGGTGGCCGTATTAAGCGGGCAATAGCGAGAAAGCAGAGAGAAAGGGGCGTTCAGCCATGGCACGGTATTGCCGATTGGCGTCTTTCCAGCCGCCGAGGCGGTGAAGATCATGGGTTAAATGGTAAGAAGGCGTGGGCACAATGGCGACAACCATGGCCGTGCGAACCCAGCGCTGAATTTTTAGGCGGCGGCTTTCCGCTGGCAAGGTGCGATGCACTGCCAAAGAGTGGTGTGAGGTGTGGGTGAAATGGGTACCGTATACCGAAGCGCTGTGCGTATGCTCTGGACGTGCAGTTTGTGTTGATTGGGCGAGCGCCGTGGCGCGATCATCGAGATCATCGTCTTGACGACGGGTTTCAATCAGCTCGTTGATCCAAGTGAGCGGTTGACCAGAGGCGGTGCCGGGCAATAAAAAATGACGACAACTGGCGATCAGCGCAACAAGCGATAAGCCAAACAGCATGAAAAGCATAGGCTGTAATGTGAGGTGTTTTTTCATTGCCTGTTCTGCATCAAAGGGGATGGTTACGACCGCTCAAGGCCACCTGCTTATCATTATTGAGCGGGGGCAAAGTAAAGTAACTGTTGAGTGAAAAAATGCAATATTTTCGTTCGCTTCAGCGCGCATTTTTTGTGCGCTTGCTCGCTTATTGTTCAAGTTATTAACTGATGGCGATAAAACAGCCCTTGCTATACTTGATGAAGATAAATAACCGTATGCAGGCAGGTGTGATGTGAAGCGCTCTTATTTAATGACGAATGCAATGCCATCCAGAATGAAGAAACCGCTTTTTCTGAAGCGAATGTATGCCATGTTAATGGCGTGCTGCTTATTGTTGGGGTCCGGTTTAGGACTGGTAGGGTGCTCAAGTAATCCTTATGGGGATTCTTATGGTGTGGCCGATACGCGGAGCATACAGCAAGTGCGGTATGGCACCATTGTGAAAACCGAACCCGTCAATATTGAGGGGGAAGGGCAAGCGATAGGCGCACTGGCAGGGGCTGCCGTAGGGGGGATTTTAGGGTCGAAAGTCGGTGGCGGCTCAGGGTCTGACATTGCTGCCATTGGGGGCGGTTTACTTGGCGGTTATGCGGGTACTAAAGCGGCGGAAGGGGTGACGCGCCGTAACGGGGTTAACCTGACCATTAAAATGGATGATACCGGTGAAACCATTGCGATTGTGCAAGAAGCCAACCCGAATATGATGTTTACAGTGGGTCAGCGAGTCCGGGTGAATGTAGATGGCCGAACAGCACGCGTGATGCCCGAGTAAACGTTATGCTGTTAACCTATAATGCCGCTGCATGTGTAGCGGCATTATTGTTTGTCTCTCGCCAACGTGATAAAGATGGTCTTATTCAATTTTGATAAAGAGAAACACGATGAAGCAATTATCAGCAGTGGTGGTTGAGCCTAACGTGACGCCGACAGCCTCTGTGATTTGGTTGCACGGATTAGGGTCGAACGGACATGACTTTGAAGCGTTGTTGCCAGAACTTGGATTACCGGAAGACGCGCCGATCCGTTTTATCTTCCCGCATTCCCCGTCCATTCCGGTGACCATCAATGGCGGTATGGTCATGCCTGCGTGGTACGATATTTTATCCATGGGGGCGGGGCGCACGATTAATGAAGCACAATTGCTGGCCTCGGCGGATCACGTTGCAGCGTTGATTGATCAAGAAAGAGAGAAAGGGATCGCCAGCGAACGCATCTTGCTAGTGGGCTTTTCGCAGGGGGGCGCTGTGGCTTATCACACTGCTTTAACCTATCCGCATCCCTTAGCGGGCTTGCTGGCATTATCGACTTATTTCCCGACAGCGGATAGCCTGACGGTTAACGCTGCAAACCAGGCGTTGCCTATCGAGATCATGCATGGGCGTTTTGATCCTGTGGTGTATTTACCGTTAGCTAAATCGGCCTACACGGCATTGCAACAGTTAGGGTTGTCACCCAACTGGCGTGAATACGACATGGAGCACCAAGTGTGTTACCCGCAAATTAGAGATATGTCGGCGTGGATCCGACATACCTTATCTGTGTAGCAACGCGGCTGTGCGTAGTGGCTTTGCATCCGTAGCGGTGCGTGAGCCACTGACGTTAGTCATTGCGCGCAGGAACGAGAGTGGCGGTGTTATCCCGCCACTTTTTCTGCGAGCAGGGCTTGCAGGGTGTAAATGTTGGTTTTGCCACTGAACTCAAAATTGAGGGGCTCAGATTGGCTCGACACCCAAATTTTCAATTCAGCATCTAAATCGAAATGTCCGGTGGTTTCTACCGTAAACATTGTCACCGACTTGTAGGGCACTGAACGGTATTCAATCTTCTTCCCTGTTAGCCCTTGCTTGTCGATCAAAATCAAGCGGCGATTGGTGAGCACAATCATGTCGCGAACCAGTTTGTACGCCAGTTCAATGGTTTCGCCGTCACCTAAAATCGTCGATAGTTCTTCATACGCCTCATCGTGTTCCATCTCACCGGCGTTGCCGATCAAAGCACTGAATAATCCCATGCATGTTGCTCCTCATCATTGATTATCCGCCAAGCGAACACGATCGCGTGGCGGTCATTGTGTAAATACTGGCTGTCTCTGTTGAATGCGGCTAATTTAAGCCAGCTTGCGTAAATACGTCGGTACGGCTGTTTTACTGGTTTTACTGAGCTTGTGCATCGCTTCAAACGTCAGTGTGGGAATGCGGTATTGGTGCTGAATATCATCCAGCATACGTAGCCACAGTCTGGCCGTCATTTCGGCATCGGCTAACGCACGGTGAAACGTACCATCGTTGTCGATATCTAATGTGTGCACCAACGTGCCCAGTTTATGGTCGGATGAATGTGGGTACAGTCGGCGTGCAATCAACATGGAACAAGCGAAGTCACCGGGATAGGTACGGCCAATGCGCTGTAATTCGGCATCTAAAAAGCGTTGGTCGAAAGACGCGTTATGGGCAATCAAATTGTAGCCCTGAATGAAATCAGCAAAGTCATCCATTACCGTCTCACACGGCATGGCATCGGTCAGCATGGGGTTGCTGATACCGGTATAATTTTCAATAAAGCGGCTGACACGAAAACCGGGGTTCATCAGTTGTTGAAATTGATCGATGACTTGGCCGTCTTGGATTTTTACCGCACCAATTTCAATGGCGCGATCACCCATATTCGGTGAGAGGCCGGTGGTTTCAAAGTCCAATACGATGACGGTGTTTGCCGACTGTTTTTTCACATCTATACCTTTATGTTTTTGCGGTTTGTGGCATTAAGCGTACTGCTTGCCAGTATACATGAGGTTGTGCGCGATGAAATTGCAGATCTCTGAGCGATAGCAAGTCATCTCTATAATGAAGTGCGCCACCGTGCTGTCTAATAATCTGGGCAGTGCGTTTTTTTTCTGTGAGATATACCCCGCAGTGTGTGACTGAAGCTGCCTATTTTAGTGGCTTTTAAATGACAGATAATGAAAATTTACTACATTAATTGGCGGTATCTTGTTGATAGTTTCACCGCGTTTGTTGCGCCTACCCCTTTAGGGTAGTTTGAAATGGTAATTGATTTACATCATATGTTCATTTTTATTCATAACTCACAATCGGGTCAGTATTACAGATAATGGCTGGAACTGATTATGAGCAAGCTCAAACTGGTGGTCGTCGGCAATGGCATGGTGGGCCATCGCTATCTCGAAGATCTGGTTGAGAAAACGGATGTCTCAAACCTTGAGATCACTGTTTTCTGTGAAGAACCCCGTGTCGCTTACGACCGTGTTCACCTTTCTTCTTATTTTTCCCATCACACTGCACAAGAGCTGTCTTTAGTAAAAGAGGGTTTCTACGAAAAACACGGCATTCAAGTATTGATCGGCGAACGCGCGATCAACATTCATCGCCAAAACCGCATTGTTTACTCATCAACCGGTCGTGAAATTCAGTACGACAAACTCATTCTTGCTACGGGCTCTTTCCCGTTTGTTCCGCCGATTAAAGGCAATGAAAGCAAAGATTGCTTCGTTTACCGCACCATTGAAGATCTCAAGCAAATCGAAGCCTGTGCCAAAAACAGCAAAAGCGGCGTGGTGATTGGTGGCGGCTTGCTTGGACTTGAAGCGGCAGGTGCCTTAAAGGCGCTGGGCATGGACACCCACGTGGTCGAGTTTGCCCCTAAGCTCATGGCAGAGCAGTTGGATTTGGCTGGCGGTAATCAGCTTCGTCAAAAAATCGAGCGCATGGGCGTTAACGTCCATACCAGCAAAAATACCGCGGAAATCGCCCCCGAAGGTAAGACTGCACGTAACGTGATGCGTTTTGTGGACGGCACTGAACTCGAAACCGACTTCATTGTGTTCTCGGCCGGTATTCGTCCGCAAGACAAACTGGCGCGTCAAATGGAACTGGATATCGCCCCGCGTGGTGGCATTGCTATTAACGACCATTGCCAAACTTCTGACGAGAATATCTACGCCATTGGTGAATGTGCTTCATGGAATGGCACGTTTTACGGCTTAGTCGCTCCGGGTTACAAAATGGCAACGGTGGCGGTTGACCATTTATTGGGTAACACTGACAGCACCTTTGAAGGCGCTGACATGTCGGCCAAATTGAAACTATTGGGTGTGAAAGTGGGCTCCATTGGGGATGCCAATGGTCGCACGCCAGGTTGTAAGAGCTACGTTTACCAAAACGAAGAACAAGAAGTGTACAAGCGCTTGATTGTGTCGGAAGACAATAAAAAGCTGCTTGGTGCGGTGATGGTCGGGGATACCGCTGATTATGGCGATCTCCTGCAATTGATGCTCAATGAGATTGATCTGCCAGAACATCCGGATGCCCTGATTTTACCGGCTCACGCGGGTGCAGAGAAGCCGACATTAGGGGCGGATTCACTGCCTGAATCGGCCGTGATCTGTTCTTGCTTTGATGTCACTAAAGGCAAAATTGCCCAAGCGGTGGCACAAGGCCATCACACGATTGGCGACATTAAAGCGGTAACTGGGGCGGGCACGGGCTGTGGGGGCTGTATTCCTCTGGTAACGTCAGTATTGAATGCGGAATTGGCGAAATCAGGCATCGAAGTGAAGAACGATGTGTGTGAGCACTTTGCGTATTCTCGCCAAGAACTGTTCCATCTGATCCGTATTGACGAAATCAAAACCTTCGAGGAATTGCTGGCGAAATACGGCCAAGGCTATGGCTGTGAAGTGTGTAAACCGCTGGCAGGCTCTATTCTGGCGTCATGCTGGGGTGAACATATTCTCAAGCCGCAGTTGGTGAAGCTGCATGACACCAACGACAACTTCCTCGGCAATATTCAAAAAGACGGCACGTATTCGGTGATCCCACGTATGGCGGGGGGCGAAGTGACGCCACAAGCCTTGGGGGCATTGGCGAAAGTGGCTGAAGAATACCAGCTTTATACCAAAGTGACCGGTGCGCAGCGTATTGGTTTATTTGGTGCACAAAAAGATGATCTTCCTGCGATTTGGGGCAAGTTGATTGATGCGGGTTTTGAAACCGGTCAAGCGTATGCCAAAGCCTTGCGTATGGCGAAAACCTGTGTTGGTTCAACATGGTGCCGTTACGGCGTGCAAGATTCTGTTGGTCTTGGGTCGTTTATTGAGAACCGCTACAAAGGCATTCGTACGCCACACAAGATGAAGTTTGGGGTGTCAGGCTGTACCCGTGAATGTGCGGAAGCACAGGGGAAAGATTTGGGCATTATCGCGACGGATGCGGGCTGGAATATGTACGTGTGCGGCAACGGTGGCATGAAACCGCGTCATGCGGACTTACTGGCCAGTGATCTCGACCAAGCGACCCTAATTCAATACATCGACCGCTTCATGATGTTTTACATTCGCACCGCCGCGCCACTGCAGCGTACCTCGGTGTGGATGGAAAACATGGAAGGCGGTGTGGATTACCTACGTGAAGTGATCGTTAACGACAAGCTGGGGATCAATGCGCAGCTTGAGGCAGATGTCGCCAAGCTGGTGGATGCGTACGAGTGTGAGTGGACGGCGACTATCAATGACCCATCACAACTGACCCGTTTTGCGCATTTCATTAATGCCGATAAGCGTGATGACAATGTGGTATTTACCCCTGAGCGTGAACAGCACCGTCCTGCGACATTTACTGAAAAACACCCTGACGCGAAAGGCGACATTTTACATGTGGCGCTGACTGAACCGTCTCTGACTGAAGCATAAGGCGAGGTTGATTATGTCATTTGAAAAAATCTGCGCTATCAGCGATATCGTTCCGGGGACGGGAGTCTGTGCATTAGTGAATGGCCAGCAAGTCGCGGTGTTCCGTCCGACGGACGCGGAAGCGGTATTGGCCATCAGTAATACCGACCCGTTCTTTCAATCTAACGTGTTGTCTCGCGGTTTGATCTGTGAACACCAAGGTGAATTATGGGTGGCGAGCCCACTGAAAAAACAGCGTTTTAACCTCTCAACCGGGGTGTGTATGGAAGACGCGCGCTTTAGCGTGAAAGCGTATAAAGCCCGTGTGACCAAAGGGAGCGTTGAAATTGCCGCATAGCGTGTAAACACGACAGTGCGGTGAAGATTCAATAGCTCAAAGGCTGCTTGTTCCTGTTTATTCAACAGGGATAAAACAGAAACAGACAGCCTTTCACTATTCAATTTTATTTTAATTTCAACTTATTGGAGAGACATGATGTCTTACTTAAAACCGGTAGAGTTCGTCCAGACAATGATTGACACGGGCGAAGCAAAAGTACGCACAGGCACGCGGGACCTGATTTTGCGTGGCATGATGGCGGGGATCATCTTGTCACTGGCGGTGGTCGTCGCGATTACCACCATCACACAGACTGGAATCGGGATTGTCGGGGCACTCGTGTTCCCGGTTGGTTTTTGTATCTTGAGTTTAATGGGGTATGACTTGGTCACGGGGGTATTTGGTTTAGCGCCGTTGGCTAAATTTGAAAACCGTCCGGGTATCACATGGGGGCGAGTACTGCGTTGCTGGGGCTGGGTAGGCTTAGGTAACCTGATGGGATCATTGCTCGTCGCGGGGTTGATTGCGCTGTCTCTGACAATGAACTTCAGTATGGAACCGAACGCCGTCGGCCAGAAGTTCATTGCTATTGCCACTGCCCGTACCGTTGGTTTTGAGAATCTTGGCATGGACGGTTGGATCACCTGTTTTGTACGCGGCATTCTGTGTAACTTGATGGTGTGTTTAGGCGTGATTGGTAACATGACGGCACGCACGGTAGCTGGCAAAATTGCCGCGATGTGGCTACCGATTTTCATCTTCTTTGCCCTTGTGTTTGAGCACGCCGTTGTGAACATGTTCTTGTTCCCACTGGGGATGATGCTGGGTGCTGACTTCGGTGTTGCAACATGGTTGAACTTCAACTTGATCCCGACCATTCTGGGCAACATTGTGGGTGGGTTGCTGTTCACGTGTCTTCCGCTTTACCTGACGCACGCTAAAACGGCGCCAGCAATCAGCACGGAAACAGAAACACAGGCTGCAGGCGTGTTGGCCACCAAATAATCACGAGATACTGTGAGATAAAATGTGTATCGCCTTATGCTGCGTAGGTATGAGGCGATACGCGATAACAGATTGATAGAAAGTGATAATAACAAGCGGCATTGGCACCACAGTGCCTCTTTTTATTCTCAAATTTGCATAGATAGGTGTTGTGATGACTACACGTATGACGTCTTTACACAGTGGTTTGGTGTCTTTAGTTGGCGCGGGGCCGGGCGATCCGGATCTGTTAACCGTAAAGGGGTACCGCGTGATTCAACAGGCGGATGTGGTGGTGTATGACCGTTTGGTGTCGGCAGATATTCTGGCCTTGGCCAATGACCAGGCGGAAATGATTTATGTGGGCAAGCAATTGGACTATCACTGTGTGCCGCAAGATCAGATCAACCAACTGCTGGTGGATAAAGCCTCAGAAGGAAAGCGTGTGGTGCGTCTGAAAGGCGGCGATTCCTTCATTTTTGGGCGCGGCGGTGAAGAGCTTGAAACCTTGGCCGAAAATAATATTCGATTTGAAGTCGTGCCGGGTATCACGGCCGCGGCGGGAGCGACCGCGTATGCGGGGATTCCGCTCACGCACCGTGATCACGCACAAGCAGTGCAGTTTATTACCGGCCATGTGCAAAAAGACGGAAAAGAGATCGACTGGCAGGCCGTGGCACAGTCAAATGCGACCCTCGTGTTTTATATGGGTCTGAAGCAAAGCGGGTACATTGCGGATAAACTGTTAACTCATGGCTTAGCCAACGACATGCCATGCGCCATTATTGAAAACGGCACACGCCGCGAACAACGCGTGTTTCGTTGCGATTTGAAGGCACTGCCTCACGTAGCAAAGCAGGCGAAAAGTCCAGCCTTGATTGTGGTGGGAAGTGTCACGGCGTTGCATGAGAAATTGGATTGGTTTAATCGCGAGTCATAATGTTGTAGAAAACAGAGAAGCGGCGGTATTGGTGCGTAACCAATACCGCCGTTTTTGTTTAAGGAGAATGCACGCGTATTATTGATCTTGGCTATGATCGCGTTTGACGACGACGCCAGAAGGCGAGGGCGAGTGCACCGGCCCCAAAGACACCGAGTGATGATGGCGCAGGGACAGAAAAAACGGTTGGGTCGACAAAGTGTAAATTCAGATCCCAATGGTGACTGCCTTTTGCACCGGCATACGGTAGTAGCCACGCCGCTCCCCCGAAAATAAGCGGTAAGCTTTTGTCATCCCGCTTATCACTGGCTCCATCACCGAATTGAAAAACAAGCGGCATCCCTTTTTTTGAGCCAAACAGGCGCAGGTAGTCATACATGTGTTCGGTAGAATCATTTTTCGTGATCTTGATGTAACTGTCAGCCCCAATCCCTGTAAAGAAATCAATATCACCATTACCCGGTGTTGGGGTCGTATTTAGATCCGTACCGGTATTGTCTTTACCGCCGCCACCCCCTTTATAGGCTTCTTTATGACTGAAGGTGTGGAAGTCCATGTTAACTTCCGCAATGTCATTGAATGGGTTTTTGGCGGTCATCGTTAAGGATGCTGTCCACATATTTTCATCGCTGTGGTCGTTGTAAAACGTGAATTTACCTTCTTGAATATCAAAATATTGTCCGCATTTACCGCCTGAAAACGTGTTTTTATTGGTCCAGACACCATGAGGACCACCCGAACAATTTTTTGAGGTCGCACTGACAACGTCATACATGACGGCAGCATTTGAATAGCCAGAAAAGGAAAGAGCACTCATGCACAACGCAACTAAGGTTAATTTTTTCATTACCATTCTCCCTTTGATATTAAAACTGAGTGCGTGTGCACTGTGTTTATATAAAAGCAGTTTTAGTGCCAATATTTACATTCTTTATAATCAATGGTTTATTTTGCGTGCGTGCTAGGGGTGTAAAAATAACTGACACTTTTTTGAACGAATACGGGGTGTTGTTCGGGTGAATAATGTGAGGGAAGAGCGTTTTAATTGGTCGGTATTCACAGGTAGAAACCGTAAACTGCTTGGTCGGTCATGATTTTCAGGATGGCCCTGTTATGTCTGTTGTGAATGCTGAGTCTTCAAGTGAATAATGCCATGCATTACATTGTGCCGCACAGTACTGTCAGGTGCATAGCAATCTGCGTTTGTTGGCACTGAGGTAAAGGGAATGAGTCACTCACGGCAGTAGAAAAGGGACAAACATGGAATTACAAAAAGGCGGTAATTGTGCGTTATCCGCTTCGCACGGGACGCTCTATATTAAGCACGTAACGTCGTCACAGGTTGATGTGAACTTAACGGCGTTCTTGTTGGATACAACAGGAAAAGTACGCGGTGACGAAGGTATGGTGTTTTTTAATCAACCGTCAGATCCTGATAAATTGGCGACTTTTGTACCGCCCGTTGTGCAGTCAACGATGACAGTCCATCAAATCGATTTTGCTTTGCATGATGCTGCCAGCCATATTGCCAAAGTGGCAATTACACTAACGGAAGATAACGGTATCGGTTTTGCGGGGTTAGACCTGATTGCAGAAGTGCATTGCAATGGTACGGTTATCACCCTAAAACCAGAAGCGTTTAGTAGCGAGAAAGGCATTACCGTGGCAGAGGTTTACCTGCGTAATGGCCAATGTAAATTGCGTTCCGTGTGGCAGGGCTTTTCCAGTGGCCTAGCAGGGCTATGCGCGTTGTATGGTGTTGAGGTGGATGCTGCACCAGAGCCTGAAGTGACGTTAGCACCTGTCTCTCCTCCGGTTGCCCCTCCTGTCTCAGCGGGCAAACCGGTGTCATCGATCAATTTGGAAAAAGTGAGCGGAAGGGTCGATCTATCGAAAGGGCGAAAGGCTGTGTTGATAGAGAAAACCCCTGAAATTACCGCCTCCATTTCATGGAATAGCGGTACCGACTATGACGTGTATGCATTGGTGTTTTTAACCGATGGTACACAAGTTGATGTGGCGATGTTTGGTGCACAGGGTGTCATGCCATTAAAAGATTTTGGCAATGGGGCCGTTCGCCACAGTGGGGACGTAAAGCAGGCAAAAGGCGGCTTTTTCCAGTCGAAACCCAGTACCAGCAAAGAAGAAATACGCATTCGCCTTAATGACAACATTCAGGCCGTCGTGCCAGTGGCTTATTCCGCCCAGTCGAACGGGTCAGGTTCATTTCATCGCTACAAAGTGTCTATGATGATAGATAATCATCAGGGCACAGAGATCGTTATTCCAGCCGACAATGCCAATCGGGATGATTCTATTTTTACGTGTGTGCCGGGTATGATCATTAATACGCCTGAGGGGGTGATCATTAAAGCGCTCGAATATTACAGCCGTTCTGGTTCAGAAAATCGGCCGAAACTTGTCCGTAATGCACGCGGGGAGGTGGATGTACTGATGGATGCGGGGCCAATGAACGATTACAAATAAGCAGTGTGGAAGGTAGCGTGAGAAGGAAGCCTGTCAATGCAGGCTTTCCCTTATATCCTTTGCCTCTTCTGTGTTTTGATTTCTCTTGGCTAATACCCAAAAGGTGAGGCTAAGGACGTTGCGTTTTAGCCTGTGGTTTGGAATAACGCATAGGCATCGTGCACGCCTTGAATAAGCATTTGCATGCCAATCACGGTTAAAATCAGTCCCATCAAGCGGGTCGTAATGCTGATTCCGCTTTCGCCGATCTTATCCACCAGCTTAGGGCCAAACAAGAAACAGACAAAGGTGATTAAGCACAATGTGGCAAATGCCGCGATGGTGATGACAATGTGCAGCATATCACCGGATGCCGAGTAGTTCATCGCCGTTGCAATGGTTCCAGGGCCCGCCAGAATAGGGAGAGCAAGCGGGGAGATGGCGATATCTTTGCCATCGTCTTCATCATCTTGTTTATTATTGCTCTCTTCACTGGCTGTGCCATTACCGGCGGACGGTGCTGATGCGGCTGTCGAATGCATCTTCGATGCGTTACCTTGTAACATATGGTAACCCACCAGAAACACTAAAATCCCCCCGGCCAGTCGCAGTGCGGGTAGGGTGATGCCAAACACATCAAAGATCCCTTTTCCGAGCAAGCAAAATGCCGCAATGATAAAAAAGGCGGTCGTTAAGGCTTTTATTGCGGTATTTCTGCGCTGTTGTGGTGTTTGGTTGCCTGTCATCCCGACAAAAACGGCGGTATTGGCAATGGGGTTCATCATGGCAAAAAAGCCCATGAATACGGTGACGATAAGAGTAGTGATATCATGCATTTCGATGTTGCCTGTTTTGATAAAAGAAGAAATACCTTTTAGGCAATTTTAGCATTTTATGACTTTTTTTGTGTGCTCACTTGAATTTTTCTGTGTTAATATTTATGAACACTGGGTGATGCCGTGTATTTTTTGTATCACGTATAAAGAGAGCTGTGTAGATAAGCAATGATGAATAGGTATGTGCCGTGACACATACCTATTTAAGTCGGAGGCAGGGCTACACGGTGGGAATGTATTGCGCGTAGCGATGATGTAATAACGGTGCAAACAATATTGCCGCCTGTGCCTTGTCTGCTAACACGCAAACCCGTAACCCTTCGTTGAGGGCTTGTTGTACCTGATCGGCCAACGTGTCTGCCGTGTAAGGCGCACGATCGGCATCGCGACGGCACAAATCAACAAAGATCCCATCTTCGTCCCCTTTAGGGAACAGCACAAACTCTGACTGCTGCATCAGGCGTAAGGCCTTCAAGCTCAGCATTTCAGGATCGTTACCGGTTTCTATCAAATAGAGCCCTGCCAGTGACTCTGCATTGTCGCTGAGTAGTTGCTGAAAATGCGCCTCTAAGGTGTCCATGTTGTCAGCGTGTTCTACACCGGGATGACGAAAAAAGAGCTCCCAAAACTTGCGGCGTTCATCCACGGTATTGAAGTATTGCTTTATACGGTCACGTTGCTGGCCGGCGTACGCTGCTAGCAGGCTCAGATTTTGCGGCAATTGCGTTTCGAGTTTTTCACGCAAGAAGCGAACCAAAACCGGAGAAGCGCCGCCACTGGAAATCGCGACTTGGATTGGCGTGCGATCGATCAATGAGGGGGTAATGAAATCACAAAAGTCCTTATCGTCGACCACATTGGTCCATAATCCATGTGCTTGCGCATCATTGTAAACCTGATGATTCAGTGCTCGCTGGTTGGTGGTCGCCCAGACTTGATAGGCCCCCTCCAAATCATCTGATGTATAGAATTTGTTAATCCATGTTATTTCATCTTTCTCTGCCAGTCCTGACAGATAGGGGTGCAGAGCAGGGGAAACAACCGTGATCTTCGCCTCTGCTTTCCTTAATAAGTCGATTTTTCGGCATGCGACTTCCCCACCGCCAATAACGATGACTTTTCGATCCTTTAATGACAAAAATATCGGTAGGTAATCCATTTAATATGCATCCTAGGTATATATTGGTGCGATGATAACGCAATGAGTTATAAGCAGTAAATGCAGGGTGTTCAGCTCTAATGCATAAAAATATACAACATGAAACACTTTGATACATTTGAAGCAAAAAACTTCTCTTATCCCCGCGTTTGTTCAGCTTCTATTAAAGCCTTAATGCTATTTTTCAGCAAAATACATCAACATATTACACATTTACGCGTGGCGAGGCATGTTTCTCCATAATGCTAATGATGACAGGTTAACAAACCTCTTGCGCTTTTATTACAAATTTTAAGATGGTCGGCAATATGAATAAAAAACTGATGCTCGCAACACTCATAAGTACCAGTCTGCTTGTGGGATGTGGAGAGAAGGCGACAGGACAACCTGCCGCGATGATGCCGCTGGTGGCGGCACAACCTGTCACCGTGATTGACTACCAACAAGGCAAACAGTTTGTAGGGCGTACGGAAGCGATGGAAGATGTCGCCATTACCGCTCAGGTATCGGGTTACCTGAAGTCGCGTTTGTTTAAAGAAGGTGAGCAGGTCGAAAAAGGTCAGTTGCTGTATGTGATTGAACCTGCCGCGTATGAAGCGCGTCTTGCCAGCGCGCAAGCGTCTGTGTCTCAGGCAGAAGCTATGCTCAAACGTGCCAACCTTGACTGGCAGCGTGGTGAAAATCTCCTACCGAAAGGCAGCATCAGCCAATCTGAGTATGACCGCCTTACTGCCGAAAAACTGAATGCCGAAGCGCAGTTAAAAGCCGCCAAAGCCCAAGTGAAATCAGCAGAGGTGGATCTTTCTTATACCCGCATAGTGGCGCCGTTCACGGGTCGCATCAGCGACAGTAAAGTGAGTATTGGTGATTT
Source organism: Photobacterium sp. 270122K (assembly GCF_059941365.1). Classification (NCBI taxonomy): domain Bacteria; kingdom Pseudomonadati; phylum Pseudomonadota; class Gammaproteobacteria; order Vibrionales; family Vibrionaceae; genus Photobacterium; species Photobacterium sp. 270122K. The sequence continues at coordinate 510,953 of NZ_JBPOEN010000003.1, forward strand.
AGTGTCGCCGAGCGCAGGCGTGTTAACCACGTTAGTGAGCCTTGATCCGATCCAGGCATCCTTCAAAGTCAGTGAGCGTCAGCGCCTTGATTTAGGTATTGACTCGTTAGACGGTGCCGGCAAAGGCTCAAACGATGTGGAAGTCGTATTGACACTTTCAAACGGCGAACAATATGACCAAGTCGGCACGGTGGACTACATCGGCAACCGTATTGATTTGAATACCGGTACGATTGCGATGCGCGCCAGTTTTGATAACACCGCTCAGGCATTGTTGCCAGGTCAGCATGTTCAGATTTTCCTGCGAGAGAAAACACCGGTTGAGCGCATTGTGATCCCGCGTCGTGCGGTGCAAAGCGATCTTGAAGGGGATTTTGTTATGGTATTGGTTGACGGTAATGTGGCAGAACGCCGCAATGTGACGTTAGGACCACAGACAGAACACGGGATCATCATTGCATCGGGCATGAACGCCGACGACAAGGTGCTGACCAAAGGGCTGCAGCGTGTGCGTAACGGTGTGACAGTGCGACTCGAAAATGAAGAGGCGAAAGGGTAATCATGTTAAGTCGCTTTTTTATCCAGCGCCCAAAGTTTGCGCTGGTGATCTCTATCATTCTGACCTTGGCGGGTGCCATTGCGGCAATGAACCTGCCTGTGGCGGAATACCCGAAAATTAGCCCGCCTTCTGTTGGTGTGAAGGCATTCTATTCAGGTGCGAGTGCAGAGGTAGTAGAAGAGGCCATCGCCGATCCGATCGAGGCATCGATCAATGGTGTTGAAAACATGATCTACATGTCTTCAAAAAGCGCCAATGACGGTTCTTATAGCCTGAACGTGACATTTGATATCGGTACCGATCCTGACATGGCGCAGGTGAACGTGCAAAACCGTGTGGCGCAGATTGAATCTAAGCTACCGGCAGAAGTGCGTATGGTCGGCGTGACGGTGAAAAAGCGTTCCCCTGACTTGCTGATGGTGCTGAACTTTTACTCTCCGGATGATCTGTACGACGATAAATTTCTGGTCAACTACATTAACCTGAACGTGAAAGACCAGTTGGCGCGCGTGAAAGGGATCAGTGAAGTGAACGTGATCGGTGGTGGCGAGTACGCCATGCGTGTCTGGTTAGATCCTGAGAAAATGGCGAACTTGGGACTCACCACGTCGGATGTACATAAATCACTGTCTGAGCAGAACGTACAGGTTGCGGCCGGTAAAGTGGGTGCAGCCCCTTACAGTGCGGCGCAGGAAGTGCAGTTTAACCTCGTGACCAAAGGTCGACTTGAGACCGTTGACGAATTTGAGAATGTGGTACTGCGAGCCAATAACGATGGTTCGATGGTGTACCTGAAAGATGTCGCACGCGTTGAACTGGGTAAGAAGTTTTACGATGGTAACGGTAAGTTCCGTAATAAGCCTGCATCGATTGTGACGTTGAACCTGCAATCTGACGCGAATGCGTTGGAAAGTGGTGAAGCTGTGATGACGATGCTGGATCGTTTGAGCAAAAACTTCCCGGATGGCTTGGCGTATGAAACCAGTTATGACACCACGTTGTTCGTGTCTGAGTCGATCAAAGGGGTGGTCAAAACCCTGATTGAAGCGATTTTGTTGGTGATTGCCGTGACGTATCTGTTCTTGGGCAGCATGCGTTCAACCTTGATCCCGGTCGTGGCCATTCCTGTATCGTTGATCGGTACATTTGCCGTCATGCTGGCTGCGGGCTTTACCATTAATACCGTGACCTTGTTCGGATTGATCTTGGCGATCGGTATCGTGGTGGATGATGCCATTTTGGTTATCGAAAACGTTGATACCAACATGGCACGTGACCCAAGCCTGACGCCGCGTAAAGCGACCTTGCTGGCAATGAAAGAGGTAACGGGGCCAATCATCACCTCTACCTTGGTATTGTTGGCGGTGTTCCTGCCTGTGGCCATGTTGCCAGGGATCACCGGTATCATGTACCGCCAGTTCGCATTGACGATTTGTATCTCGGTATTGATTTCGTCGATCAATGCATTGACCTTGTCACCGGCTTTGTGTGCGTTGGTACTGAAGCAAGGTGGCGGCAATACGTCTCGTTGGTTTGAAATCTTCAACCGTGGTTTAGATAAAGTGACCGTGAAATACGGTTCTGTCGCCGGCTTCTTGGTGCGCAAAGTAGCGTTATTGATGACGTTCTTTGCCCTTGCGGTGGGGGCGGTAACGTACTTGTCGAAAACGACCTCGACGGCGTTTGTACCGACGGAAGATAAAGGGATCTTGCTGGTCAATGTCCAGTTGCCTGATTCCGCCTCACTGTCGCGTACTGAAGCGACCACGTTGAAGTTGCAAGATATGCTGGCGACAGAGCCGGGCATTGAAGGGATCACGGTCGCGAACGGTTTTGCGTTCTTAACCGGTGCGGCGGCATCTAATGGTGCGTCGTTGTTCATCAAACTCAAAGAGTGGGATGAGCGAAATGCGATGGAAGGGGATCATTCTTCGTTTGCTATCGCGGGTCGAATTAACGCCCGTGCTGCGATGAATTTACCGGAAGCGGTGGTATTCGCCATGGGTGCCCCTGCGGTGCCGGGAATGGGGCCGGCATCTGGCTTTGAATTTGTACTGGAAGATACATTAGGCCGTAGTCGTACTGACTTGGCGAATGTGATGGGTGAGGTGATCAAGAAGGCGAACGCGCAACCTGAAATCCAATATACCTTTAGTACCTTCCGTGCCAATGTGCCGCATTACTACGTGGACATTGACCGTGTAAAAGCCAAGCAGTTGGGCATTCCACTGACTGATATCTTCCAGACGCTACAGGGTAACTTGGGTTCCATGTACGTCAATGATTTCACCATGTACGGTAAAAACTACCGTGTGACGCTGCAAGCGGACAGTGATTTCCGTGACAATCTGGATGCCCTTGAGCGTTTCCATGTGCGTTCTGCCAATGGCACCATGATCCCATTGAGCACGCTGACGACCGTGGAGCAAGTGTTTGAGCCGGATGTGGCATGGCGTTACAACATGTACCGTTCTGTGGTGATCCAAGGTTCGCCAGCGCCGGGTTACTCCAGTGGTGATGCCATTGCTGCGATGGAACGCGTGGCGGCGGAAGTGCTGCCGCAGGGTTACCAGTACGAGTGGACAGGCATGGCTTACCAAGAAGTCCAAGCGGGTAACCAAGCGATTTATGCCTTTGCGTTGGCACTGATCTTTATCTACTTGTTCATGGTGGCGCAGTATGAAAGCTGGAGTATTCCGCTGGCAATCATTTTGGTGGTCCCTGTCGCGACATTAGGTTCTTTCCTTGCCTTGAACCTTACTGGCACACCATTGAACCTGTACGCACAGATTGGTTTAGTCCTGCTGATTGCCATGGCGGCGAAAAATGCCATCTTGATTGTTGAATTTGCCAAAATTGAACGTGAAGAGAAAGAGTTGGAAATCGAGCAAGCCGCTGTACGTGGTGGTCGCTTGCGTTTCCGTGCGGTGAACATGACGTCTTGGTCGTTCATCTTGGGTATTCTGCCTTTGGTTTTCGCCTCTGGCGCGGGCCACATCAGCCAGAACTCCTTGGGTATTTCTCTGACAGGGGGCTTGCTGTGCGTATTGCTGGCCGGTACCTTCCTGATCCCGGGCTTCTTTGCCTTGGTACAGCGTCAGCGTGAGAAGTTCCACGGTGGTTCAACCAAACTGGTTGAATTGGATGATGAGTAATACCTATCAGAAGCGTATGTAGACAGATGTCTATGCAAATCCATACATCTAGAGCTATACGTTTTTGATAGACATAAAAAAAGCGCCTTCGGGCGCTTTTTTGTTAGCTTGAGATACCCATATTACGGCAAGGGGGAGGTGCCACAACATGGGTACTCAATCAGTTTTTACGACGCCAGTATGCCAGCGCTAACAGCGTAGCGAGGAAAGTGGCTGGCATGCTGCCACCACCGGATGATGTTGAGGTACTGGTTTCTGTTTCTTTACCTTCATCCGTGCCACCACCGGTTTCTCCACCCGTTTCTCCGCTACCAGTATCGCCGCCATCAGTGGTTGGGACGTCATTACGGACATGTTCAAACGGGTTAAGGCTGAATGTGGATGGGGACTGACCATTCAAATCAAGCCCTGTTTCACTCATGATCCAGTCATAGTAAGCCGCTAATTCCGTGTACAACCCGTTTGTTTGGGCAAACGGGTTGCCATTGTATTTTTCTTCACAGTAAGGGCCAAAGCTAGTCACGCCGACCACGCGCAAGCCGAAATCGGCATCACTGGCATGGTTTGGGTTCTGCCAAACTAACGGGCCACCGGAATCACCCGCACAGACGTCTTTTTTGATCTCAGGGGTATTACTGTCAGCACAAACAAAGTGAGAGGATGCCGTTAGGGGGAGTCCCGCATCACATTGTTCCATCGGGATACCCGCCAGCGTGACCACCATCAGCTCATCGGGCTGCAGGAATGCAGGTTCAGTGTTACCCCAGCCAGAGGCGATCAAATTACCGGTTGAATAGGCCGTGGGATTCCAGCTATTACTGAAAGCTTGATTGGCTTCAAGCTGTTCTTGAGGTGAGGCGACCTTGATGGGTTTTGCCACGCTGGTGAGTGGACGGTCAACTTTGATTAAACCGATGTCGTGGTCGAGGTCGAAGTCGAGGTCATAGACACCGTTGTAACCCGGGTGCAGGATTTTTTCTACGATGTTGAATTGGTATTGGGCCTCAACGGTATCTGCTTCGCCACGTGAATTGGGAATGTAGGTGGTGCCAGCAATAAGGGTGTCGCTTAATTCAGCAGCTGCCTCAAGACAATGCGCAGCGGTGACTGCCCAGTAATCACTGATGATGACAGCACCACAGCCTGAATAATAGCTGCCATGCCATACATTGGTTTGAATAGCGGCTTGCCAAGGCAGTAAATCGTTGGCGATATCTTTCGCCACTTCCCCGTTCATAACTTTGGTTTGTAATGGCGAGTTGAGCAAAGCAGAGCTGAACGGCTCAGGGCTAACTGTTGCATTTGTACTTAGGGTGTCCGCGGTTGCAAATGTCGACAGGGCAACAGTGGGTAGTGCGATTGACAGTGCCAGTAAATGAGGGCGGAACGAAGTATTGCGGTTTTGCATCACGTTGTGACTCCTTGTCTTGTCTTGTCTTTTTTTTGCCGAAACATCCTGTTTCGTTGTATGAAAAGCATACAGAAAAATAAACGCATGTTAAATGACGGTTAATTATTGCTTACAACTTTGTGTTCGCATGACAATGCAGGGTAAGTAATCGTCAGGGTTGTGAGCTATTTCTCGTGCTACTACGCAGTTGGTCGCTAAAATAGCGTCTATTTTGCAGAACATGAGAATAAATGGATGTCATATCAACATGTGATTGGTTTTGGGGTGGCGGGCAACTTTGCGGGCCATCTAGAGCAAGCGGGTGAAGCCAAAGACTTCCTTGCGGTCGAAGTGAAAGAAGCGATTCAGCCGAAAGCCATCTTTCCGTTTTATGTGCCATCGGAAAAAGCCGGTTTCTTATCAACGTACCCGTTGTCACATAACACCATTGTGCCGCCGAACGATGCGGACAATCTGCAAATTGAGCCAGAAGTGGCGCTATTGTGTGACATTCTTTACGACGGTGAGCGTGTTGTCGGCCTGACGCCTACGCATTTCGCGGCGTATAACGATTGCTCCATTCGAAAGCCGGATGCGAAAAAAATCAGCGAAAAGAAAAACTGGGGTGCGAATACCAAAGGGTTATCTGAGAAGTTGATCCCAGTGTCATCCTTGTCTGAAGGGGGCGAATTGGATGCCTACCGTATCGCCAGTTTCCACCTGCGTGATGGCGAATTGCATCGTTATGGCGAAGACAGTCCAGTATTGGGCTACAGCTACTTCCATGAAAAGTTGCTGGATTGGATCATCGACAGAATGAACAACCAACAGGATGTGGGGCCAACCGAACACATTGCGATGCATTTGGCCAATGCGGGTTACCCGACGCAAGCGATCATCAGTATTGGCGCGACCCGCTATACAGAGTACGGTGAAACCACGTTTTTGAAGTCGGGGGATACCAGTATTGTCGTGGTGTATGACGGCACGCTGTTTACCCCTGAAGAGATTGCTGAGCGTGCTGCAACCGGAACACTGGATGCCGCGGGGATCTCTGCACTGGTGCAGTCAGTGGCGTAAAGAAGGCTTGAATTACACCCTGTGCGGCACAGGGTATAATTTGATTTAAATGGAATAAAAGCGACAATTCTCTTTTATGGATGACAGCAAAACGGCGGCTTAAAATCGCCAAAAAACTTCCAGCGATCCCATCGACGTAGAGTTTCTTTCATCTTCTTTGAACTCAGACGAATTTGTCGCAAAGCTCAAACTCGCGCCCCATCTTGGCTGGTAATACACGCCACCCAATACCGCTGTCGCTTGCCAGTGCTCGATATGGGTATCAGGCACATTGTCCGGCCTGTCGCCTTCAATGGTGATGTCATTGAAACGGTATCGGCCCTCGATACCTGCAAAGAAGAAATACCCCGATGCGCTGGACGATAACATACCGACATCAACCCATTTACCCGGGCTGAACCCTGTCGTAGCAAAGTTATCGGCTAAATGATTCCCCCAACGAAGTACACCGCCAATCGCTGCTTCACTTTGATAATTACCGGCATTCACGCGACCCACTGCGCTGAGTTCATAGCTTTCCAACCCATGTGCGGGTTGACGGGTGAGCAGGCGGTGACCTTGATAACCGAGATTAAGTAGGATCTCCTGTTCAATTTGGTGATCCCATCCCATAGGGTCATCAGAGCCGATAATTTCATGAATAAACTTCTGACTTTGCTCTGCGTACGCATTGGGACCAATGATCCCCAGCATGACATCAAACTTATCCGCATAGGTGGAGGTGTACTGATAAATACCGCTTTCCAGAAACAGGACACCGGCGTAAGGACGATCATTGGCGACGGGCTCTGTGGCTTCAATGTCTTCCGGCGTCCACATTTGTTGCCCTAGACGCACACTCCAGCCTTGTTGTGCAGTATCACTGAGGGGTAACAGGCCGGCCACTTGGCGAATTGGTGTCGGCGCGTGCGTGGTTAACGAAGGTGTAGGCGCGGCATTGAATTCAAAAAAAACGCCGTTGGTATAGTTTTGGTCTGTACCGACGATTCCGTCGTTATCCATCGAAAATGAGACGCTGCTAGCACTAAACGCAGAGACCGGGGGAGCCATGAGTACACAGCAAGCAAACATTGCGCGAGAAAATTGTGTCATTGACAATCCTTTGATACAACATGAAGGTGTCTTCACGGTGGGGTGGTTAACGTGAATGCCGTAACGTTGAATACATCGACGCCTCGCGCCTCGAAGCTTCATTCCTCGAAGCTTTGTGCATCGAAACGGGTATTTTCATACGGTATATTACTAACACCACCTTTATTGGGTTTATCATATCTAATTGTACTGTTTCATCGCTACATATTCGCCTTTTGTAGGGCAAGCTTTGTGATGATGGTTCTCTTTATGCTAAGGAATAAGCAATGTCAGCGTTAATTCTTCCCTCATCGCGGGTATCCGCCAAGTGGCTAGCTGAAAATATCGATCATCCGCAGTTAGTTGTGCTGGATGCCAGTTGGTTTATGCCTGCTGTGGCACGTGATGGCTACGCCGAATGGCAACAACAACGTATTCCTCGTGCGCAATATTTCGATTTTGATAAGAAAATTGCAGATGTGAATGCGGTATTGCCGCATATGCTGCCAACCCCCGATGTGTTTGCGCAAGAAGTGGGTGTATTGGGTGTCAGTAACGACAGTGTAGTGGTGGTGTACGATAGCCAAGGGATCTTTTCCGCGCCGCGTGTTTGGTGGATGTTTAGGGTGATGGGACATACACAGGTTGCGGTGCTTGACGGTGGTTTGCCTGCATGGCGACAAGCCGGATATGCGCTGGAAACACAGACACCGGAGCCGGTGCCAAAAGCCGATTTTGTCCCGCACTATGATCCAACATGGGTGATTGACGGTGATACGCTACACCAAAAATTGAGCGATCCGCAAAACCAGATTTTTGACGCCAGACCGGCTGAACGTTTTTATGGTTTGCAGCCAGAACCCCGCGATGGTGTGCGTAGCGGCCATATGCCGTATGCCAACAGTTTGCCTTTTAGCCAGTTACTTGATAACGGACATTTCTTGCCCGCTTCGCAGTTACAACAGCGCTTTGATGCATTGAGCGATCCTGAACAGCAATTGATATTTAGCTGTGGATCGGGAGTGACGGCGTGTATTTTGGCGCTGGCGGCAGATATTGCCGGCCGTAAGCATTTGACCGTGTATGACGGCTCATGGACGGAGTGGGGCAGTGTGTACCGGTATCCGGTCGAATAGAAGCTAGAAAGCCGATACACATCTTCTTATTTAGGTGGACGTGTCTCGGCTTTTTGGGTCAGAACACTTTTTTGATCAGAGTTAGAAGTAATTACTGATGGGCTGGCATGTAGTTGTATTTTTCGACAATCGCCTGACCAGAAGGAGAAACTACATAATCGACGAAGGCCTTGGCTGATTTTGGCACTTTCTTTTCTTTGTACAGCATCAAAAAGGGGCGTGAAATTTTATATTCGCCGGATTCGAGGTTATCTAGCGTAGGGTGGATACCGTCAAAAGAAAGGGCTTTGACTGAATCGTCAATTGAACCCAACGAAATGTAGCCAATGGCGTGTTCATTGCGAGATACCAAGCTTTTCACCGTACCATTGGTGTTCACCACCAATACGCGCGGATTAATGTCAGAGACAGTTTGGCCATCAATCTGCTGGGTTAAGTTCATATAATCTTCAAACGAGAAGCGAGAACCGGAGGCATTTTCACGACTTACAACCGCCATGGTTAAATCGGGTCCGCCAACGTCTTTCCAGTTATTGATTTCACCGTGATAGATTTTCTCTACCTGCTGCTTTGTCAGGTTGCCCACCGGGTTATTGTTATGTACCACTAAGGCAATGCCATCGTGCGCAATCACCACTGTGTCGACGTCGGGTTTGATTTCATCGGTATTGAGATAACGGGAGCTCATTCCCAGATCTGCCACGCCTTGCTTTAGCGCCTGAATCCCCGCAGAAGAGCCAATGCCTTGTACTTCAATGTCAGCGCTTGGCGTTTGTGCATGATAGGTTTCCGCTAAGACTTCAACGATATGGCTGGCAGAGGTTGAGCCGGTGATAGTCACCGTCTCTTCCGCGGTAACCGCGAAAGACATGCCCGATAATAATGCGCACAAAGTGGTTCTGGTAAACATGACATTCTCCAAATAAACACCAGAATAACGATGGCGCCCATGCTATTACGGGACTATGACACTAATGTGAAAAAGTGACGGGAAAAGGCAATGCCGCAGAGAGTGTATGGAAAAACAGCGATGAATGCACTTATTAGGTGACAGGCGCCTTTTTGGCCATTTTCTCTTTGTACATGGCTTTATCTGCTTTTGCTAAAATCGCGCCAGGATCGCTTAGGTTTCCGGGGTAGTAAGGGGATAAACCCACGCTGAGGTCGATATTGTAGTAGTCACGGGTTGCCTGTGTCGCATCGTATAATGTATTCAACCACGACTGACTGTTTTCCGTGTCTTCTGACGGAAGTAGCACGATAAATTCGTCACCGCCAATGCGATAAATATGACTCCCTGTCGGCGCCGTGTCTGATAAGGCTTTCGCGATAGTGATCAGCAATTGGTCGCCACAAGTGTGACTAAACGTGTCATTGACTTGCTTGAAATTATCAATGTCGATATAGGCCAGCACGCCGCGTTCATGGGTAAAGGCCATTTGGTCAAAACTGCGGAATAGCGCTCGGCGGTTTTGCAGTCCAGTGAGATCATCTTCAAGGGCCAAGCGACTGAGGACTTCCTCTAATTGGTGGGCAACCTGAATTTGGTGATGCAGTTTGTCGATGATTTCACGTCGTGACGACATCATTTTGATAAAACAGAAACAAATCAAAAAAACACCGATATGCATAAAAATATTATCGGTTGAATGGATCAGCCAATGCTTATCCAGTTCTGGTACCTCATCGAGAATATCGGCGAGTACCCCGATGGAATAGGTCCCCAACGCCAACATCATCCAACAGCGCATGTCACTGCCGAAATCTTCCCGTAACAGCATGATGATCAGCACCAGTGTCAGAATCGAGACGACGATAGCTAACTGCCCATTTGATGGCACTAAGGCGGACAGCAGCACACCAAGGCAGATGATGATGATCAGACGGGTCGGCAGTTGAGACAGGGAGTTCATGGTCAGAGCAGTACTCATATTCTAAATTAGCGCTATCATGGCAAACCCCCAAATAGCACACAATGTGTTTACATTTTTTTCTTAATAAATAACGCGTTAGTCGATTATCTATGTTAGTAACAGGAGAGTTTGAGTTGATACTGACCCCTTGGTAAATGGCGAGGGTGAGATTCCGATACCTTCCTTCATACATAAAATGAAACGTACCATCTTGCACCCACCAAAGGTGATTAAAATCACGTTTTATTATGATAATTACCATCGTATTTCTGAGCATTGAGTGGGGGGATGTTAACGGCAGTAGAGTCCATTACGCTGTAGACAGATGGTGACCGAAAAATCTGTTAATCAGATCTCATTTATGGAAACAAAGATTGTGCCCTAGAGGTATAGCGATCTCTTTGATATATAAAGACTGTAACAAATTATTTCGCTTAACATGATTGTAACATCTTGGTGTTTATGTCTATTCTGAATAGAGTGTAGTACACAGGGATGCGCTAACGATAAGAGGTCGGAAATATGCTCAAAATGGCTAGCAGTGCTCAACCCAATAAAGCGCTCGTTTCAGAACGGATTCAGAAACTTATCAAAGCGCTTTCAAATGGTGTTTATGAGCGAGAAGAAACGATTAAGTTGTGCCTGCTTGCCGCATTGGCAGGGGAAAGTGTGTTCTTGCTAGGGCCGCCAGGCATCGCAAAAAGTCTCATTGCTAAACGCCTCATCCAAGCTTTCGATAACAGCCAATTCTTTGATTACCTCATGACCCGCTTTTCCACGCCAGAAGAAGTTTTTGGCCCTCTCTCTATTCAAGAGCTCAAAGATAACGGTAAATACGTCCGTTTGGTGGACGGCTATCTGCCAACGGCGCAAGTGGTTTTCTTGGATGAAATCTGGAAAGCTGGCCCTGCCATTTTGAATACACTGCTAACGGTGGTTAACGAGAAAACGTTTAAAAATGGGCAAGAGGTGTTACCTGTACCCATGCGGTTGTTGATCACGGCATCCAATGAATTGCCCGATGAAGACAGCGGCTTAGATGCGTTGTATGACCGAATGTTAGTGCGTGTGTTTGTTAATCGTATTCAGGAAAAGCAAAATTTTAAAGCGATGCTCATGGGAGAAGGACCGTCTATTGAACAGCTTGAACCGGGCTTGGCCATTACCGATGAAGAGTACACCCATTGGCAACAGCACATTGATAACGTCACGCTCTCTGATGAGATTTTTGAGAAAATCTATCAGCTAAAAAGCATGATTGAATCACGTTCAGAGCAGGTCGATGAGATTGATGCGCAAGACAGTGAGCTGTATATCTCTGACCGTCGCTGGAAAAAATCGGTACGCCTGCTGAAAGCCAGTGCTTTTTATAATGGCCGTGATGCCATCAACCCGCTGGATTTACTGCTGTTGCGCGATTGTATGTGGAATAGCCCTGAATCACGACAGGTTATACAGACCATTATTCAGGCGTTCTCTACACAAAAAGCATTCAATCAGGAAGCAGCACAAGTCAGTGCCAATGAAGCACAAGTGATTATTAATGATATTCAAGATGAAATTCTGACTGATCTTTGCGTCACGTTTACACGTGAAACCATGATGCGTAAAGAATGGTTTAAATACGATTTCTCGACCGCAAATCGTTATAACGTGAATCACAACCCCCGCATGATCAAATTGGTGATGCTACAACATAACCCGTCAGTCTCAGAACAAGAAAAAGGGGACAGTCGTTGGGTCTATGTGGACGGCGACGAATTTGAAAAGAAAATCAAATCTGGCCAATGTGATATGTATGGCTTTGTGAATAAAAATACCCATCTTTGCCGTTTCCAATTTGAAGTGGATGCGCAGCAACGATTGGTGATCAAAGACATTGCGAACCGAGCGGTATTAGTGGGTATTGCAGGTGAGCATGGGATCACCGCAGCCCAACAAGCACACTGGTTGAAAGACGCTGAACGCGCATCTGAAAAAGCGGTGGATGCTGAGCATAATTTAAAAATGTCGCGCAGCAGTTTCCACGGTGCGCTCCCCCATAGCTTTATTGATCCGCAATTGCCGGAACAAATTGAACACAGTTTGTCGCTTGCCACGGACGCGGTGCATGACCTGAAAGTCATGATTGAGAAAAATGCGTTTCGCATTACTCAATTGTCCGAATATTTTGCCTGAGGAGTCATAGCCCTTATGCCCATTTCTGAAGGTATGAACTTAGCGTTGATGCTGAGTGAGTCTGGTATTATCGACAATGCAATTCACGATCTCATGATGCAGCCGCAAATCATCATGGCGGCAGAATCGAACCCTGGTATTAAGTCTGCCATGAAGCGGCAAGTGAATAAATGGCGAGGACAAGTACAACAACGGATCACTAAGGTGAGTGTTGAAGATCAATTTCAACGTGAAATAGCCCTCTATCAGGAAGCCTGTCAGTGGGAAGCGGCATACTTTGTCGACCATGCGGATGAGGTGGTAAAAAAACTCGAAGGCCAATCCGCGTTCTATTTCAAAGCCAAAGCGTTATTAGAAAAAGAAAACCAGAAACATAACCCGATGTTTCAACGCTTCTTTTGTCATCAGTGGTATCAGTACCTGACTCAGGCCTTGACTGAAGCGCAACTTTGCGAACTTGAGCAACACAAAGAAAAGCTATTGTCCGACCTCTATCAACGCATTGAAACCATGAAGCAGATGGATGGAGTGACAGAAGGTGGGGATGAGAAAAAAGCCGGACGCCTATGGGACATGGCAAAAGCCAAGCTGACTAAAACAGACGTGGGCACGTTAAAGGCGATGGCGACCTTCCTGAAGAAAAACAACGGTCTGCAAGAGATTGCGGAAAAGCTCGGTCGCATGGCGAATGAAATCGACGATCCAAATAAGGAAAGGGTACGTGCTGAAGATGTGAAAATGGTGGAAGAGAGAAGTGACAATGTCACTGACGATATCGTAGGGATCCATGAGAGCGATGATCTTTCCAAACTGCTGCCTAACGAAGCCATGTTTTTGGCATACCCTGAGTTAGAAGTGGTGTTTTATAAGCATCTTGTCGATAAGCGTTTGTTGAATTACCGCATGCAAGGGGCACAGCGCAAACTGCGTCGCGTGAAAGCGTATAAGCGTCAAACTAAGCAGGTTGAGCAGGATAAAGGCCCGTTCATCGTGTGTATTGATGCGTCCGGTTCCATGAACGGGTTTCCTGAACAATGTGCCAAAGCGTTAGCCTACGGGTTGATGCAAATTGCGCTAGCGGAAGATCGCGATTGCTATGTCATCATGTTTTCTACCCAGCAAATTACCTATGAACTGACCAAGCAAGATGGGTTACGAGAAGTGCTTAACTTCCTGTCATACAGTTTTCATGGTGGGACCGATCTCGGGCCAGTATTGGATCAGTCGATCGATTTGATGCTGGGGGAGAAGTACAAAAATGCAGATTTGGTTGTATTGTCAGATTTTATTGCTCCGTCACAGCCGACAGAAATGCTGAAACGTATCAATAAACTGAAAGAGCACAAAAACCGTTTCCATGCAGTCAGCTTGTCGAAATACGGTAACCCTGATCTCATGACCATCTTTGATCATTGCTGGTCCTATCACCCCTCCAAGTTAGGCCGTTTGCTAAAGTGGCGTTAAGGCAGAAGAGGAAACTAAACGAGGCGTAAAGCCTAATGCTGATCAGTTAACGAAAAAATGATCAGTTGAACGATCCTTACAGCATGTCAAAATCCGAGTGTATTCACTGCACTCGGATTTTTTTC